>JAXGTH010000058.1:0-15134 GCA_040775045.1 Bacteroidales bacterium
GATGCAGGACGCGAACCGCGTAGCGGTTCCTCACGTGTAGTAAGGCCGGTGCTCAAGAGATCTCAACCGCGTAGCGGTTGTTGAATGAAAAGGGACATGAGACATGAGTAATGAGATTTGGGACATGGGATCCATGTGCTGCAGGACGCGAACCGCGTAGCGGTTCCTCACCTGTAGTAAGGCCGGTGCTAAAGAGATCTCAACCGCGTAGCGGTTGTTGAATGAAAAGGCACATGAGACATGAGTAATGAGATTTGAGATATGGGATCCATGTACTGCAGGACGCGAACCGCGTAGCGGTTCCTCACCTGTAGTAAGGCCGGCGATAAAGAGATCTCAACCGCGTAGCGGTTGTTGAATAAAAAGGCACATGAGACATGAGTAATGAGATTTGAGACATGGGATACGGGCAACGCAGGACGTGAACCGCGTAGCGGTTCCTCACCTGTAGTAAGGCCGGCGTTAAAGAGGTCTCAACCGCATAGCGGTTGTTGAATAAAAAGGCACATGAGACATGAGTAATGAGATTTTAGACATGAGATCCATGTAATGCAGGACGCGAACCGCATAGCGGATGTTAATTGAAAAGAGAAAGGTTATTTCGTTTCTTTGAGGCCCCGATACTAAAATTACCCCCTTGCTTTGACTTCGTGAAATTTAGCTTTGGCAAAGAAAGGCATCATGCAGCCACACCGCCATCTTCGCAGAAAAACCTATCATATCACCCCTGAAGGGGAGAACTGCATAAGATCGTATGCTAAGGTGTTTGACGAGGTTTTTAGCAGATACCTATCATAACCGAAGTTGTTTGCCCCTTGCATTTTTACCGGATATTCGTACCTTTACTACAATAGAGAATCTGAAAACCTATGCGACTACGTGCTATCATAGTGTGCATTCTGATTATGGTGGGCTGTACTGCAGTTGTAACACAACCTTGCCTACCCGATGGCATCACCTTCAGCACGCAATCACAGATTGATAGCTTTCCCATCAATTACCCGGGATGTACGGAGGTTGGAGGCTACGTAATGATTGCTGGAGATGATATAACTAATTTAGCCGGACTTGGTGTCATAACTGATATTGGTGGAGGTCTGTCAATATATGAGAACCCATCGTTGATGAATTTATCTGGATTAGAAAACTTGGATACTATAGGTGGTGATCTGACAATAGAATTCAATTCTTCTTTGGAGAGTCTTTCATCTTTAAGTAGCCTTTACTACATAGGAGGTGATATAACTATTAATGATAATAATGCTATAATGAATCTGTTGGGCTTGGATAACATCACATCAGTCAATGGCGACCTTTATTTTAGAAGCAATTTCAGTTTAACAAATTTGGTTGGTTTGGATAATGTATCATCGATTGAAGGAGGGCTTACTATTTATTTAACCTCTATTACAGACTTGTCTGGTTTAGAAAACTTAAGTGTCATCGGAGATGATTTGACTTTTACGTCTAACTCTCACATCCAAAACTTATCAGAAATCAGTAATTTAATCTCTATAGGAGGGTCAATATATATTGTGGCAAACTATTCTATGACAAGCTTGGTTGGGTTAGAAAACATAACATCTGTAGGAGGAACAATAAACATTCAAGATAATCCGGTTTTATCAAGCTTGACTGGATTAGATAATATAGTCTCAATAGGAAATAGCCTCGTAATACACGGTAATGGTATTCTCGCAAACCTATATAGTCTGAGTAGTTTAAGTACAATAGGTGGTGGTAACTTAAGAGTTACATTTAATAGTAGTCTGGCAAGTTTGTCGGGTCTTGATAATATTGATGCAAAATCAATTTCGGGCCTTGGAATCTATACAAATCAATTGTTAACACATTGTGAAGTGAAAAGTGTGTGTGAGTATTTGGCAAATCCCAACGGCTCAATTGAAATTGCAAGTAATTCCACTGGATGTAACAGCCAACAAGAGGTTGAAGAGGCTTGTATGGTTGGCATTCCAGAAATACCCAAAGATGTAAAAATATCCATCTACCCCAACCCCTTCAAAACATCCACAACCATCGAATACGAGCTAACCGAACCTGCCCATATCCAACTCATCATTTACAACCACCTCGGAGAGGCTGTTGAGGAGGCTGTGAGTGCATATCAACTCCCGGGGGTCCATACTTATGAATATGGGGCAGAAAGGCTCTCTGAGGGGATGTATTTCGCTGTGCTGAGAAGTGGGGATGGGGTGTCGGTTGTAAAGCTGATGAAGCAATGAAAAAGGCTGTTATCGCCATAGTATTACTGCTCGGTTGTTTGGTGACTTCCAATGCACAAAAACCTTCCTTGGAACTCACCTTCACAGCCATTGATAGTGCTACCCACATTCAACTTGACAGCATCAAGGTGATGAATCGAACACAAGGTGGAGATACCGTGCTGTATTATCCCGATACTGTCCTCGTATTGGACTACGTTGTGGGAGTTGAGGAGGTAGATGATATGGAGGAAGGACTGCGAGTCTACCAGAACTACCCGAATCCCATTGTTGAAAGCACTACCATATCTTATTATATCCCGGAGAAAGGACTTGTAAGCTGTCTGGTAGCTGATATTATGGGTAGGGTGGTTTGTCAGTATGAGAAAGTATTGGAATCGGGAGTCCATTCATTCAGCTATACTCCCGGAGGAGGTAAGATGTCATTATTCACTGTACAGTGGCAAAACTTCCGGGAGACGATAAAGATGTTGCATCCAAACCTAAATCAGAGAGGTTCTGCTTCACTTTCATACATAGGGCTGAGTTCTGCTCCCAAGTATGAAAACAAAGCATCTGAGGCTATGCAAGGATTCAGTTTTGCTTTAGAAGATGTACTCCTATACATTGGTTATTTCGGAGGAGTGGAGTCCGGGATTCTTGATGCTCCCTTAGTCAGTGATACTTTTTACTTCCAGTTTGCAACCAACATCCCTTGCCCGGGGACACCCACAGTGACATATGAAGGGCAAGTATACAATACCATACAGATATTCAGCCAGTGTTGGCTGAAGGAGAACTTGAATGTGGGAACTATGATTGACAGCCTTGAGGATGCTGAGGATAATGGTATTATTGAAAAGTATTGTTACAGAAACAGTATTGATAGTTGTGATAAGTATGGAGGGCTATATCAGTGGGATGAGATGATGCAATATGAGGTACAACAGTCCATTCAAGGTATTTGTCCGCAAGGATGGCATATACCAAGTGATGAGGAATGGAGTATATTGGAGGGGGCAGCTGATAGTGAGTTCGGAATCGGAGACACTGTATGGGATTTACATTGGATTCCCAGAGGATATGATGTAGGTGCAAACTTGAAATCAGCAATTGGATGGGCAAATGATGGGAATGGGGCGGACTTATATGGATTTACAGCACTACCCGGGGGTAGGAGGTATGAGAACTATTATGGTGAGTTCCGGGATGTCTATGCTTATGGAAGTTGGTGGACATCTACAAAAATATCTGGTCTTATGCAATGGGATAGGTTAATGAGTTGTTATGGTAATTATACTCACAGAAACTGGTTAAACTATGACGAAGGCTATAGTGTACGATGTGTTAAGAACTGAAATAAGGCTTTACAGAGGCATTTATAGAAATCTGGTTTGGTGGCAATACCCCTCTCGGTGATGATTTAGTGACTTACACGGGAGGTGTTGTTTGAATCCCAAAATGCTTTTTGCGGACTACCCCCCTGCCGATTCATAGCCATCTGATTACCTCCGCAAATCACATTGTTGTGTATCAAAACGTGTGCAAATGAAAAAAGCAGTCACACTTCAATAAAAATGCAACTGCTTGTTTTACAGGAGTGGAGCATATCGGAGTCGAACCGATGACCTCTTGACTGCCAGTCAAACGCTCTAGCCAGCTGAGCTAATGCCCCTTTGAGGGTGCAAAGATAATATATTTTTTATTTCAGCCAATAATTTTCCCCCGTCCCCCGATCCTCGTCCCCCGAACCTTTTTATCCCTACCTTAGCCATAACATCCACCACCCGTGAAGATCAAGCATTATACCATCCCCGTGTTCATCCCCGAGCTGGCCTGCCCGTTCCGCTGCATATACTGCGACCAGCACAAGATCACCGGCGTCACGAACATGCCTGCCCCGGAAGCGGTCCGCGACATCATCGAACAGCACCTGGCCTCTTTCCCCAAAAGGAGAAAGGTGGTCGAGATCGGCTTCTTCGGCGGCAACTTCACGGGCATAGACCCGGGCCTGCAGGCGGAATACCTTGCCGTGGCCGCAGCATACCTCACGGCCGGAAAGGTTGACGGCATCCGGCTCTCGACCCGGCCCGACTACATCAGCGAACCGGTCGTCAGGCTGCTGAAGAAGTACCACGTCACCACCGTCGAGCTCGGCGCTCAGTCGATGGCCGATGAGGTGCTCCTGGCCAGCCGCCGCGGGCACACGGCTGCCGACACCATCAGGGCCTCGGCGATGATCCGGAATGCACACCTGCGGCTTGGGCTCCAGATGATGATCGGGCTTCCGGGCGACAGCCGGCAGCACGACCTGGAAACGGCCCGGGCTTTCGTTGAGCTTGAGGCCGACGATGCCCGTATCTATCCCACCCTGGTGATCAGGGGCACGGCACTGGAAAAACTTTACCATGAAGGCCGGTACCGGGCGCTCGGCATGGATGAAGCGGTAAGCCGGACGGCGGAAGTTTACAGGGTCCTCGAAGCCGGAGGGGTGAACGTGATCCGAATCGGCCTGCACCCTTCGGAAGGATTGCTGGGCGGTGAAGAATTAGTGGCCGGCCCCTTCCATGTGGCCTTCCGCGAGCTGGTCATGACAGCGATCTGGGCAGAGGCGCTTGCCCCGCTGATGAAAGGTACGGGACACCGCCACCTGGAGATCCGCACCTCGCCGGGGCAATACAACTACGCCATCGGCTACGCCGCGAAAAATAAAAAAGCATTGCTGAAATACTACGATACCGTGGTATTTTTACGCGACGAAACCCTGACAGGAAGAACATACCATGCTGATCATCGCTGACCACAGGATCCCGCAGGAAGCAAAGGAGGCGCTGGGCCGGTACGGGAAACTTCTCGGGCTGGCCACGGAAGGCATCACCTATGAAGCCATCTCGGGCCATCCCGATATCTTCTTACTCCCCATGGGCCGGACGATGGTGACGGCCCCGAACACCCCCGAGCGCTATTTAGATGCATTGCATGATGAAGGGGTGGAGGTGGTGTCTGGCGAACAACCGGTGGGGGACAAATATCCCGCCTCGTCGGCCTACAACGCGGTATGGCTGCCCGGGCTCCTGATCCACAACTTCAGGAACACCGATTCCGTGATCACCCGCCTGGCCGACGACGACGACCTCATCCATGTGGACCAGGGATACACCCGCTGCAACCTGCTGGCCCTCGACCAGGAGCATTTCATCACTTCCGATGAAAAGGTAAAAAGGGTCCTCGACAACTTCGGCAAGGACTGCCTGTACGTCGCGCCCGAAGGGATCATCCTGCCCGGGTTCAGGCACGGCTTCTTCGGCGGGTGTTGCGGCATACTGCGCAAAGAGGTATTCATCCTCGGTTCGCTGAGGCATTACCGGGAAGGATTAAAGGTGTGGCAGTACCTTGAATCCCTTGGATTTGGCATCCGTGAGCTATACGACGGTCCCCTGTTCGACGGTGGCAGCATCCTGTTCGCGGGCCGGGACTGAAAGGCCCCGTTATCCCAAATTAAACTACCTTTGCAGGCACCCCTGAAGGGGTATGATGGTCTTAATGAAAAGCTAAAGACAATACTGATGAAAAAGATACTCCTCCCGCTCCTCATCCTCGGCCTGTGCATCAACGCTGGCATGGCACAGGAAAAGCAAAAGAAGGAAAAACAACCTAAGGACCTTCCCTCTCCTATCGTCGAAGTGTGGGGCGGGATGGGCATGAGCTCGGTGGCCGGCACGCTTTCGAAGGCCGAAAAGCGCCTCACCGGACTGTTCGGGGCG
Source organism: Bacteroidales bacterium (assembly GCA_040775045.1). Lineage (GTDB taxonomy): Bacteria > Bacteroidota > Bacteroidia > Bacteroidales > B18-G4 > B18-G4. The sequence goes on from JAXGTH010000058.1 coordinate 5,987, forward strand.
GGCTTCACCCTGCCGCTCACCCGGCAGAACAACATACATTTCGAAGGAGCCTATACCTTCCAGGGATTCAAGTATAAACCCCAGATATATCCGGTTGACGACACCACCGCTATCGCCCTTGAACTGGCCGAGCAAAGGTTCAACTATTTCAAGCTGACGGTGCAGGACCGCTATTTCTTCGACCGCAAGCGCACCTATTATGTCAATGGCGGCCTCTACCTGGGGTACCTTTCCAACTCGCGCTTCCAGGCCAATTACGAGCTCATCGATACGGAGACGGGAAAAGAGGTACATCATGAAATCGATGATGACAACAGCGATATCTTCCGCACCTTCGACCTGGGATTGACAGGGGGCATCGGGGTGAGGCTCGGCAACAAGGCCCTGAGCAACTTCACCATAGAGGCCCGTTTCTCCTATGGACTGATCAATGTTGCAAAGCCTGTCGAAGGGGAAAAGCCCAAAGCCCGTAATTTATATGGTGTGCTGAAACTGGGCGTCGACATCCCCGTCAGGGAATGATGTTGATAAATACTTCAGGCTTAGCATGATCAGCCTGACACTTCTTTCTTATTTTAGCCCTTCATATGTACAGGGCTTTTTTTGCACTGGTCGTTTTCCTTGCAGTGGTTTCCTTTAGCCGGGGGCAGGATATCATTTACACCTTTGACGGGGAAACCATCGAGGCCGTGGTGGTCGACATCACACCCGGGGTGGTGAAATACCGGAAATTTGACCGGCCGGGAGGGCCGGTATTTTCCATGGCGCTCAGCAGGGTCGAGAAGGTGGTGTATGAAGGAGGCAGGACGGTTGTTTTCGCGAAGCCTGCCGAAAAGGAAGAGATCGCCGTTCATGAAGAGGCCCTGCCCCCTGCGCGACCCTCGCCGGTCTTTGGCTGGCATCTTGGCTTCGGCGCAAGCGACCTCTATGGCGATATCAGCGGGAACCGGATGCAGCTGGCCTCTGCGGTGGGCGTATCCTTCACCCTGCCCCTGGGGCAGAAAAATGCGGTGATGTTCGAAGCCGACATCCTGTCGCTGGGTTGCAGGTTCGGGGATATGGACATCACTTTCAGTGACGGGTCCCGGCTGGAGATCAGCGATGCCAACGAGGACCTCGGATATATCGGACTGTTGGTCACCGACCGGTATTTCTTTGACGGCAAACGCAGGTTCTATATCGAAGGCGGCGTGTATGGCGCTTTTCTCATGAGTGCCGTCAGCAGCGGCGACGCCGTGATCACCGATACGGCAGGGGTAGTCACCAGCGGCGCTTTCGAGGACGACCTGCTCGACCTCTATCGGGCCTACGACCTGGGCCTGGCCGCCGGCCTCGGGGCAAGGATCCCGCTCGACCGGAAAGGGAAGTGGCACCTTACGGCAGGGGCGAGGTTCAACTACGGGCTCACCAACATTGCCGATATCGGGCTCCCCGGGTTTGAAGGCTACCGGGAGTCAAACATCTTCGGACTGCTGTTCGTGGGCGTCGACCTGCCCACACGGTCATCGCAGGAAAATATTTATTAATTTCGCAGGCCTATTCCACTGCGTGTCCAGCATGCAGCATTAATATCGAAACCTATGTTCAGAACACATACATGCGGGGAGTTGAGACCGGAACACATCAACAGCAGGGTGAGCCTCAGCGGATGGGTACAGCGGGTCAGGGACAAGGGTGCCCTGGTATGGATCGACCTGCGCGACAGGTACGGCATCACACAATTGCTGGTAAAGGAGGAGGATGCCCCGGGTGAACTGCTTGAAAAGATCAGGTCGCTGGGACGTGAATTTGTGATATCGGCTACGGGAACGGTGATCGAGCGGGAGTCGAAGAACCCCAACATCCCGACAGGCGACATCGAGATCAGGGTGGAGACCCTGGAGATTCTCAACCCGTCGGCCCTGCCCCCCTTCACCATCGAGGACAAGACCGATGGCGGCGAGGAGCTGAGGATGAAATACCGTTACCTCGACCTGCGCCGCAACCCGCTCAGGAAGAACCTGGAGCTGCGGCACCGCATGGCCATCGCCGTTAGGAATTACCTCGACGGCATCGGCTTCCTCGAGATCGAAACCCCCTACCTGATCAAGTCGACACCCGAAGGGGCGCGCGACTTCGTGGTGCCCTCGCGCATGAACCCCGGCGAGTTCTATGCCCTGCCACAGTCGCCGCAGACATTCAAGCAGCTGCTGATGGTGGCCGGCTACGACAGGTATTACCAGCTGGTGAAGTGTTTCAGGGATGAGGACCTCCGTGCCGACCGGCAGCCTGAGTTCACACAGATCGACTGCGAGATGGCCTTCGTGCACCAGGATGATGTGCTCTCGACATTCGAGGGTATGACCCGCCACCTGCTGAAGGTCATCAGGAACGTGGAGGTTGACGCGTTTCCGCGCATGACGTACGACGAGGCCATGCAGCGCTACGGCTCCGACAAGCCCGATATCAGGTTTGGGATGGAATTCTTTGAGCTGGACGACCTGGCCAAAGGGAAAGGATTCAACGTTTTCGACAACTCGGAACTCGTTGTGGGCATCTGTGCCCCGGGCTGTGCCGACTTTTCGCGCAAACAGCTCGACGAGCTGACGGAGTTTGTCAAGAAACCGCAGATCGGGGCCAAAGGGATGGTGTACGTTAAATGTAATGAGGACGGCACCTTTAAATCGTCGGTGGATAAATTCTACAGCGAGGCGGACCTCCGTGCCTGGGCTGAGCGGACGGGTGCCTTAAGCGGTGACCTGCTGCTTGTGCTCTCGGGCGAAGCCCGTACCACGCGCAAACAGCTCAACGAGCTGCGCCTGGAGATGGCCAACCGCCTGGGCCTGCGAAACCCCGCCGAGTTCAGGCCCCTGTGGGTGGTGGATTTTCCCCTGCTCGAATGGGATGAGGAAACGGGACGCTTCCATGCCATGCACCATCCGTTCACCTCACCCAAAGCGGAAGATGTGGCCCTGCTCGACAGCGATCCCGCAAGGGTCAGGGCCAATGCCTACGACCTGGTGATCAACGGCGTGGAGATCGGGGGCGGATCGATCAGGATCCACAACAAAGGCCTGCAGAAAAAGATGTTCAGCGTGCTGGGATTCACGGATGATGATGCACAGGCACAGTTCGGGTTCCTGATGAATGCGTTCGAATACGGGGCGCCACCGCACGGCGGTATCGCACTGGGTTTCGACAGGCTCGTGGCGCTGTTTGGCGGACAGGATTCCATCCGCGACTTTATCGCTTTCCCGAAAAACAATGCAGGGCGCGACATGATGATCGACTCCCCGTCGGTGATCTCGGATGATCAGCTCGACGAGCTCAGCCTGCGTGTCCAGATCAGTGAGGAAGAGTAGGGATCAGTCGATCGTTTCCATGATGATCCGCGGGATATCGGTATTGTCGATACTTCCCGTGAATGCTTCACTGTTTACGCCGATGCTGTATACCGGGACGCACACCCCCGTATGCGCCGAAGAGGTCCATCCCAGGCCGGCATGGTGCGACAGGGTTTCGCTGCAGAGGTAGGTCAGCATGTTGTAATCGCCGTATTCCCCCTCCTGGCTGAGGTCGAGGGCCAGGAAAGCCTTTTCAAAAGCATCCCGTTCCTTTTCGTCCAGCACGATGGGAGCCCCTTCACCGCCGATACCGTAATGCTCTTCGATCAGCTTCAGCATGATCTTGAAGCCTTTGTCGTTGATATGATTGTCCTTTCTCCATTCGGCGATCATCATGTTGAATGCTTCGCCCGACATTTCCTGGTTTGCCAGCAATGAATAATCCGTGTCGTATTTCATGAGACTGGTACCCAGGCCAAGGCCTCCCGTTTCATGGTCGGCCGTGACGATGATCAGGGTTTCGTCGGGATGTTGGTGATAGAATGCAATGGCTTCACTAACGGCTTCCGAAAAATCGATCACCTCCTGCACCATCGCCCCCGGGTCGTTGGCATGGCAGAGCCAGTCGATCTTACCGCCTTCCACCATGATGAAAAATCCCTTTTCATTATCGAGGTGGCGGATGGCCCTGCGTGTGATCTCGCCCAGGGTGACGTAATCGTCAGGCTGGTCGATGGCATACAGCATGGAGGCCCCGTCCGCCAAAACGGGATTCACAAAGAGTATCCTTTCCCCGGAGGGTTCAAGTGCCCTGAAAGCACCGGCATCATTGATATATTTGAAACCATTCGCCTTGGCAAGGGCCAGGACATCTGTCGTGTCGCCTTCGTTGATCCTGACCGGGTCGAGGAAACCGCCCCCACCAAAGAAATCAACATCGCTTCGCGCCAGGTCGAGACCGATCTCATGGTACAGGCTGCGGTTTCGCTGATGGGCATAAAAAACAGCCGGTGTGGCATGGTCGAGCGACACACTGCTGATGATACCAACCTTCATATCGTGTTTCTCTGCCTTTTCGGCGATGGTCTCAAGCGCCGTATCCCCAGCCACATTCATCGATATCCTCCCGATGGCGGTCTTCTTGCCGGTAGCCAGTGCCGTGCCGGCGGCGGCTGAACAGGTAATGAACCTTGTTGCTGCGTAGGTGGTGCTCAGGCATGTATGGGTGAATTCCCTGAAGTTCAGAGGCTGATAAGTATTCCCGTTAAGGCTTCCCAGGAACGCTTCAGCAGCGTTTACCTGGGCGGTACCCATGCCGTCGCCGATAAACAGGAAGACATATTTCGCCTTCGGCGCTGCAGGCTGCTGCTGGCAGGCCGAAACCAGGAACAGGGATATGGCGGCAAACCCAATGAAAAGGAAACTCATTGCTTTCATGATGCGGGTATTAATGGTTGTCGGCTCCAAAAATAGGCAATTCCTGCGATCCGGATATGCCTTCGGGATTAAGCATTCGTTAATTCCTTTTCGTAATTTTGTATCCATGCCGGAGAAACGTGAAATATTGCATGATATCGAGGTCATGTCGCCGGTCGGCTCCATGGAATCGCTGATGGCCGCCATACAGGGTGGGGCCGGATCGGTGTATTTCGGCATAGGCAGGCTAAACATGCGCTCGCGCTCGTCGAAGAATTTCACCCTCGACGACCTGAAGGAGATTACCAGAATTTGCAGGGAACATGGCGTGCGCACCTATATCACCCTGAACACGGTGATCTACGACGAGGAAATGGATGAAATGAAAAGGGTTGTAGATGCGGCCCTGAAGCACGGGGTGTCGGCCATCATCGCCTCCGACCATTCGGTGATCGCCTATGCACGCTCCGTGGGCATGGAAGTGCATATGTCCACGCAAACCAACATCACGAATGTTGAAGCGGTAAAATTTTATTCGTCCTTTGCCGATGTGATGGTCACCGCCCGTGAACTTTCGCTCGACAAGGTGAAGGCCATCACCGCGGCCATCGAAAAGGAAAACATATGTGGCCCCGGGGGCGGGAAGGTGCGGATAGAGGTTTTCGTGCATGGCGCCCTCTGCATGGCCGTTTCAGGGAAATGCTACCTCAGCCTCGACAACATGAACTTCTCGGCCAACCGGGGCGAATGCATGCAGCTTTGCCGGAGGGGATATGTTGTGCGCGATAAGGAAACCGGACTGGAGCTGGAGGTCGACAATGAATATATCATGTCGCCCAAAGACCTGAAAACCATCGATTTTCTCGACAGGATCCTCGATGCCGGGGTCAAAGTGCTGAAGATTGAGGGCAGGGGACGCTCACCCGAATATGTCAAGACGGTGACCCGCTGTTACCGTGAAGCCGTGGAGGCATATACAAACGGGAGCTTCAGCCCTGAAAGGGTACAACACTGGAATGAGCAATTGGCGAAAGTCTATAACCGGGGTTTCTGGGGCGGGTATTACCTGGGCCGGAAACTGGGCGAATGGTCGGGGAAGTACGGATCGCAGGCTGGCACGAAGAAGATCTACGTAGGCAAGGTCATGAACTATTATGCAAAGATCGGTGTGGCCGAAGTGCTCGTCGAGGCCACCGAGCTCCGCAAAGGTGATGAGATTTACATCATCGGGCCCACTACCGGGGTCTACGAGGGTTTGGTCAATGAGATCAGGGTGGATGAAAAAAATACCCTTTTGGCCCGGCAGGGCGAGGTCTGCTCCATCCCGGTGCCCGAATTCCTTCGCCGGGCCGATAAATTGTACAAGGTGGTTCAAAACACCTAATAAGCTCATTTTAAGCCGGTAAGTATTCACCCTGAGGGGATAGGTAAAAAAAAAAGAAAAATTTTCCTGTTTTCAGGGTTACCTTTTTCCCCATTTCCGTATAAATATGCGAAACGGTTAACATTTAGGTTAATTTTTTCATTTTGATAATTTTTAAGATTTGGGTTTGGAGAGCGACTGGTCATCGCTCTCCTTTTTTTTGATTCGGTCCGGGGCAATTATGTCGTCACAGACTTGCAGGGATTTCATAGTTGTAAACAGGTGCTTGGTTCTGGGTTCTGTGTACAGGGTGCAAGGAACAAGTGTGTTTCATCTTCTCATTTTCTCACATCTCACATCTCAATACTCCTTGCCTGATTCTTTTTCACTATCATTGCCTAAAATATTCCGTCTTGTACAACCATAATTTCCATACCCATACCCGTTATTGCGATGGCATCGCGGAGCCGGAGGCATACATTAAGGCTGCCCTGGAGGCGGGGCTGTCCTCCCTGGGCTTTTCCGGCCATGCGCCCGTCCCTTTTGATAATGGCTTTTCCATACGCGGGCAGGAAAGTTTGCGGGCTTACTGTCGTGAGATTGAGATGCTCAGGGAAAAATACCGGGGGCGGATCAATATTTTCCTCTCCCTGGAGGCCGATTACATCCCGGGTATCACCCGCGACTTTTCAGATTTTTCAGAAGATTACGGACTGGATTATATGATCGGGTCAGTGCACCTTGTTAAAAATTCCGATGGCGATCTTTGGTTCATCGACGGCCCCGAACGCGCACCCTGGATTGCCGGGCTCGAAAAGCTTTTCGGGGGAAAAGCCAGGGAAGGAGTAGGAAATTATTTCCGCCAGATCAACGAGATGATCGAAACACAGAAGCCGGATGTCATCGGGCATCTCGATAAGATCAAGATGCACAACCGGGGCGAATATTTCAGCGAGGACGAAGCATGGTACCTCGGCATGGTGAGGGAATGCCTGCATCTGGCGCTTGAAAAACACTGCATTGTGGAGGTCAACACCCGGGGTTTATACAAGAAACGCTGTGATGATCTTTTCCCGGGGACTCGCATCCTGCGCGAGATGGCCGGGATGAAGATACCCGTATGCATCAGCACCGATGCACACCGTCCGGAGGAGGTGGGATTAATGCTTGGCACGGGTACGGAAGCCCTGCTGGCGGCAGGTTACCGTGAAGCATTGATATTTACGGAAAATGGTTGGAAAGGGATACCCCTTGACTAGATGCCGGCAGCTTTCTTCACCATCCCAACCCATTTCCTGATCCTTTCGTCAGACATCTCGGGCTGCTGGTCGTCGTCGAGGGCAAGGCCGATAAAATGGTCATCTTCAACGGATTTGGAGTCGGTATACTCGTAACCTTCCACCGGCCACGAACCTGTGATCGTTGCGCCTGCAGCAACTAACTCATCACGGATGATGGCCATGCCGTCGACAAAATGGTCGGGGTACAGCACCTGGTCGCCAAGACCGTAGATCGCTGCGGTCTTGCCACCGAGGTCGACCGACTTCAGGGATTTAAAAAACTCATACCATTTGCTGGTGTGGGTATCTTCCCAGTTATCGGCCCCTACCGTCGATCCGCCGAAGATCAGCAGGTCATACGACGGCAAGTTTTCTGCATCTGCCTGCGAGATGGTGAATACATCAATGCTGCCGGGTTCGAAGAGAGCGGCTATCTTTTGAGCTGTATTTTCAACATTTCCTTTTTTCGGCCAGTAGACCAGTACTGTCTTTTTCATGTTACGGGGGTTATTCGGTTGTTATGATCAAAAAAACGCTGTCTGTCGGCAGCAAAATTACTGATTATTTCCTGAAGAAATCATTTTCCAGGTACAGCTTGCAGATGCCGGCGATGGTATCGCTGATCCTGTGGTATTCCATGCCGCTGATGGCGTTGAACTTCTCACTGCTGTATTGATAGCTTTTCAGGGCTGTCCGGGCGGTCTCCCTTGTAAAGATGGGCGGTTTCCCCGAGAAGAAGCTCCTGGTCCTGAAAAAATACACGGCCAGCAAGGCCAGGGTCCTGTTTACCCTGATGCAGGGGCGCTTTTTCCCGAAGCCATCGGCCACCATCCCCAGCACCTCCCTGTAAGGAAGGTTTTCGGCCGAAACGATGTACCTTTCGTTCCTCAGCCCGCTTTCCATCAGAAAGACCTGGGCCTTTGCAATATCCCTGGCATCGACATAGCCCACCATGCCGGAGGTGTAAAATGGCAGACCCTTGAGGATGGTCTTGAAGATCTGCATGCTTCCGTTGTTAAGGTCGGCAAGACCCAGGATGACCGACGGCAGGATGACCACGGCATCAAGACCCTCGGCAGTGCCGCGCCAGATCTCCCTTTCGCCATTGTACTTGCTGATGGCATAATGGCTGTTCCGGCGGGAGGTGACCCAGGCCGTCGACTCGTCACTGATACTGTCCTTACCTGCACTTCCCAGCGTGGCTATGGAGCTCAGGTGACAGATCTTCCCGACGCCTTTTTCAAGTGCTGCGTTCACCACGTTGGCAGTCCCGTCGATGTTGATCCTGTACATCTGATCTTTCTTTGAGCGATCGAAAGATACCAGGGCGGCATTGTGGTACACCTGCTTAACGCCTTCCATGGCATCCTCCAGCGAGAAGATGTCGAGCACATCTCCTTCCACCCATTCGATCATGGCGAATTGCCTGCCGGGATCCCCTGCATAAGCCCTGAACACATGCTTGACGAAATCCGTGCTGCTGCCCTTCCTCAGCAGGGCACGGGGCCGTTTTCCCTGCGAGGTCAGCTCAAGGAGCAGGTGCGAACCTGCCAGTCCCGTCCCACCGGTTACCAGAATCATAGGCCAAAGATAAGGATAAGCCAGCGCCCGGGGGTATTTGTGGCCAAGAAAAAACGGTGGTCCCTGAATTTGCCCGGTCAGACCTTTGATCAGTGATCTGTGAAATATACATGCAGCACATATCCTGCGCTGACCGCTTTGCCATCCTGCGCAGCCGGCAACCATGGCGGCATGGCTTTGATGGC
>JAXGTH010000059.1:0-14958 GCA_040775045.1 Bacteroidales bacterium
ATGAACCTGCTGAGCAAATCGCAGGTTTTTGCCGAGAACAAACTCTTTGCCACACTCGATACGACGGTAAGAAAGGTGGTATTCAAAAACCTCCCCTTCCTCATTTCCGATACCGTGGGTTTTATCCGTAAGCTACCCCACAGTCTTATCGAATCCTTCAAATCAACCCTCGACGAGGTCAGGGAAGCCGACATCCTGGTACATATCGTCGACATCTCCCATCCCGGCTTTGAAGACCAGATCAGTACGGTCAATGCCACCCTTAACGACATTGGAGCCTTCGACAAGCCGACCATCATGGTGTTCAACAAGATCGACGCCTACAAGTTCATTAAAAAGGATGAGGATGATCTCGGCCCCACATACCGGGAGAACCTGTCGCTGGAAGAGCTGAAGCGGACCTGGATGGCTGCCACACACCAGAACGGTGTGTTCATTTCGGCAAAGGACCGGACAAACATCGATGAACTCAGGAACGTCCTTTATGAAGAGGTGAAAAAGATCCACATCAGGCGTTACCCTTACAACAACTTCCTGTTCGACCTCCACGAAAATGATAAAAACGAATCCTGATACACCTTTTCACAGGGATCAGGTCAGAGGCCTTTAATGTGAAGGCATTACATATTCCTTCGATACTGCCCGCCAACTTCGAACAGGGCCTGCGAAATCTGGCCAATGGAACAGTATTTGGCCGCCTGCATAATTCCCTCGAAGATATTCCTGTTGTGTGCCGCCCTGTTTTTAAGTTCCCTGAGTTGCGCTTCGGCCTCTTTCTCCCAGGTAAGGTGAAGGTCCCTGATCGTTCTGATCTGCTGCTCCTTTTCCGCCGTTGTAGCCCTGATCACCTCCCCGGGAATCACCGTCGGGCTGCCCTTTGAGGAAAGGAAAGTGTTCACTCCCATAATAGGCAGTTCGCCGGTATGTTTGAGGGTTTCGTAATACAGCGACTCTTCCTGTATCTTGCCGCGCTGGTACATGGTCTCCATGGCACCCAGCACACCTCCCCTTTCGGTCAGCCGGTCGAATTCCATCAATACGGCCTCCTCCACCAGGTCGGTAAGCTCCTCTATGATAAAGGATCCCTGCAGGGGATTCTGGTTCCTGGCCAGCCCGAGTTCATGGTTAATGATGAGCTGGATGGCCATGGCCCTTCGCACCGATTCCTCCGTAGGAGTGGTGATGGCTTCATCATAAGCATTGGTATGAAGCGAATTACAGTTATCATATATGGCATACAGGGCCTGGAGCGTTGTACGGATATCGTTGAAGTCGATCTCCTGGGCATGCAGTGAGCGGCCCGAAGTCTGGATGTGATACTTGAGCTTCTGTGAACGTTCATTGGCACCGTACTTCAATTTCATGGCCTTGGACCATATGAGCCGGGCCACCCGTCCCAGAACGGAATATTCGGGATCGATGCCGTTGCTGAAGAAGAACGAGAGGTTGGGCGCAAAGGCATTGATATCCATGCCTCTTGAGAGGTAATATTCCACGTAGGTAAAGCCATTGGCCAGCGTCAGGGCCAGCTGGGTGACGGGGTTGGCTCCGGCCTCAGCAATGTGATAACCGGAAATGGATACGGAATAAAAGTTCCTGACGTAGTTCTGGTTGAAGTATTCCTGCACGTCGCCCATCATCTTGAGGGCAAAATCGGTTGAGAATATACAGGTATTCTGGGCCTGGTCTTCCTTAAGGATGTCGGCCTGCACGGTACCCCGCACCCGGCAGATCGTATCGGCCTTGATCTTTTCATAGGTTTCGGCGGGGAGCACCATGTCGCCCGTGACGCCCAGGAGCATCAATCCAAGGCCGTTATGGCCATCCGGGATAGGCCCGTTGTATTTCGGCCTTTTGGTCCCTTTCTCCTTATATATGGCGTCGATCTTCACTTTTACCTCTTCTTCCAGCCCGTTTTCCCGGATATATTTCTCGCATTCCTGGTCGATGGCCGCATTCATGAAATAGCCTACCAGTGTAGGGGCCGGCCCGTTGATGGTCATGCTGACCGATGTTTTGGGGTTGGTCAGGTCGAAGCCCGAATACAAGCGTTTGGCATCGTCGAGGCAGGATACCGAAACCCCGGAATTACCGATCTTCCCGTAAATGTCGGGCCTCATGTCGGGATCCCGTCCGTACAGGGTCACAGAGTCAAAGGCTGTTGAAAGACGCACGGCAGGCATGCCGTAGGAAAGGTAATGGAAACGCTTGTTGGTCCTTTCCGGCCCGCCCTCACCGGCAAACTGCCTGGTAGGGTCTTCCCCCTCGCGCTTGAAATGGAACACACCGGCAGCAAATGGGAATTCGCCGGGCACGTTCTCTTTCAGGTTCCAACGAAGGATATCGCCCCAGCCCTTGTATCCGGGCAGGGTAATTTTCGGGATGCTCAGGTGTGAAAGTGATTGCGTATGCGTTTCAACTTTCAGTTCCTTGTCCCTGACCCTGAATACAAATTCCTTATCCTTGTATGATTGTACTTTTTCGTCCCATCGCCTGATCACTTCCATGTTATGGGGATCAAGGTTGAGTTCTTCCTCCTGGTATGCCTTTTCGAGGTTTTCCCGGCCATCGACGCCTTTCTCTTTTAGCAGATGTAGCGTTTCGTTGATGGCATAAAGTCGCTGGGCAACAACCGCCTGCTGCTCGGTCCATTCGTTGTATTGCCTGATGGTCTCTGAAATCTCCGAAAGGTATCGTGTCCTCTTCGGGGGGATGATATAGATCTTCTCCGACATCTCCTCGGTATGGGCCATTCCTGTCTTGAACTTTCCACCCGCAATATCGTCGATACGTATCATGATGGCCCTGTACAGCTGGTTCACCCCCGGATCGTTGAATTGCGAAGCGATGGTGCCGTATACCGGCATGTCGTCGGGTTTGGCATCGAACAGCATATGGTTGCGCATGTACTGTTTCTTCACGTCGCGGAGGGCATCGAGGGCCCCGCGCTTATCGAACTTATTGAGGGCGATGATGTCGGCAAAGTCGAGCATGTCAATTTTTTCCAGCTGTGTAGCAGCCCCGTAGTCGGGGGTCATCACGTACATCGACAGGTTACTGTGATCGATGATCTCGGTATCGGACTGCCCGATGCCGGAAGTTTCGAGGATGATGAGGTCATAGCCGGCAGCCTGCAGGATGGTCTCGGCATCCTTAACGTATTTCGACATGGCCAGGTTCGATTGCCGGGTGGCCAGCGAGCGCATATAAACCCTCGGGTCGTTGATGGAATTCATACGGATGCGGTCGCCCAGAAGGGCGCCGCCCGTCTTTCGCTTCGAGGGATCTACAGAGATGATGGCGATGGTTTTGTCTTCGTAATCGTCGAGGTAACGGCGTACGATCTCATCCACCAGGGAAGACTTTCCCGAACCACCAGTCCCGGTAATACCCAGAACCGGTGATTTGCGGGGCTTCTTCGCCAGTTTTTCGATAAACGCCCTGACCTCTTCGGGATTGTTTTCGGCAGCGGAGATCAGCTGGGCGATGGCATAGGGTTTTTTTTGTTCAATATCTTTTAATGTAACTTGGATGTCCTTCCCTGTTGGGAAATCCGACTGGCTCACCACGTCGTTGATCATGCCCTGAAGGCCCATCTTGCGTCCGTCGTCGGGCGAATATATGCGGGTAATGCCGTAAGCATGCAGCTCCTCGATCTCCTCGGGAAGGATCACGCCGCCCCCTCCGCCGAATATCTTGATATGTCCGCAACCATTTTCCCTGAAAAGGTCGAGCATGTATTTGAAATATTCGATATGCCCCCCCTGGTATGAAGTGATGGCGACGGCCTGCACATCTTCCTGGATGGCACAGTCGACGATCTCCTGCACGGCACGATCATGGCCAAGATGGATCACCTCAACGCCCGTGGACTGGATGATACGGCGCATGATGTTGATGGCAGCGTCGTGCCCGTCAAACAGGGAGGCGGCGGTCACGATCCTTACATGGTTCTTCGGCTTGTATATTTCGGGCTTTTTGTTCATGATAGCTGATACTTTTAAGCGTACGAGCAAATATAGCAAAATTCTTGCCTGACCTCACAGGTCCATGGACCTGTGAGGTCAGTGCATGGCCCTGCATAATTTAATTTCATTCCAAATGATATTCTTCATAATATTGTTTTGATTAAGATGTGACGTGTACTTCCCGTAATACCATAATCATATGATAAAATCCATTGTCTTTGCGATCAGTGTACTGATCACCCTTGGTATCTTTTCCTACACCATATTGCGGATATTCAGGTTCTTTAAACTCACCAAACCATTCCCTGTCGGGAACTGGGGGAAGCGCTTCAGTGTGATGATGAAGGTGGCCTTCGGGCAAACCAAGATCCTGCGCAGGCCCGTGCTGGGGATGATGCATGCCTTGGTCTGGTGGGGGTTCATCGTCATTCTTTTCGGGAGCATCGAGATGATCATCGACGGCCTTTTTGGTACCGAGCGTATCCTTTCGGTGCTGGGGCCCGTATATGATGTCATCATCGCCCTCGGCGACATTTTCGGGGCCGTCATCCTGGTGCTTATCATCGCGTTCCTTATTCGAAGGATCTTCATGCACATTAAGCGTTTCACGGGCATTGAGATGACCCATAAATCACACCTCGACGCCAATATTGCCCTGACACTCATCGGCCTGCTCATGGTGAGCCTGCTGGGGATGAATACCTTTTATCTCCTTTACGCCCAATCGGCCGGTCATCAGATCCACGGCCTTTTCCCTGTAAGCCATCACCTTGCCAACCTGACCGGCACACTCCCTGAAGGGCAGGCTTTCCTGTGGCACGAGATCAACTGGTGGGCGCATATCCTGCTGATCTTCCTTTTTGCCAATGTCCTGCCCTATTCAAAGCACTTCCATGTGTTCATGTCGGTCCCCAATGTCTTCCTCAGCAGGCTGGAACCACTGGGGTACCTGCCTAACATGCCGGAGATCACCAGGGAGGTGAAGCTCATGATGGACCCCAACACTGCCTTTGCCAGCCCGCCGGAAGGAGAAGCCATGGCTGTAGCCCGGTTTGGTGTGCTGGATGCCGAGGATGTGAACTGGAAGAACTACCTCGACGCACTGGCCTGTACTGAGTGCGGGAGGTGTACCGATGCATGCCCGGCCAACATGACCGGGAAGCTTCTGTCGCCCAGGAAGATCATGATGGATCTCAGGGCGAGGATGAAAGAGAAAGGACCCGGTATGCTCAAGGACAGGACGTTCAGCGATGGTAAATCACTGGTCAGGGATTATATCTCGACGGAAGAACTCTGGGCATGCACCACCTGTAACGCCTGTGCACAGGAGTGCCCCATCAACATCAACCACCCGACCCTGATCGTGGATATGCGAAGGTACCTGGTCATGGAAGAATCGGCCGGCCCCGGTGAACTGAATGCCATTTTCTCCAACATTGAAAACAACGGTGCCCCGTGGCAGTTCTCCCCCGAAGACCGGATGCTCTGGGCTGAAGGGCTACAGGTGCCTCTGATGTCCGACATGCAGGCACAGGGTAGATCACCTGAATACCTGCTATGGATCGGATCGGCAGGAGCCTTCGACGACCGCTACAAAAAAGTTTCCAGGGAACTGGTGAAGGTGCTCAATCACCTTGGAGTTGACTATGCTGTGCTGGGCAACGAAGAGATCGACAGCGGTGATGTGGCCAGGAGGGCCGGCAACGAAATGCTGTTCCAGATGCAGGCCCTGATGATCATCGAAACTTTTAACATGTACGGGGTGAAGAAGATCCTTACTGCATGTCCGCATGACTACAACACCTTCAGGAACGAATACCCCGATCTGGGAGGCAATTACGAGGTGATCCATCACAGCCGGTTCCTTGCCCGCCTGATCAGGGATGGCAAGCTTAAGCTGAATGCCAACGGTTTTGCCGGCAAGGCCATCACCTTCCATGACCCCTGTTACCTGGGCCGTGCCAACGGCGAATATGACGCGCCGCGCGAGGTGATCAGATCCATCGAAGGCAGTAATATGGTGGAGATGAAGCGGAGTAAAAGCTTTGCCCTGTGCTGCGGTGCCGGTGGCGGACAGATGTTCAAGGAAGCCGAGAAAGGCGACAAGGAGGTTTTTCTTGAAAGGATCGATGACGCCATCGAATGCCATGCCGATATCGTGGCCACGGCCTGTCCCTTTTGCATGGTAATGATAACAGACGGGATCAAGTACAGGAACCGAGAAGAAGATATGAAGAATTACGATATCGTCGAATTGGTCTCCAAAGGCCTGGGGTTATAAACTGAGCTTACAGGACCATGGACCTGTGAGGTCTGACATTAACGCACCACGAATTTCCGGTGCCCAAGGATATTTTCCTCGCCCCGGATGACCGCCTGGTAAATTCCGCCAGGATATCCTGATACATCGACCCGGTATACTTTTATTCCGCTGCTGATGTGCTGCCGGTCCATGATCCTGCCTGTCATATCATAAATGACCATTTCCCCATCTGCCATTTCACCCTGTATCCGGCAGTGCATCGTGTGCAAAGCAGGGTTGGGATATAGGATGAAAGCCAACTGAGGGCCGGCAGGCTGCTCAGCTTGCCCCGTGCCCTCAACATGAAGGTAATTGACCATGCTGAACTCCGTACCTGTTTCGTCGGCATTGAATTGCAGCACAGGGAAACCCATATCGTTGGCCATGTACTTATAGGTTTGTGTCACTGTGGTCGATGATTCAAGGTAAACCCAGAAGAACAGCAGTTTTACCCATACCGAATCGATGGTTACCCGGGTATCTTTGAAACGAAGCACCTGTCCGGTCCAAACCGGGGTGGTCAGTTCCCCCCAGGCATCAACGGTCATATCCACACTGGTCACGACCTTGATCCGGATCGAGTCTGCCGGAGGCTCAGGACTTTCAACCCTGATGTCGACAGTTGAGGTCTGCTCCAGGCTGTCGAGATAGTTCACCGGGAAGCTGAACATGATCTCAGGAGGTGTGAAGGGTGCCACAACACCCTGGAAAATATCGTAGCTGCCGGCCACACCATCGATCTGGAACACAAAGCTGTTCTTTGTGCCATATGCCCAGGCATCGTCGATCAGGCCTTCGATCAGGCCCTGTACGGCGATGTTTGATGATGGGAAACTTTCGCCGTAAGGTGTACTGTCAGGATCCAGGAAATTAAGCCACGTCGAGGTATCTGACATAAGGTCAGAAAAATCCCAATGCTGGTTGGCACCCGAAGGGCCGGGATTAAATCCTGCCGGCAAAGTATCCACATAGGCCAGTTTTACAGAATCGCCTACATTTACCAGGTCGTTGGAGGTGATGGTGATCTGTGCCTGGGCAACTGCAAACAGGCCAATGGCAACAAAAAACAATGAGATTTTTTTCATGGTCGATGAATTGCTGGAGACCTCACAGCTTGTAAAGGCTGTGAGGTCATAATTTCTATGATGCCCTGATCTCCCTGATGGCGGTGATCAGCTCCGGCAATACCTTATGTACATCGCCTACGATACCGTAATCAGCAGCTTCGAATATGGGGGCATCCTTGTCGGTATTCACGGCCACGATGCATTTCGAAGAGCTTACCCCCCCGAGGTGCTGAATGGCACCGGAGATACCCATGGCGAAATAGAGATTCGGGGCGATGATCTTACCCGTTTGTCCGACATGTTCGGAATGAGGACGCCAGCCCTCATCTGATACTGGCCGTGAGCAGGCCAGTGCGGCTCCCAGTTCGCCGGCCAGTTCCTCGAGCGGGCCCCAGTTGTCGGGACTCTTCATTCCACGGCCGCCGGAAACCACGATCTCGGCATCGGTAAGCAGCACTTTTCCGGTAATCTTGTTCACCTCAAGCACTTTTGTCGCAAAGTCGGAATCGTCGAGTGCAGGGCTGAAGGCTTCGATATTCGCTGTTCCTCCGTTCTCAAGGATATCGACAGAATTCTGGAAAAGGGTAAGGATCTTCTTTTCGCTCTTGATCACCACATTAGCGAAAGCCTTACCGGTAAAAACTTTCTTGCTGACCGTGAAAGGATTGTATGAAGAAGGCACGGCATTCACACCCGAAGCGATACCAGCTTTAAGTTTGACGGAGACCCTGGGCGCCAGCGCTTTTCCCGTGAAGTTATGGGCAAAGATGATCACTTCGGCTGCCTCCTTTTCAGCCGCCTGGGCGATGATGGCGGCATGGGCCCTGTTAATGAGAACATTCAGTCGGTCATCCTGGACCGACAGCACCTTGTCGGCACCATAGTTCCCTAGTTTTTTAAGTTCGGATTCATCCACATTTCCTATCGAAAGTGCGGTGACCCCGGTTCCTGCCTGGTTGGCGATCTGCCTGGCATAGGATACCAGTTCAAAGCTCAGCTTTTTAAATTTGCCATCCCAGTTTTCTATGTAAACCAATACGGACATTATTCGGATTTTTAGTTTTTAATGCTTAATTTTTAATGCTAGATAACCTTGGCTTCGTTATGGAGCAGATCGGCAAGTTCCCTCACATTGTCGGCATCCACCATACGGCAGGCAGCCTTGGCCGGAGGAAGTTCATAGCTCACAAATTCGGTCAGGGCCTGTGTATCTGCAGCCGGGATCACCTTTAGCGATTTGCTCCTGGCCATCATGATGCCCCTCATTGAAGGTATCCTGGGTTCGAGGGCGATCCCCTTCTGAACGATGGCCACGAAAGGTACGGAGGTCGAGAGCACTTCCGAACCACCGTCGATCTCCCTGCTGAGTTTTATCTCGCTCCCGTTGATCTCAAGTTTCGATACGGAGGATACTGACGGCAAGTCAAGGAATTCGGCCAGCATGCCACCGACAAGCGACCCGTTATAATCGCTCGAATCGATACCGCACAGGATGACGTCGTAAGGGTTTTCCTTAAGGTAGGCAGCCAGGTTCGAGGCTACCATGTAGCCATCGGCCGGCATGGCGTCGATCCTCACTGCATCGTCGGCACCGATGGCGAGGGCCTTTCTGATGGTAGGTTCCGCAGCCTGTGTACCCACGTTGATCACGGTGATGGCCTCTATGGCACCGCCGGAAGCTTCCTTCAGCTCAAGTGCACGGGTCAGCGCCAGCTCATCCCAGGGATTGATGATCCACTGCACCCCGGTAGTGTCGAAGGCGGTGTTGTTTTCCGCAAACCGGATCTTTGTTGTGGTATCCGGCACATTACTGATACAAACTAGGATTTTCATGATTGATGTTTTATATTGCTATATTGTTATATTGCCTATATTATTCCTGGACGCAAAAAAATTATTGTGTAAAAGAATTTAATGCAGGCAGCCAACTGCCCAAAGTTAACCCAACACTCAAAACTCAAAACTCAAAACTCAAAACTTAAAACTCAAAACTCAAAACTATTATTTAAGTATTGCACGCGAAATTACGATTTTCTGTATTTCCGAGGTGCCTTCATATATCTGGGTCAGCTTGGCTTCGCGCATCAGGCGTTCAACATGGTATTCCTTCACATAGCCGTAGCCTCCAAGGACCTGTACGGCCTCGGTGGTAATCTCCATAGCTGCATCAGCAGCGAACTGTTTTGCCATGGCACTGGCCGTTCCGTAAGGCAGCCCCTGGTCCTTCATCCAGGCAGCCTTGTATACAAAGTTGCGGGCCGCTTCTAACTTGACAGCCATATCAGCAAGTTTGAAAGCAATAGCCTGGTGTTCGCTGATAAACTTCCCAAAGGCCTTACGCTCCTTCGAATATTGTATGGCCCTTTCCATGGCGCCTGCAGCGATACCTGTGGCCTGTGCGGCTATGCCGATCCTCCCGCCTTCCAGCACTTTCATGGCAAACCTGAATCCAAAGCCGTCCTCCCCGATCCTGTTTTCCTTTGGGACCTTCACATCCGTGAACATCACGGAATGGGTTTCGGAACTCCTCATCCCCATTTTGTTTTCGTGCGGGGCGAGGGATATTCCCGGTGTGTTCTTATCGACGATCAGCGCATTGATACCGTGGTGCCCCTTTTCGGGATGTGTCTGAACGATGACAATGTATGTCGAAGCCAGACTGGCGCTTGTGATCCAGTTCTTGGTCCCGTTCAGCAGGTAATGGTCACCCTTATCCTCACCGATAGTACGCTGAGAAGTCGCATCGGATCCTGCTTCCGGTTCGGAAAGCAGGAAGGCCCCTATCTTATCACCTGTTGCCAGCGGTCGCAGGAACTTGTCTTTATGCTGATCATTGCCATATTTTTCAATTCCGTAGCATGCCAGTGAGTTGTGAACGGAGAGGATCACGGCTGTGGCGGAATCAATCTTCGATAATTCCTCCATGGCAAGCACGTAGGAAAGGGTATCCATGCCTCCGCCTCCCCATTCGTGGGATACCATCATCCCGAAGAAACCGAGATCGGTCAGGTTTTTTACATGTTGATATGGGATCTCCGCTTTTTCATCCCTTTCCAGTACATCCTTGATAAGTTCTCTTTCGGCATAATCCTTCGCTGCCTGGCGGATCATTTCCTGCTCTTCGGTGAAATTATAATCCATACTATTGTTTTGGTTGATGATGGTTTTGGTTCGCACAAATGTATTAAAATTTGCGAAGATGTTCTGCCGGCATACTGCGGCAGCACAGAGAGCATATCAGAAAGTCCTTTCGTAAAGCTCTTTCCTTGTCTCATCATACTCTGCGATGATTTCCTCCACTATTTCGGCAGCCGGTTTTATCTCGCTGATCAGCCCTGAGATCTGTCCTATCTCCAGTTCACCCTCCCCCAGATCGCCCTCGAACATACCCAGTTTTGCGCGTCCCCGGCCAAGCAGTTCCATCAGCTCTTCCCTCGATGCTCCTCTGTTTTCAAGTTCTTTTACCCGGTGGTAAAATTCATTTTTGATCAATCTGACGGGAATAACTTTTTTCAAAATCAGGGCGGTATCCCCGTCGGCGGCCCGGATCACGGATTGCTTGAAGCGTTCGTGCCCTGATGATTCTGCAGATGCCACGAAGCGGCTTCCGATTTGCACCCCGTCGGCGCCCAGCGCCATGGCAGCCATCATGCCCCTGCCGGTGGCGATGCCCCCGGCGGCGATCAGCGGAAGGGTAATCGCCTCCCTGACCATCGGGATGAGGGTCATGGTGGTGGTTTCCTCCATGCCGTTATGGCCACCGGCCTCAAAGCCTTCCGCAACAACCGCATCCACACCGGCCTCTTCACATTTCCTGGCAAACTTTACGTTGGCAATGACATGGGCCACTTTAATGCCATGTTCATGAAACAGGCCGGTCCATTTCATGGGATTCCCGGCCGAGGTGAACACGATCTTCACCCCTTCTTCGATCACAATGTTCACGATCTCATCCATCTGCGGATATATGAGCGGCATGTTCACGCCAAAAGGTTTGTCGGTGGCTGCCTTGCATTTGCGGATATGATCGCGCAACACATCCGGATACATCGATCCCGACCCGATAAGGCCCAAACCCCCGGCATTGCTTACTGCCGAAGCCAGCTCCCAGCCACTGCACCAGATCATCCCTGCCTGGACGATGGGGTACCGGACATTGAATAAACCAGTAATTCTATTCATTAGCACCTAGTATCAAGATATATGAATCCGGATGCCGGTATCAGGCATCCGGCACCTGTTCTACATCACCTTCAGCATGGCCGAAACGATGTTCTCTGCCCCTTCTCCGATCTGGAGGATATTCGCATCGAGCATATAGCAGGGCGTGGTAAACAGGTTATGATGATCGTCGTATACCACATCGCCATGGGTGGTGTTGATATGAGTGCCTCCCATCTTCTCAATGGCTTCGATGGTACCTTCGTCCTGGCCGATGGTAACGGTAGCCTCTTCGAGGATCCTGGCCATCATGGCCGGGGCAATACACAGGGCTCCGATGGGTTTGCCTTCGCTATGGGTTTCCGTCACAGCCCTGGCCACTTCCTTATTTACCTTTGCATCGGCGCCATGGAAGGCTACGGTCGACAGGTTCTTCGCCACGCCAAAGCCACCCGGGAAAATGATCGCATCGAAATCCGCCGCGCGGTAGTCTTTCAGGTCCCTGATCGCGCCACGCGCAATACGCGCTGATTCAACAAGTACGTTCCTTTCCTCATTCATTTCTTCTCCCGTCAGGTGGTTGATCACGTGGTGCTGCATGATATTCGGGGCGAAGATCTCGTACTGCGCCCCCTGTCTCATGATTGCGTAAAGCGTAAGTGTAGCTTCGTGTATCTCTGCACCGTCAAACACACCGCTTCCTGACAGGACTACTGCAAACTTCTTCATCATCCATTGATTTTGTGATCGCCGGCCCCGTATGGCCGGCCAATCAGGTTCAACATCTATGGTTTCCGGAATACGATGGCCACCACCGTCACGTCATCACCACCCATGTTCACCATCATGCCATATGGTTTAGCATCCGGAATACTCACCTGCGCCTCGCCGGCATTCCCTGTGAGCTGTTCCCACATGGTGACTGCCATATGCACGCCGGTACCACCCGTGGGATGGCCCCAGCCGATCAGCCCCCCCGTGGTGTTCATCGGGATCATGCCATCACGGGCTGTATTCCCTTCCGCAACGAACTTCGCTCCTTCGCCCGGTTTGGCAAAACCAAAGGCTTCTGTTGCCAGCACACCGGCGATGGAGAAACAGTCATGCGTTTCGATGGTCGCCAGGTCATGGATACCAATACCGGCCGATCCAAGGGCCTCGTGTGCAGCGTTCTTGATACAGGTTACTTCAAGCGGGTTGGGCGGATCCTGGGTCAGGTTCCGCACTTTATGGCCGATGGATACCACCTCCACCGCCTTTTCACGCGGGATACCGATACGCTTCAGGCCTTCTTCCGAAACCACGGCAATGGCAGATGCAGCATCCGAAACTTTCGAACAGTCCAGCACGTTAAGGTTGTCAACAAAGGCAGCGCCGTTGGGCTTCATCTTTTTGTAGAGGGCATCCAGGTCGTCGACCTTGTTTTCATATTCCTGTGCAGTAGGACACAGCCTTGCATTTTCGATGGCATTCCTGAACCAGCGGCCCATGCCTTCACGTGCATAGTCATAACCGTACTTTTCATAATAGGCACCTGCCCTGTCGCTGAATTGCCCGGGGAAGAAATAGGCATGACCGTTCTTGCGCTTCCCGTACCAACCGGCACCGGCAAGAACATCGGCCCCGTATATAGCCTTCACGGTGTTCTGTACCTCAACACCCACCGTGAGCACAACATCGGATGCTCCCGACATCACATTCTTGATGGCAGTGACCAGGGCCAGGCCCCCGGAGGCACAAGCCCCCTCCACCCTGATGGCGGGTTTATACTGCAGTTTTTCATCGATCATGGGAAAAAACCCGCCAAGGTGTCCCTGCTTGTTGAAACGGGCTGCCATGAAATTCCCGATAACGCATTCATCAACATTGTCGGCCCCCCCGATCATTTCCAGGGTTGCACGTCCGGCTTCGTTGATATAATGTTCAATACCCGGCCGCGGTTTCCTTGGATTGAATTCACTTCTTCCTGTGCCAATGGATACCGTATTGTACCCGGCCACCATGTATATTTTTTTATTCAGTTTTGTCATAGCTGTGATTTTTTCCTTTCTGATTAATCAAAATAGTTGTTGATCGGTCCATAGGCATGGAAGAATCCCGTGAGCAGCACCGTGTTCACATCCTCGTCCTTATGGGCCACCTTATCGGATACCAGGGCTATACCGATGGCATTGGACCTGCGTCCGTATGTCAGGGCAAGCCTGGCCCCCAGGCTGTCCATTTTCTTCATTTCGTCGAAATAACGCTTCAGCACTTCTTCCTTATCCTTCATCCTGACCACTTTCTTCCAAACGATATTCGGATCCGGGATTTCACCGATCTTTTCATCCAGATGGGTAAGTTCAGTAAAGGCTGTATATTTCTTCGTTTCGGGATCGATCACCGCTACGGGCCTGCCATGCTCATACTTGAGAAAGCCGTCCTTTTGTGACCCGTCGGATTTCTGCCCGCCTTTCACCCCGGCAGCAAAAAGCTTGTCGAGCAGGGGGCTGTGGAGATTCTCATTTTCAACAAAAGGATTCATCACACCCATGATGAACCTCACCACATCAATACCGACATAATCAATCAGCTGGAAAATGCCCATCGGCCTCACCAGGAAATCCTGCGATACCTTGTTCACAATGTAAATGGCTTCATGCAATGGCATGTCGGCAGCCAGCCTTTCAGCTTCGCTGATCCCGTGCAGCGCATCCCTCATGAAATGTCCGTTGCCGATAAACCCTGCAAAGTCATTGGACGGGACCACCACCTTCTGGAGTTTCATAGCATATTCGTATGCGAAATCCTTTGCCTCACTGATGGTCTTATCTGTCCAGATCAGTTCAACCAGCTTCTGAACGGCTGGGGGATTATAAAAGTGAAAACCCAGCACCCTGCCGTTGAGTCCCGCCTCACGGTCAAGGATATTGATGGGTACCGAGGATGTATTGGTGAAGAACCAGGGTTTGTGATCATTATTCGTATCGATCTCCCTGAAGATCTTCACCTTCAGATCCTTGTTCTCGTTCACGGCTTCGAACACCAGACTAGATTCATATGCGGCCTCCAGCCTGGTGGTTGGCCTGACGATCGACAATACATCGTTGATATATTGTCCGATGATCTCTGAATTCTCGATGAGATCATCGCGGTCGGCATAGAGCTTGCGGAGGGCCACGGTTTTCTTTTCGGCAATTTTCAATACCTGCGACCTGAGGTATTGCATCAATCCGGCCAGGCCTTCATCCGAAAGGTCCATGGCATTCAGCACAAAAACCTTTCCCTTGTTTGAGGGTTTCAGCATGATATCAGCCATCTCGATGGCTGTAAGCAACAGTATCCCGCTGCCCATCTTGCCAGCCGCTCCCAGCACGGTCACATTCTGTAGTCTTTCTTCGTATGTCATAATATGGTTATTTGAATAAGAGTTTATCTGCTTTTTACCATTCGGGGGTCCTTTTCTCCAGGAAGGCTTTCA
>JAXGTH010000060.1:0-14692 GCA_040775045.1 Bacteroidales bacterium
CATCTGGGATCTGGTATCTGTTATCCGGTATCCGCCATCTTTCAGATGTATTTGAAATACTTCCTTAATTTCCCTAACTTTATCAACATGAAAACCATCAGATCAATGATGACTATGGCAGCCATGGCCTGCCTGGTCATGTTTTCCTGTAAGGAGAAGGCTGGAAACCCGGATCCCGTCGTTCCCCAGCCCGATCAATTCATCCGCGGGGCCGACCTGTCCTTCCTCCCGGAGATTGAGGGGGAAGGGACAGTGTTTTATGATGAAGGCATGCAAGCGGGCGATGTTCTGTCCATCTTCAGGGCAAAGGGAATGAACACGGTGAGGATCAGGTTATGGCATACGCCACAGGGGATCCATTCATCTTTTGCCGAGGTGAAGGAATTTTCGGAAAGGGTGAGGTCCGCGGGCATGAAGGTCTGGCTCACGGTCCACTATTCCGGCCACTGGGCCGACCCGGGAAAACAATATCCTCCCACTGAATGGCAGGGGCTCGAATTCGAAGTCCTGAAAGACAGCGTTTATGCCTATACCATGAAGATCATGAACGGGATCGGGCCCGATATCATCCAGATTGGCAATGAGGTCAACAACGGATTCCTCTGGCCATACGGTCACATCTGGGATAATGAAGCCCAATTTGTCGGATTGCTGGACGAAGGTTGCAGGGCCGTAAGGGACCATGGCGGGAACACACGCATCATGATCCAGTATGCCGGCTATGACGGGGCCGATGCGTTTTTCACAAAGATCGCCGGTGTCGACTATGACCAGATCGGCCTCTCCTATTACCCGTGGTGGCATGGTGAGGACCTTAACCTGCTGGAAACGACCATGACGCTGCTCAGGGAAAAGTACGGCAAGGAGGTGCTCATTGCGGAGCTGGCATACCCTTTCACCATGGATTGGGACGACTGGACCAACAATATCGTCGGTTCGGAGGAGCAGCTGATCCTGCCGGCCTACCCGGCCAGCCCTGAAGGACAGCGGTCGCTGCTCATGCGCGTCCGCAATATTGTCGTTTCGGCCGGTGGTAAGGGATTTGCATATTGGGCGCCGGAATGGATCGCCTTCCGAGGCCCTGAAGCAACAGACGGCTCGCCATGGGAGAACCTGGCCCTCTTTGATTTCGATCACCGGCTGCTCCCGGGAGCAGATGTTTTCGGGCAATAAGCTAAGAGTAAGGAATGGCAGGGCCGGGAAGATCGGGGAGATAGAATGACAAGCGGCGAAGATCTGACAAGGGGAAATGTATTACGTATTACGTACAAGGTATTACGATCAGGTCCCAGGAGAGCCGGCATCCGGCATCTGTTAAGCTAATTTTGATGCCGCTGGCATCAAATATCATTGGCAGTAAAGCATGATAATCTGTAACACGACCCTGGAGGGGTCGAAAGTATGGCATTTGAAGATCGAAGATGGGGATTGGGCATCAATCCGGTAAAAAACTAAATACGAAATATTCATTATACGCTGGAATTCAAATTCAATAAGGGCAATGAACAAAACAGAGATCAACCATCCCCGTGTGTTTGACGACCGGGAATGGGCCGAAAGTTACTACAGGAGGCAGAAATTCAGCATTTCGCAAATGGGTAAACGCCTGGCGGGTATCCTCACAGAGTGATTTTGAATTTTGAATGCTTAATTTTTAATTTGTTAGCCAGGCATCATCAAAATAGCAGATTTCAAAGTTCAGATTTAAGCGTTCAGATTTCGATCCCCGTCCCCCGTACCGCATCCCGCGTACCGCATCCCGCGTACCGCATCCCCCGTACCGCATCCCGCGTACCGCATCCCGCGTACCAATCACCGCCCGTATCGTTCCAGCATGAGCTTTTCCCCGTCGAAGACCGCATAGGTGAAGTTCGTGATCCAGTCGCCCAGGATCACCAGCTCCGTGCTGTCATCAATCCTGACCCTGGTGGGCAGGTGCCGGTGTCCGAAGATGAAAAAATCAACTTCAGGATGTTTTTCCGACATGCCGGCAGCATATTTATAAAGCATTTCGTCCTTAATATTGTTGGTGGCATCCTTTTTCCCTTCCCTGGCGATATTGGCCAGGCGGCTTTTTTTCGAAAAGTAAAGTCCCATGCGAGCCCCGAGGTCGGGGTGCAGCCAGCTGAAGAGCCACTGGTTGACAGGGCAGGCAAAGACTTTTTTCAGGAACTTGTAGCCATTATCGCCGGGCCCCAGGCCGTCGCCATGGGCAAGATAGAATTTCCTGCCCGAAAACTCCATGATCTCCGGGTGGCGGTATAGCTTGATGTTCAACTCCTTTTCCAGGTAGTTGAATGCCCAAACATCATGGTTCCCCCTGAAAAGGCTCACCGGGATACCGGCATCGGTGATCTCGGCCAGTTTGCCCAGCAGCCTCACATACCCTTTCGGCACAACAGTGCGGTATTCGAACCAGAAATCGAAAATGTCGCCCATGAGGAAAATATGGGCGGCATCGGCTTTCACTTCGTCCAGCCAGCTCACGAAACGTTTCTCACGCTCCAGGCTGCCGGCATGGTCGGGAATGCCGAAATGAAAGTCGGAGGCGAAATATATTCTTTTTTCACCGGCCATATCTGCCATCTGGTCGATTTTATTAAAATATTAACAAAATAGTAACCATATTAGTCTTCCCTGGCATATAAATCATAGAGTTTCTGCTGGAATATGCTGAAATCCCTGTCGTGTGCGAAAATATACCCCTCCTCGTCGATGAGGTAAAACACCGGAAGTTTCATCTTGAGGTTGAACAGCCGCTGTACCGCTGAACCGGCCCCCTTCAGGTCGCAGAGGTGCAGGCCCGGGAGCGAGTCAAGCCTGATGGCCGATTCCCACACATTGCGGTCGCGGTCGAACGAAATGGCCATCATCTCCAGTCCGAGGGGATGATAGTATTCATAGGCTTTCCTGACAAGGGAATTGATCTGTCGTGACCGGCCATCGGCCCCCGCCCAGAAATAGATGAGCAGTTTCTTCCCTTTGTAATCCTTGGGCCCTGCCTTCGCCCCGTCAACACTTTCCATCTCGAATTCAGGTACCAGCCGTCCCGGGGAAAGACGCTCCTTCGATTCTTTTTCAAAATCATTGGCTTTCTTTATATTCCCTACCTGCCGGTGGAATTCCTTCACATATTCGTTGTCGGGCATCCTTTCGAGCAGGGCCTGGTCAACGGTTTCGAAGAACTGATAGTCTTCCCGGCTGTTGAAGATCGGGAATTCCCTGAAATAGCCGTTAAGGACGATGATGGATGCCATGGATGAAGGGTGTTGTGTCACGAAATCGCGGGCATAGGTGATATGGCCGTCATGGATGGCTGAGAATGCCTCATTGAGCTCATCCCGGATCTGCATGAAGTCGGGTTGCGACTGGCTGTTGTGAAAGATGCGCGAAAGGGAATCGACCTTGTGATAATCGCGGTTGAGACGTTCAAGGTATTCCACCAGCAACATGCATTCATCTCCACCTTCCACCTCGTAAGGCCATACCTCCTTTCCGGTCTGCCTGATGGTTACCTCCTCACCGTTCTTCACGATCACCGTCAGGGGATACACGCCTTTGAGCGAAAGATTGTAAAATCCGTAATCGGGGGCATCCACGATGAAAGTAAAGCTGCCATCTTCGGAAAGCGATGCTGAATCGAGGGTGATCAGCTTGTTGATGGTAAGCTTATGAATGAAAACAGTATCGTCCGAAGGCAGGTATTTACCGGTAATTATCCCGGGTTCATTTACAGTTCTGTTGCAGGAAACTACTACCATGGCTATGGCTGCTCCCAGGAAGAGACGTTTCATCTTTTTCATGTCTGGCATTATATTAATGTTTAAAAAATCATTATCTATGCAACGGCAGGTAACTTGGTTTAGTGCCTTTCAGGCCTGGATGCAAAGTTATGTTATTTCGCGGAAGAGGGGAAAGGGTTGCATCGGGGCGGTTTTTATATTACTTTCATGTGGACTATCTTGATTTGATGAGGACAGGCAAAAAGATACTTGTATTATTATTGCTGGCACTGCTGTTTTCGCCTGCAGATGCCCAGCGGATATTGCTGCTGGAGAAACCGGGCACATTCAGGAATTACAAGTATTTTCCGGGCGACGAGATCGTAGTGCGGACTGCACCAGCCGGGATGAAGCACGGAGGCACCATCAACGGGATCACGGATACCAGCATACTTATCAATTATGACGAGGAGATACTGATCGAAGATATTGAAAAGGTACTCAGGCACCGCTGGGCACTTGGATTGACCTCAAAAGCAACGAGGATCGCGGGAGCAGGGTATTTTGCACTGGATGTGGTCAACAATGCCATCAACCATGAACTGGTAGTCGATAAGAATACGGTAATGATCAGTGCAGGCCTGGTAGCTTTCAGCTATGCTCTCGTACCTCTCCATTACAAAAAGATGAATATCGGAGAAAAATGGCGCATCAAGGTGCTCAATATGTCGATGGATGAAGAGGTGGTTACGCCATTTCTTCGATAAATGCCTTGATGATGGCTGTCATCTTCGGCTCGGCAATACTTGCCGCGTCGATCACATCGTCGTGGGTGATGTCCACGATCTTACCTTCCACTCCCAGGTCGGAGATCACTGAAAAGGCCAGGCATGGCAGCCCGGCATGCCTGGCAGCGATAACCTCAGGCACGGTCGACATGCCCACGGCATCGGCACCGATGAGCCGCACATAGCGGTATTCGGCAGGAGTTTCAAAGGTAGGCCCGGTAACCCCGGCATAAACGCCTGTCCGGTACCTGATGCCCAGGTTGTCGGCAATACGCCGGGCCCTTTCGCGAAGCGCATGGTCGTATGGCTGGCTCATATCCGGGAAACGCGGCCCCAGGCTGTCTTCATTCGGCCCGATGAGCGGGTTATCTCCCATCAGGTTGATATGGTCTTCGATCATCATGATATCCCCTATGGAGAAGGACGGGTTCAGGCCACCGCTGGCGTTGGACAGGATCAGCAGGTCGATGCCAAGCTGTGCCATGACGCGCACAGGGAAAGTGACCTGTTTCATGGTGTACCCCTCATAATAATGGAACCTTCCTTTGAGGGCCACCACTTCCTTGCCGCCAAGCGTACCGAAGATCATCATCCCCTGGTGACCTTTGACCGTTGAAATCGGGAAATTGGGAATATCCTTGTACGGGATCGTATGACTGATGTCGATCTCATTAACCAGTCCGCCCAGGCCGGTGCCGAGTATAATTCCCGTCTGAGGTGTTGCTTTTGTCTTCTCCCGCAGAAATGTAGTTGTTTCCAGTATTTCCTTCAACATATCCCTTGATTTGGTCGTCAAAGATAGCACTATCTCCGTTATGGAACTTTATTTCGATGGGAATATAGAAGATCGGGAGGTTTTTGATCGCACCGCTCAGTTCGGATTTGTCGAGGCGCATGGCATCTTTTTCCGTTGTGAAAATGATCTTGTTGCGTGTAAAAAGGTTCTCGAAGGCTTCGCTGATCTTCTCAAGGTCCTGCAGGTCGTACTTGTGATGATCCATAAAATCCATCACATAAAGCTCATGGCACTTGTTTCGCAGATGTTCCTGAAGGGGATATGAATT
Source organism: Bacteroidales bacterium (assembly GCA_040775045.1). Lineage (GTDB taxonomy): Bacteria > Bacteroidota > Bacteroidia > Bacteroidales > B18-G4 > B18-G4. The sequence continues at coordinate 5,575 of JAXGTH010000060.1, forward strand.
TGCTATACCTGAAAACAACAGTATGGTATTGTAACTGTCCTTGAGCAGCGCTCCGTGTTTTTCGCACAGGGGCACGGGATCGCCATAGCTGACATATGAGAACAGGAGCTGCTGGTGCACTTTGGGTTTGATCATGCCGGTGATCCGCCGGCGGGTGATGGGCGACAGCACACCGGGGGTTTTTGTCACGATGATGATGTCGGCACGTTTTGAAGCCGACCTGAATTCGCGCAATGTACCCGAAGGCAGCGGATGATCGCTCACATAAAGTTTGTGAAAGTCGGTCAGAAGGATGGAAAGGCCCGGCTTTACGTACCTGTGCTGGTAGGCGTCGTCGAGCAATACCACATCCAGGTCGGGAAACGTTTTCATAAGGGCCCTGATGCCGAAGCGCCTCCGTTCATGCACCGCAACTTCAACGTCATCGAATTTGGTTTTGTACTGCAGTGGCTCGTCCCCGATCTCCTCGAAGGTGGAATCAGGCCCGGCAAGTACAAATCCCCTGGTCTTGCGTTTATATCCCCTGCTGAGGGTGGCCACCTTATGGTCCCTGGCCAGTAACCTGATCAGATATTCCACAAGGGGTGTCTTCCCTGTTCCGCCCCAGGAGAGGTTGCCGACCGAGATCACGGATATGGGAAAGGATTCACTGGGAAGTATCCTCCAGTCAAAGAACTTACCCCTGACCAGCATGATCAGCCCGTAAATCCACGCAATGGGTAACAGGAGAAACCGTAAAATTTCCATCAGTGAAAGATACAAAGTTTATAGACCCCCGGGCAGCCCCAAATATTAAGAAAAAGTTAATATTTTATACATCCCTACGAATATACCTCAAATATAAACGAATATATGCGGTTTTTCAAAATCAAGGGACTAAAATCAGTTATTCACTTATACGACTACGGATTTACACTTGTTTCATCTGAAAAGTGTTAATTTTGATTTACAGAAAAACCTGACATGAAAATAAGAGAAATAGCAGATATTCTTGAAAACTTTGCCCCTCCAGCCTTGAGAGAGGAATATGATAATGTGGGATTGTTGATCGGCGAAGCCGACAGGGATGTTCAGGGGGCCCTGATCAGCCTCGACTTGACGGAGCAGGTCCTTGATGAGGCCATAAGAGAGGGAATAGGCCTGGTCATCACGCATCATCCATTGATTTTTAAAGGGCTGAAAAAGATAAACGGACGGAATGCGGTTGAACGCATGGTGTTGAAGGCCATCAGGAATGATATTGCCATATATGCAATTCATACTAACCTCGATAATGTCAGTCACGGCGTTAATGCCATGCTGATGAAAAAACTCGGCATAAATAAGTTTTCAGTTTTACAGCCTGCCGAAGGTATGCTGAACAAGCTGGTGACCTTTGTGCCCACAGGTCATGCAGATAAGGTGAGATCCGCACTCTTCGGGGCGGGAGCAGGGCATATCGGGGATTACGACTATTGCAGTTATAACCTGGAAGGTGAGGGTACCTTCAGGGCCGGTGAAGGCACCGATCCATTTGTAGGAGAACAGGGAAAAGTCCATTTCGAGAAGGAAACCCGCATCGAGGTGATATTCCCGGGACATCTGATGTCCGGTATCATCAGTGCGCTGCAGGAAAGCCACCCCTACGAGGAAGTGGCTTACGATGTTTACCCGCTCAGAAATACCTACGAAAAGGCCGGTGCCGGGATGATCGGGATGCTGGAACAACCGATCGGGGAAAAGGAATTGCTGGAGAATTTGAAAAAGATCCTTGGTATTCCTGTGATAAGGCATTCAGGTTTTGTGGGGCGGAAGATCTCGAAGGTTGCAGTCTGCGGAGGATCGGGAAGCCACCTCATTGGTATTGCGCTTCGAAAGGGAACTGACGTTTTTATCAGTGCCGATATCAAATACCATCAGTTTTCGGAAGCTGATGGACGGATGCTCATCGTCGATGCCGGACATTATGAAACCGAACAGTTCACAAAAGAATTGCTGTATGGTATACTGAAAGAAAAATTTCCTACCTTTGCACTCCGAATTTCGCATGTGAATACCAATACGGTACATTATTTTTAGATTCTAAATCCAAGTTACAGGATATGGCAAAAACGACCAGGAAAGCAAGCCCCGCCACGGCAAAAAAAGCTGCAGGTACCAAATCCTCCACCACAAAAAAGGCCGCCAAAACAGAAACTGTGAAAGCTGCCAGGGCCGAAAAAGTTGAGAAGCCTGAAGTTAAGGAAGAAAAGATTGAACAGAGGATCGGAAATACACTGAGGGCACTGTACAGCCTCCAGCAGATCGACACACAGGTCGACAGGATCAGGATCATCCGGGGTGAACTCCCCCTCGAAGTGCAGGACCTTGAAGATGAGATCGTAGGACTTGAAACCCGTATCAACAACTTCAGGGAGGATATCGAAGAAATCGAGAAAAATATTAAGGCCAAGCAGGAAGACATCAAGAACAGCCTCGCGTTGATCAAGAAATACGAGGAACAGCAGATGAATGTCAGGAACAACCGTGAGTATGACTCACTTTCCAAGGAAATTGAGTTCCAGACCCTGGAGATACAGCTGGCAGAAAAACGCATTAACGAGAGCAAGCTTGCACTCGAAAATAAGGCAGCTGAAATTGAGGCCTCAGATAGTGTCCTGACAGAACGAAAGAAAGATCTTGAAATAAAAAATCACGAACTTTCCGATATCGTTACCGAAACCGAAAAGGAGGAAAAGGAACTCGTTAAACTGTCGGAAAAACAGCACGGTATGATCGACGAGCGCCTGCTGACCGCGTACAACAGGATCAGGAAAAATGCACGTAACGGACTGGCTGTCGTGAAGATCGAAAGGGATGCATGCGGTGGGTGCTTTAACAAGATCCCGCCGCAGCACCAGCTCGACATCAGGATGCACAAGAAGATCATCGTTTGTGAATATTGTGGCCGTATCCTTGTCGACGATGAAATCGCAAATGAAGTGGACAGAGCCCATTAGGTGGTCAAAAATATTTTCATGGGGTGTCGGCTGTAGCCGGCACCCCTTTTTTTTACCTTTATGATTTTCATATACAGGGTATGAAAACGATGCTCACTATCTTGAGTTGCTTTTTGGCGGCCCTCCTCACCCATGGACAGCAGTATACATTGACCGAGGGATGCCGTGAGGCTCAGGATTTGATCTCATCCCTTCGTTTCGAACAGGCGAGGGAAGTACTGAATGAGGAAAGGCAGAAAGATCCCTCCAATCTCTTCCCCGTCGCGCTTGATGGGTATATTGATTTTCTGGTTGTGGTCATCGACGAGGACCGTCAGGTATACGACAGCCTGAAGGGCCCTTATCAGGAAAAGATAAAAATCATTCAGCGGGGCAACAGGCAATGCCCGTGGTACAGGTCGCTGCTTGCCCGGATGAACCTGCAGTGGGCGTTTGCACAGCTTAAATTCGGAGGCTATCTCAATGCGGCCCTCGACATCAGCAGGGCATACCATCTGCTTGAAGATAATGCCGGCCTTCACCCAGGCTTTCCTCCCGACCAGGTAGGCCTTGGCCTGTTGCATGCCCTCATCGGGAGTATTCCTGAAAGTTATCGCTGGATAACCGGCTTGTTCTCAATGGAGGGCTCGGTGGAGGAGGGCCGGAAAGAACTGATGCAGGTGCTTCTTACGGCCGGAGAGGAAGGTTTTCCCGGACAGCGTGAGGAAGCGCTGTTCTTCCTGACCTATATCGACCTTAACCTCCAGCCCGACAAGGAGCGCTCGCTTGAGCTGTTGCCGGTATTCGACAACATGGATGGCGAAAGCCTCCTGCTCCTCTTTGCGAAAGTGAGGATCCTCATGCAGAATGCCCGTAACGACGAAGCCATTGAATTGCTGGTCAACCGGCCTGCAGGTAAAGAATATCATCCTTTCTATTACCTTGATTACCTGACCGGGCAGGCCAAACTTAACAGACTGGATCCCGACGCCAACCGCTACTTTCTTCGTTATGTCACGAACTTCAGGGGGAACAGCTACGTGAAGGCGGCATACCAGAAAGTTGCGTGGTACTGGCTCCTGCAGGGAGAGCCGGACAAATACCACGATCAAATGGAAAAGGCGCTCAGGTATGGTGATGCGATCACCGATGCCGACAGGATCGCATATTCGGATGCATTGACAGGGACGGTACCTGACCTGTGCCTGCTGAAGGCAAGGTTACTGTTCGATGGTGGCTATTACCAGGAAGCAGATAGTACCCTGAAGGATGCGGCTTGCAGGCCGGAAAATAAACGCGACAGCCTGGAATGGCCATATCGTATGGGACGAATACGTCATGCCACGGGCAATCAGGCTGCCGCCCTGGAATACTACGACCGGGTAATCATTGAAGGAGCTGAAGAACCTTACTATTTCGCGGCGAACGCTGCCCTGCAGTCGGGCAATATTTATGAAACCATGGGCGAACATGATAAGGCCGTCACCTATTACCGTAAATGCCTGAAATTACCAAATGAGGAATATCGTGCCAGCCTTCAGCAGAAAGCCAGGGCGGGCCTCAACCGGATCCGTGAGAAAAAGAAGGATGCGCAATAACTGTCCTTGTCCCTTTAGGGAAATTTTATGACCTCACCAGGCGTGAAAAGGCCCTGGCCCTGTAAATGACCAGCGCACCGATCACCATCTTGATGAGTCCGTTCAGCCAGATCATATTGCCGCTGATGGTGAGCTCCCCTTCCATAGTCACTGACCTGATGATGCTGGTCAGGAAATGCGAAAGACCAGTGAGCAATGTGATACCTCCAATGACGATGAAAGAATATTCAAGTACAGCCTTTGAATTGAAATCGATCAGGATGTCGGAAGGATCCAGCCACCTGGTGATCTGCGATGAAATGCCCCTGGCCCTCGTAATGAAAATGACCGCAGCTGCAACGTAGAGGATGATGGTTGTGAGATAAATGAAGAAATAATAGAATTCTGTGTATCCCTGGACTTCGATCAACTGGAAAAGACCTGTAATAAAAAATTGCAGATAATCAATTGCCTTGATCGCCAGCATGATGCCGGCAATAATGCAAATGATCTCAATGAGCTGCTTTTTAGTCATTTATCTTGTTGTAAATGTTAAAAGTAGGATCGGATAATGGTACATCATATAAATAAACCGCCATCTTATACGGATGACGGTTCAGGAAGGTTTTGTTTTGCCTGATTAAAACTTTGTACCGAGGGTAAGCAGGATGCGATGATCGGTCAGTTCATTCACTACGGGGTTTACACTGATGTTCTCCGTGCCATAAAAATAGTAGTCTTCGGTTGAACGCACATTGACATAGGCCACATCGAAATAAAAGTTCTGGTTCCTGTAGCCGATCCCACCCGACCAGGCCGTTCTGCTGCCATCGTTGATCCCTTCCTTATAGGGACTGTTATACATGGCATAGCCTGCCCTGAAACTGAAAGGGCCTGTGCGCCACTCCGTCCCGAATTTCAGGTTATGGCCCTGCACATAAGCGGTGCTGATGTCGTTGTTCTCATAATAGAAATCGTAATCGGATGCACGAAGTTTTGCCTTTGAATAATCAACGTATTCATATTCGCCACTGATCAGCCCGTGCTTGCCGAAAATAAAAGCCAGACTGCCCTGCAGCCGCATGGGTGTGGTGAGTTTATACTGGTATTCTCCGTAAGGGGATTCCTGGTAGTAATTGTCACCGTTATCGAACCAGGATTCCATGTAACGGTCCCAGTAATCGCGCATGGCAAACCAGGTAGGGGTATGCACTGACCCTCCGATCCTGATAAAATCAACGGGCCGAAGGATGAATCCGAATTTCATGTTGAATCCCGAGCCCCTGGTCTCAAGCCTGTCATATACATCGAAACTGCTGAAGTCGTATATGGTATCGGCGATATCGGTTTCACTGTAGGTGGACCGTTCAAAATACCGGATCCAGGGGATATTGATCGACATTCCCAGATAGAGTATATCCTGGTAATTGGTTCCCAGTCCAAAGGTCCATTCATTCATCGACCCCCACTGATCGACGATCTTTCGCTGCATGGTTCCCCCGTAAGGTACCGGCGAGAAATAGATATTGGTATTGGTGTCGATGTCGAGCAGGTAGGTCCACCAGGCAGGGTAAAGGTCGAAACCATATTGCCCGCCGCGGTTATCTTCAATATCCAGGTAATTTATTCCATCTGCATATTCCACGTAGGTATCGAGCAATGAGTTTTCACTGTTGGGCCCTGCCATGACCATGCGCCTGTTGAAGTCGTTGAGGCGGTTGATGCCCATGGCAAACTGAAAATACCGGAATCCCGGCTGGTTCTGCCTGCTGCTGAGCCGCATGGAATAGACATAACCAACATTGCCAAGGGCAAAATTGGCCCTTGAATCCGTTCCGGAAAAGCCGTTATATGCTGATTGGCTGCTTCCGATGAACACCGACGGTGTGATGTTTAATTCAGAACTCCTGTAGAGACCAAGCCCGCCGGGATTTGTTGAAAGAACAGTGAAATCCGCCCCCAGGGCACCGAAAGCACCCCCCATAGCCATGAACCTGGCCGTGCCACCGGTAAACTGTTGTGAGTACCGCAAGGCATCGACAGCATTCTGTCCGCTGAGCGATATGGTCAGGATCATGGCTGTGAGGGTGGTGATGAATGGATGTCTCATTTTTATTTTGCTTTAAAAATTGAACATTGGGATTTACCTTCTGCCTCCACGGCTTCCGCCACTGCTTCCGGTACTCCGGCTTCCGCCACCCGAACTGCCTCCGGACGAACTACGGCTTGGAGAGGAGAAACTTCCTGTCGACCTCGAAGGAGACGAAGTGCTCCTGCTCGGAGCAGAATAAGTCTTGCTGTTCGAACGTGTTGGCGGGGTATAGCTCTTGCTCTGGGTCCTTGTCGGTACAGAGTATGTCCTGGTGTTGGACGGCTGGCTGGTGCGCACCCGTGTATCAGGTACCTGGTTACGGGTGTTGGGTTCGGATGGTGCTATCTGCCTTCCCGTCTCAGTGCGCGTGTTGCCAACAGGTGCCTGGTACCTCTCGGAGGGAGTGGTGCGGTATTCAGGGGCCTCATAAGACCTCGGTTTGGTATAACGCTGTTCGGGCTGTTCATACCTGCTTGCCGGGGCATAGCGTTCACGGCTCTGCTCAGTCCGGGGGTCCGGCTGGCGGGTCTGGTTTTCCCTGGTTACAGCGGGTTCCCTGCCAGCAGGGTTCTCCTGACGCGATTGGGTGTACCTCTCGGCCGGAGTTCTGCCGGACTCCTGGCGCACAGCCTCTGGCTGAGGCTTTACGGTTCCTGCTTCCACAGGGGTCTTTGTCCTGGGTTCCTGCGTGAATCTTTCGGCAGGTGTCCGTGTTACAGGAGCTTCAGTCCTGGAACCCGACTGTTCGATCCTGCTCGCAGGCTGTTGGGTACGTGCGGTTGGCTTTTCAGTCCTGGTGGTCGATGGTGATACCGCCGATTTACGGGCATCCCCCTGCGAAAGTGGTGAAGTCCCCTGCGATACCCTTGTTCCGGGACCGGCAGCCAGTGCATCCTCATACTTTTCTCCAAAGGACCTCATATCCCTTGTTGCAGGTGCTCCCGTGCCGTTGTGGTTCAGGCCCCTGTTGTTGCGGTGCCCGTAATAATAGGAGTTGTAGTCGTAACTGTTATAATAGTATGGCGAGGGATAGTAACCGTAATAGCAGCAGCAGCCGTATCCGTAGTATGGCCAGCCCCATCCCCATCCGTAATATGGATAGCGATATCCCCAGCTGTAATAGGGCCATCCCCATCCGTAATATCCGTAGTAGGGATATCCCCAGCCGGAGTAAAACCCAAAGCCACCCCAGCCGAAGCCTATGGAAATCCAGGGCCTGTAATAGTAACTGTAGGACGGATACCCATAGTAATAGGAGGAATAAATGCTGGTTCCGTAGGTCCAGGGATCATATTCGTAATAGTAGTTGTTGGTGTAATAGTTGTCGTAGTATGAGTAGCCCGGATTGGGTTCATGGAACCTCCTGATCCTGGAGGCATAGCTGTAGTCGTAATAATCCTCCATTTCAAATTCGCTGTCGGAATATTCAGTGGTGGTGTACGTTCTTCCTTCATCATAGTCGTAGTCCTCTGAAGTTGCCGATCTCGTTTGTATATACTCGGATGTGGTATACACTTCATCTGCAGTGTAGGCCGCTTCCCTGTCGTAATTGCTTTGCGATTGCTTTTCATTTGCCTTCTTTGTCGAATAATAAACGTCATCGTAGGCAAGACCTGAGTCTTTCTGCGATGAGCAGGCAGTGAGAAAAATTACTGCAATCACCATCAGTTTGATCGTTGTTTTCATGGCGTACTCCTTTCGGTATATATTTATTAGGCGTTTATGCGGTGTTCGCTCCATTTTATTAATTTTGTCGCGTTCAGTGTAAAAAAAGCAAATACTATACCAAAATTCAGATGGCAAAAGATTTTCCTACCAGAGAAGAGAATTATTCGCAGTGGTACAATGATCTCGTGATCAAGGCCGACCTCGCAGAGAACTCTGCTGTAAGGGGTTGCATGGTCATCAAGCCATATGGATACAGCATATGGGAAAAGATGCAGGCTGCCCTCGACAAGATGTTCAAGGATACCGGGCATTCGAATGCTTATTTCCCGCTTTTCATCCCGAAGTCGTTCTTCAGCCGTGAAGCCGATCATGTTGAAGGTTTTGCCAAGGAATGTGCCGTGGTGACCCATTACCGCCTGAAAACTTCGGACGACGGCAAGGGTGTGGTGGTGGATGATACTGCCAGACTCGAAGAAGAACTTATCGTTCGCCCCACCTCCGAAACCATCATCTGGGATACTTACCGGAACTGGATACAATCGTACCGCGATCTTCCCATACTGGTGAACCAGTGGGCCAACGTGGTGCGCTGGGAGATGCGCACACGGCTTTTCCTCCGCACGGCCGAGTTCCTCTGGCAGGAAGGCCACACTGCCCATGAAACCAGGCAGGAAGCCATTGACGAAACCATGCTCATTCTTGATGTATATGCCGATTTTGCGGAGAAATTCATGGCTGTGCCGGTACTCAAGGGTGTGAAATCAGAAAGCGAACGTTTTGCAGGGGCCGTCGACACCTATTGTATAGAAGCATTGATGCAGGAC
>JAXGTH010000061.1:0-14566 GCA_040775045.1 Bacteroidales bacterium
GAAATCCTACAGATCCTCAGCATCTCTCTACTCGACAAAACACCTATAAGAGAGATACTTACGAAATACGATTACAAAGATGTCAAAGAACTTAATAATAACCAGTTAATAATCAGTGGGTTTTAAATGCCCACTAGTGTTTTACACTATAACAATATAACATTTAACCGTCCAACCGTCTAACCATTATACCATGACAGGTTATAAGTGAGCAAAAGTGACTAAAGTGACTAAAGTGCCTAAAGCCAATAGCCCATCGCCTATAGCCTACCGCCCTTATTAACAATTGTTCATAACTCCTGTTGATGGTTTGTTGACAGATGGAAGCTCAAAACCCTTGACAGCCCTGACCGCTTTTCCGTATATTTGTTTTACCAGGCGAGCGATAAAGGACTGGCCAGAGTCTGCGAAGGCAGGGCAACGCTAAAGCCGCAAGGCGGAGGCAGCGCCGGCCGGGATCGGGTAAAGGCCGGGGCCGAGCGGAGCAAAGATCTCACGAACAGCGCAAAGCGAGGCTCAGATGCAGAGAGGACGGAACCGCAAGGTGAAGAAATCAAAAGCATTAGTCGCAATAACAGTAACCTGGCACGAACCGCAAGCTCAGGCAAGCGGCAAGTGGCGGGGATCGTTTCGAAAGAAGCGGTCCCCGTGTGTTTTATATGCCAGCGGCGTAACCCGCCACACAAAGCCAAAAGATATATTCCTCTTGAAAACTGATCAGTGGGTGATGATCCTGCTGAGGTCGGTATTGAATTTCTGGCTGATCTTCTTCTGGGCGTGGATCTCCTTCAGCAGGATATCCTCATCTTCAGACGATCCGGCAGCTTTGAGCTTTTCCTGAAACTCCCTGATCCTGGCATCGACCTTCTTGATCTTGAAGGAAAGGATGGAGGAGTCGACCAGCATCTTCAGGCGCATATCCTCCCTGTTCACGTATATGCGGTTCTTTTCCCAGTTTTCGCTCAACTCGTACGGTGTGCTCAGCAGGTCGGCGCTGGTTGTCCGTATCTGCTCCATCTCGTGGTTTATGAAATCCTTTTCGTCCACCTCAAACCCCTGTGATATGAGCTGGTGGTATTCATCGAAGATCATCTGGTATACGGCATTGTTGAACAAAAGGTCGTCGGCCCGGATGGCCGTAACCAGGTATTTGCCCACATTCACGCTGATCTCCTCCTTCAGCACCAGGCCTTTTTCATCCTCCACCTCATGCTCGAATGTGATGTCCTCACCTCCATACTGCAGGAGTATGCGCACGATCTCACGCTCCTGGAATTCGCTGTCGGTGTAGTCTACATCCCTGGGCTGGGGGATGGCCTCGGGCTCATGTTCCGGGATATACTGGTCTGTTGAAGGCCGGTCTTTACGGAATTTGCTCCTCAGGATCTTGTTCAGCTCATTCACCAGCGCCTGTTCCGGCACATCGAGCAGGCTGCCGCACTCCTTGATGTACACGTTTCGGTATATGGCATCCGGGATCAGGGCGATGGTCTCCACGATCTGCCGGATCAGCCCGGCCTTTTTCACGGGATCGCCCTTGGTATCTTCAAGAAGGAGGCTTGTCTTGAAGCGGATAAAGTCTTTTTCCCCGGCCAGCAGTTCGCGGGTCTCGGCCGTCCGGTGTCCCCGAACGAACGAATCGGGATCCTCTTCGGGCGGGAACATGACAACGCGCACGTTCATCCCCTGCTCGAGGATAATGTCGATGCCCCTGAACGAAGCCTTGATGCCGGCCTCATCGCCATCGTACAGAATAGTGATATTCCTGGTAAACCTTTTGATCAGCCTGACCTGGTCGGGCGTGAGGGCCGTGCCTGAACTGGCCACCACATTCTCGAAACCGGCCCTGAACAAGGAGATCACATCGGTATACCCCTCCACCAGGTAACATTTGTCCTGGCGGATGATCTCCGGCCTGGCCAGGTTCAGGCCATAGAGCACGCCGCTCTTGTTGTAGATCTCCGACTCGGGGGAGTTCACGTATTTGGGCTTGTTCTCTTCCCTCGTCAGGATGCGGCCGCCAAAACCCACCACCCTCCCCGAGAGGTTGTAAATGGGGAAGATCACCCTGGCCCTGAAGCGGTCGTAACGCTTTCCATCTTCCTTTTCGATGGTCACCCCGGTTTTGATGAGGTACTCCGCCTTGTACCCTTCCGACAGGCAGTGCGCGGTGAGCGCATCCCACTTGTCGGGGCTGTAACCGAGCCCGAACCTGTTGATGATGTCGAGGTTGTATTCGCGGTCCTTGAAATACGACAGCCCAACCGACTTACCCTCATCGGTATTGAGCAGCTGGTCGTTGAAGAACTTCTGGGCAACGGCGTTCACCTGGAACAGCGCTTCCCTTTCATCCATCTTTTCCTTATCCTCCGGCGTCTGATCGTCCTCTTCGATCTCGATGCCGTATTTCTTCGCCAGGTAGCGCAGGGCTTCGGGGTAGGTATAATGCTCGTGCTCCATCAGGAAGTTCACCACGCTGCCGCCCTTGCCGGAGCTGAAGCACTTGAAAATATTTTTCGAGGGGGATACGAAGAAGGACGGGTTCCTTTCTTCCGTGAAGGGGCTGAAACCCTTGTAGCTCTGGCCGCTTTTTTTGAGGTTCACGAATTCGCCGATCACCTCCTCGATTCGGGCGGCGTCCATGATCCTGTCGATCGTTTCCTTGCTGATACGGCCCATGTCAGTTTGCTTAGTGCGAAGTTACGAATTTCCTGATCTCCGCGAGCTGTTCTTCCGTCATCCCCTCCGGGTCGTAGCCGGCATTGCGGCAGGTGAAGAAGATGCCGGCCGACTTGGCCAGGATATCGATCAGGTCGAAGGCTTCGTACAGGTCGTCGCCCACGGCCAGGCAGCCGTGTTTTTCCCAGATCACCACATTGTGCGACGCCAGCGCCTCTAGGGTTTTTTCGGCGATCACTCCGGTACCGGGAAGGGTGTAGGGAACGAAGCCGGCCCCCTGCGGGATGAACATCAGCGTTTCGGGATGCATGCCCCAGAGCAGCCTGTTGATGCTTTCTTCGCTGGTGTATTCCCTGATCTGGGTGAGGGCGATGAGCTCGTTGACATGGGTGTGCAACAAGGCCTTTTCAGTCCTGCCCTCCCCGAGGAGCTTTGCGTGGATGGCCAGGTGGGTCGGCAATTCGGAAGTCGGCATCATCTTCCCCTTCGCATCGCTGTAAAGGGTATAGGCCGTCCCTCCCTTCCCGATGCGGAGCAGGCAGACGTTCCGGTATGGTTTTGCGGCCAGGTTGCGCATGCGCGTGCCGCTGCCGCTGAGCAGCAGGTATTGTCCTTCCAGGGAAGGAAAGGCGGTGGCAAGGGGAATGACGTTTCCCGCATCGCCGGGCACTTCATCCCTGATGAACCCGCTCACGTTCACCGACATATTGCCCGCATTCCGCTCGGCCCAGCCTTTGTGCCACAGGTAGTCGGCCACGGAGGCCATGGCCTTCACGGTTCGTTTCAGTTCAGCATTCCGCTCCGGGATCTTCATGTTCTTTTGTTTTCAAAAAATGCCCGTAACAACCCCGCACATTCCTCCTCCAGCACCCCTTTGGCGACTGTGGTTTTGGGATGCAGCATTTCGCTGCCCGTTAGGGTAAAACCCCGTTTTTCGTCGGCCGCACCGTACACCAGCCTGCCGATCCGGGCCCAGAAGGCGGCGCCGGCGCACATCACGCAGGGTTCGAGGGTTACGAACAGGGTACATTCATCGAGGTATTTTCCCCCCAGGGATCCGGAAGCGGCCGTGAAGGCCTGCATCTCGGCATGGGCCGTAACATCGTTGAGCCTTTCGGTAAGATTGTGTGCCCGTGCCACGATCCTGTTGTCGCACACCACCACCGCACCCACCGGTATCTCACCGGTAGCAAAGGCCTTTTCGGCTTCCTTCAGGGCCTCGCGCATGAAATATTCATCGCTGAAGATGATCATGAGTATTGTTTACGGATGTAAAGATAAGGGAATTTGGGCGATGGGCGGTAGGCGTTAGGCGATGGGCTACAGGCTTTAGGCGCTCTGGTCACTTTAGTTCACTCTAGATCACTCTAGTCACTTTAGCTCACTTATAACCTATCCTGGTTAAACGGTTAGACGGTTATATGGTTATATTGCTATATTGTTAAATTGTACGAAACGTCAAATCCTTCCATCCCCAAATCATCACATCCCATCTGCTATCATCCGATCATACGAACTGCTATCACCCAATCCCCTGGTTTCAGAATCAAAGGAACAGGCGGGAACGGACAAGTGCCGGTCCGGGATATCAGCCTTCTCCCCCAAGCGTGATGCCCATGCGTTCCATCAGGATGGTGGCGTTCATGTTGCGGGCGATGCCTTCCCTGATCCTGTAGTCGTAATCGAGCCGGTGGCCGTCGATGATGATCTCGAAACACAGGTTCCTGACGCGACCGGGAAACTGCTGTTCGAGCTCGCCGAGCGCAAGATCGTGGGTGGCGATGATGCCGGAGGCCTGCAGGGCGATCAGCTGTCTGATGAGCGCCTTCGAGCCGCTTTGCTTGTCGTTCGAATTGGTGCCTTTCAGGATCTCATCGAGGATGATGAACACCTTTTCGCCCCCCTTGAGCATATCGATGATGAGCTTCAGGCGTTTCAGCTCCGCGTAGAAATACGATTCGTTGTGGGCCAGCGAGTCGGCCGTATGGATGCTCGTGACCAGCGTAACCGGCGTGAACTCCATGGAGGCAGCACATACCGGTGCCCCGCAGGAACCCAGCAGCATGTTCACCCCCACGGTGCGCAGGAAGGTGCTTTTCCCCGCCATATTGGCTCCCGTGAGGATGGTGAAGTGCTTCCATCCGGGCACACTGTAGTCGTTGCAAACCCTTTTCCCTTCAGGGATCAGCGGATGGCCCAGTCCTGTGGCATTAAAATGCAAGCCATCCCCTTCCACGATCACGGGCATCATATATGATGGGTTGTTTTCGCTGTATCCCGCCAGGGAAACAAAGGCATCGGCCTCGCCCAGCGTTTCAAACCACAGGGGGAGCTTCAGGCGGTACCTTTCCTGCCAGCGCTCCAGGCGCAGCGATTGCCGGATATCCCAGAGGAAGAGGACGTTCATGAGGAAACCGGCCAGCAGGTTGAGCCTGGTATCGAAAGCGCCGGCGATCCCCGCCAGCCGCCTGATGGCCCTGCTTGCCGTGTCACCGTCAGCCCTCAGCCTGGCCTGCAGCGTACGCATCCTTTCCGACGAAAAGCCTTCTTTCTCGACCAGTTCCATCAGCCTGCTGAACTTTTTCAGCAGTGGGTATTTCCTGCTCAGCAACTGGTGCTTCACGTTCACCTTCCGGTACCTGATACCGGAAACGGCCAGCGGGATGAGCAGGTATATCATGAGTTGCCACCAGGCGATCAGGCCCGGCAACGTCAATGCGAACATCCCGAGGGTGATCAGTGGCATGACGATCACGAGCAGCGGGAATATCTTCGACCGGAAGTCGCGGGGCGCTTTGACCCAGCTCACCAGGCTCCTGATATCTTCGGCCTCTTCGCCCGCCATGAGCCCTTCCACCCTGAAGCCCTGCCGCCAGCTAAACTTTCCCTTCAGCTCCGCTACAGCATCCTGCCGCTGCCTGATCTCTTCCGCCGACCGTTCGATGGTCGAGAGCATCCCGGCAAGCCGGTCCCTGCCCGGCAGGGTTGAACACCTGTTGATATACTGGAACAGGCTCCCCGGGCCGAAGATGTCGAGGTCATGGGCAAACAGTCCCTGCGGGTCGAGATATTCGCTCCCGTCGGCCTTTGCGCTGAACTCCCACGACAGGCTGTCGCGCTCTTCCCGGTTGATGCTGAGCAGGTGTTCGAGCACCTTTCTCCGCCGGTGCATGGCATTGTGCCGGTTCACCAGCCAGGCAAAGCACAGGGCCCCCAGCAGGGCAACGGCTGCCGGCACCCACCACGGCCAGCGTGTCGACACGTAGATGGCCGTGATCCACAGGAGGAAGAACAGTATCCTGTAAAGGCCATACCTGCGGATCCTGGCAGCAAGGACATCGGCCTCGCCGGCATAAAGCCCGATCAGGCGCTCGTAATGCAGTAATATGTTCTCCATGTGAGAAGAAGCTGGATAAAAGTCTTTGTGAAACTAAGTGTTGGCCTTTGCGACCCCGGTGGTTATCCTGACTTTTGCGACAACCTCCTTATGCTATTCAACGATGGTCAGCTCGTCGATGATGTTCTGCGCCCCTGCATACTTGTCGATGATGAAGAGCACATACCGTATATCCACATTGATGGTCCGCTGCAGCTCAGGTTCGAAGGCGATGTCGCCGCTCATGGCTTCCCAGTTGCCATCGAAGGCCAGCCCGATGAGATGCCCGTCGCCATTGATGACCGGGCTCCCGGAATTACCGCCGGTGATGTCGTGGTTCGTGATGAAGCAAACAGGCATGGTATCGCCCTCGCCATAGATGCCGTAGTCCTTGTCTTGCCAAAGCTGTTTCAGCTTTTGAGGCACCACGAATTCCCAGTTATCGGGGTCTTCCTTTTCCATCACCCCGTCGAGGGTGGTGAAATATTCGTAACGCACGGCGTCGGCCGGGAAATAATCATCCACGCTGCCGTAGGTCAGGCGCATGGTGAAGTTGGCATCGGGATAAAAGGTCCTGTCGCTGTCCATCTCCCTGAGCCCGGCCATGAAGAGCCTGTTGCCCCTGTCGAGATACTGGTCGGCTTCCGACATTTTTTCGCTGATCCCCTCATAATTGTCGCTGAACGCCTTGATGGCCTCGTAGGCCGGATCCCTGGCGATGGTTTTTGCCTTCGGATCTTCGAGGAAGGCATATACCTTGTCAGGGCTCGAGAAGATGCTCTTTTCGAACACCATGGCAGCCCATTCCGTGAAATCGCCGTCATTCTTTTCGGCCAGCTTCCTGAGCATTTCCGGCTGCTGTTCGGCTGGCACGTTCAGGTAATACATCTGCATCATGGCGGCCAGCAGGTTGCGATCGATGTCAACATTATAGTTCTTGAAGTGCCTTTCGGTGTAATCTTTCAGGTAGCTGATGGTGTTATCGATCTTTTCCTGTTCTGCTTCCTTATCCTCCAGCAGGCGCATCAGCGATCCGAAGCGGCCTGCGAAGCCGAGGATCTCGCTGCCGCGCGAGATGGCCTCCCTGTAATACCAGCGTGAGAGGTTGTATTCGCGCAGGATGTCGTATCCCTTTTCGATGTCGGGGAGGGCCTCCCCGTATTTGGCCTTGCGCGAGGGGGTGGCATTCACCCATTTGGTAAAGCGCTGCTCAAGTGCCAGCTTCTTGTCGTAAACCTTCAGCCTTTTGAGCCCCTTGGTCTGGCCGATGAAATATTTCCAGTAGTTGGCCGTGCCGGCATACTTGGAGGCATACTGTATCCTCACCGCCTCGTCGGCGTCCATGCCTTCGCGCATGATGTCAAGCTTCTCCTCCCTGATCTTCACGATGGTCATGTTCGACTCGTCTACGGCAAGCTTCACGCCATAGGAGGTCAGGTATCTGTCGGTACTTCCGGGATAGCCCATGATCATGGCAAAATCCCCTTCTTTCACGCCTTTCACCGATACCGGCAGGTAATGTTTGGGTTTCAGGGGAATGTTTTCCTCTGCATATTCGGCCGGACTGCCGTCGGGGGCGGTATATACCCTGAAAATGGAGAAATCGCCGGTATGGCGGGGCCACATCCAGTTGTCGGTATCGGCGCCGAATTTCCCGATGGATGAAGGGGGCGCCCCAACCAGCCTGACATCGTTAAAGATCTCGTAAACGAAGAGATAAAACTCATTGCCATGGTAGAAGCTTCTGACTCCGGCGCTGTAATGCGTGTCGCCCTTGGCCTCCGCCTCGATCTCGTTGCTGATCTCCCTGATCTTTTCATTGCGTTCCTTCTCGCTCATGTCGTCGTTCAGTACCGCAAGCACCCTGTCGGTGACGTCCTCGATCCTGACCAGGAAACGTACGCTGAGGCCCGGGTTGGCCAGCTCTTCCTCCCTGCTCATGGCCCAGAAGCCGTCGCTCAGGTAGTCGTGTTCCACTGTGCTGTGCGATTGTATGGTGCCGTAGCCGCAGTGATGGTTGGTGAGCAGCAGCCCGTCGGGGCTGATGATCTCGCCCGTGCAGCCGCCGCCGAAGATCACGATGGCGTCTTTGAGACTGGAATGGTTCACACTGTAAATCTCCTCGGGAGTGAGGTTAAGCCCCATCTCCTGCATATCGGTATAGTTGAGCCTGTCGATGAGCAGCGGGATCCACATGCCCTCGTCAGGCCTGGCGTTCGTTGACAGGAACATCAACAAACCTGCGAAAAAGTAGAGTACTCTTTTCATATACATCTATTGTTGATTAACACTTGGATTTTAAACGAATTTGTCACCCTTTTCGATCTTCACATCGTTTACGATCTGCCTGATCAGCTGTTCGTCCGATTTTCGGCAGATCAGCAGCGCGCCCTCATCCTCCACCACGATGAAATCCTTCAGCCCGTTGATCACCACGAGCTTGTTGGATGGCATGTTGATGATGCAGTCCTCCGTGTCGTAGATCATCACGTTCTCGCCGATGACGGCATTGCGGTTCTCATCCTTCTTCCTCACCTCGTGGAGTGAGCCCCAGGTGCCGAGGTCCGACCATCCGAAATCGGACACCCTCACATACACATTGCCTGCCTTCTCCATGATGCCGTAGTCGATTGAGATATTCCGGCATACCGGGTAGGTGTTGTTGATGAACTCAGCCTCTTCGGGGGTATTGTAAAGGCCGATTCCCTTTTCGAACAACTCAGATACCTCCGGCAGGTTTTCCCTGAACGACTTCATGATGCTTTTGAGGGACCATACGAATATGCCCGAATTCCATAGAAAGTCGCCGCTTTCCAGGAATTTCTCGGCCAGTTCAAGGTTTGGTTTTTCCGTGAAGGTCCTGACCTTCCTGATGTTATGATCTTCCTCGTACACCTTTCCGTCGAGGTGCTGGATATAGCCGTAGCCGGTATCGGGCCTCGACGGTTTGATACCCAGGGTAAGGAGCCAGTCGTGGCGCGATGCGGCCTCGAGGCATGAACCTAATGCATCCACAAAGTCATCCTCCCTGAGGATGATATGATCGGAAGGTGCAACGACCACACAGGCATCGGGGTTCTTGTGGTGGATCTTGTAGCTGGCATAGGCGATGCAGGGTGCCGTATTCCTGCGCATGGGCTCGCACAGCACCTGCTCTTCACTGATGCCGGGCAGCTGGCCCATCACCATCTCCTTGTATATCCCGTTGGTCACGATGAGGATGTTCTCGGGGAGGCATAGCCGTGTCAGCCTTTTAAATGTCGACTGGAGCAGGGTTTCGCCTGTCCCCAGGATGTCGATGAATTGCTTGGGATGTACGCTGCGGCTCATGGGCCAGAAACGGGCACCGACACCCCCTGCCATGATCACGCAATAATTGTTCTTGTTTACTTTCATGATTCCGGTTTTCACCATAAGGGATTACAAATGTAAGAAATTAATTGAAATACCGACTATGCGCGGCATTCAGCCACTTCGACCTTCACCAGCGGGTTGACGAGGTAGATGCGGTTGTTGTCGATGCACAGGCAGCGGTATCTTTTCCTCACACGGGGGCCCTTTTTGAATGTGCGTCCATTGGAAAGCCTGAAAATGCTGCCCTCTTCCAGATCCTCGAGGGAGGGCTCCCGGGAGGCATCATATTCTCTAAGTGCCCGGCTGAGGTTGAGGTCAGAGCCGCTGGAGGCATACGACTTCCTGAGGTAGCGTTGCAGCGCCTGCCGGATGTCGGGAGGGAAGATGCCCATCTCCATGAATGGGTCCATCAGTTCGCGGAAGGCGGTTTTCCATTCTTCCCCGTGGGCCCTGACCCTGTTGCGGTATCGTTCCCAGGTGAGCAGATGGGCAAGCTCATGCACCAGGGTGATCAGGAAAGCGTAAGGGTTGAGGTCGTGGTTAACGGTGATCTGGTGCCCGTTGCCTTTGTGCGGCGAGCGGTAGTCGCCCAGCTTCGATGTACGCTTTCGGGATATCTTCAGGTGGGCCTGGTGTTCCCTCAGCATATCGTAAACCTTGTCAACTGCCGCTTCGGGAAGATATTTCCGGAGGATCGACCTATACTTTTCCATATTCCGTGGTCTGTCCCGCAACGGGGGATTTCACAAACGACCATGATGGGCAGTCGCCGCATTTCCTCCCGGGCTTACGCCTGCCATAACGGCTGCTGGCGCAGGAAGCAAAGAGGATACAAAAAACAAGGAAGATGAAAAATATCTGCCCTGAACGGCCCGTTCTATTTATGATCCTGTTCATGCTGCAAACCTAACGATAAAATAGATATTAACGTATGCAGCAAGGTGATAAGCGGATACCGGACGCTGTATTTGGGGTATATTGTGCATTTCAAATGGACCATCAGTGACAAATAATCATTACCTTAGCATAAAATCCTGTTGAGATGTTGAAGCATTTTGGCGATTATCTCTTACTGATGCTCCAGGTTTTCAGGCAACCCGACAAGGGAAGGGTGTTCTGGAAGCAATTGATGGTCGAATTCCAGGGCCTGGGCATCGACTCGCTGGGCATCGTGGCCATCATCTCGGTGTTCATGGGGGCCGTGGTCGCCCTGCAGACAGCCTTTAACATCGACTCCCCGCTGATCCCCGCATATACGGTGGGCTTCACCACACGGCAATCCATCATCCTCGAGTTTTCTCCCACGGTGATCAGTTTGATCCTGGCCGGCAAGGTGGGCTCGAGGATCGCCTCGGAGATCGGCACCATGAAGGTGACCGAGCAGATCGAAGCCCTGCAGATCATGGGTGTGAATTCGGCCAATTTCCTCATCTTCCCCAAGGCGGTGGCCGCCATGGTCTTCAACCCCTTCCTGATCGTGATCAGCATGTTCCTCGGGATGCTGGGCGGATGGCTGGCCTGCATCACCTCGGGACTGATATCGTCACAGGATTTTATCATGGGCCTGCGGGCATGGTTCGATCCCTTTACCATCACCTATGCGCTCATCAAGACCGTGGTCTTTGCCTTTCTCATTGTCACTATCTCGGCCTATCACGGCTACCGTATTTCCGGAGGTGCACTCGAGGTGGGGCGGGCCAGCACAAAGGCCGTGGTATACAGCAGCATCCTCATCATCATTTTCAACCTCATCCTCACTCAACTGATCCTGGTATGATAGAAGCAAGGAACATATCAAAGTCATTTGGCGACAACGAGGTGCTGAAAGATATTTCGATCCGGTTCGACCCGGGAAAGACCAACCTGATCATCGGCCAGAGCGGTTCGGGCAAGACTGTGCTGATGAAATGCGTGCTCGGCCTTTTCGAGCCTGACAGCGGCGAGGTGGACTACGACGGCAGGATCTATGCCAGCCTAAGCATTAAAGAGAAGCGCAACCTGAGGAAAGAGGTGGGCATGCTTTTCCAGGGAGGCGCACTCTTCGACTCGCTTACGGTTGAAGAAAATGTGATGTTCCCCCTGAACATGTTCACCCGTCAGCAGTACCGGGAAAAGCTCGAGCGCGTCAATTTCTGCCTCGAGCGCGTCAACCTCAAGGATGCCAACAAGCTGATGCCTTCGGAGCTTAGCGGCGGCATGGTCAAGCGCGTGGCCATCGCCAGGGCCATCGCCCTGAAGCCCAAATACCTTTTCTGCGATGAGCCCAATTCGGGTCTCGACCCCAAAACTTCCGACCGCATCGACCGCCTGATCCGCGAGATTACCACGGAATATAATATGACCACCATCGTCAATACCCACGACATGAACTCCGTATTGAACATCGGCGACAACATTTCCTTCATCCACGGAGGGACCCTCTGGTGGAAAGGGAATAAGGACAATGTGCTTCATTCCGACAACAGGGAACTGAACGAATTCATCTTTGCCACCGAACTGACCAAACGGATTAAGGCATGAACTGGCTCGATATCGTACTGGCGATCCCGCTGCTCTGGTTTATCATCAAAGGATTCAGGAACGGATTCGTGATCGAGTTGGCATCGCTGGCAGCGCTCATCCTGGGCATCTTCGTCGCACTGCATTTTTCATACTATGCGGAAGGCTACCTGAGGGAAAACTTCGAGATCGCCGAAAAATACCTGCACATCATCTCCTTCGCCATCACCTTTGTCATCGTGGCTGTGCTGGTATATATCACCGGCAGGATCATCCATAAACTGGTGAGCATCGTGGCGCTGGGATTTATCAACAGGCTGGCAGGGGCAGCGTTCGGCTTTCTCAAGACCGTGCTCGTGCTCAGCGTGCTTATATATTTCCTGAACGTGTTCGATACGGGCTCCGCGCTCATCAAGCCGGAGGTGAAAACGCAATCATACCTTTACGGCCCAATCGAGTCGATCGTTCCGATGATCATCCCGAAGCTCGGCATGGATTCGCTCCAGCTTCCCGGCAGGCAGGATGAAGCGGTACCTGAAGTGGTTTGAAATCAGGCACACCGTTTACACAACTGGCATAATACTTGGTATACCCTGAAAGACAATTGAATGGATCATGCCGGGTTTTTTAAGGAACATGAGTAAAAGGAAAGCGGCCGTTGACAGCCTGACGGACGAACAGCTGATCAGGGCCTTCGTCAATGAGGGCGAGACCGGGCATTTCGGAATATTGTTCGAACGGTATACCCACCTTGTATTCGGGGTGTGCATGAAATACCTTCATGATGCCGGGGAGGCTGAAGATGCGGTGATGGCGATCTTTGAGAAGCTGATGGCAGACCTGAAAAAGCACGAAGTGCATGATTTCAGGAACTGGCTCTACAGGGTGGCAAAGAACCACTGCCTCATGGTGCTGAGAAAACAAAAAACTGCGCAAAAAGCCGAAAACGAGATCCTCAGGGAAAAACAGGGGGAGTTTATGGAAATCCTTTCCAGCGGGCATCTTCCCCTTGAGAACGAAGAAGAAGGCTTTCAGGTCTTGTATGACGCCCTGGCCTCGCTCAGGAAAGAACAACGGAAATGCCTCGAATTGATGTACT
This sequence comes from Bacteroidales bacterium, assembly GCA_040775045.1. Taxonomy (GTDB): domain Bacteria; phylum Bacteroidota; class Bacteroidia; order Bacteroidales; family B18-G4; genus B18-G4. The sequence continues at coordinate 13,008 of JAXGTH010000061.1, forward strand.
TTGAAAAGAAGTCGTACCGCGAGATCGCTACCATCACCGGGTACGGCCTGAAGCAGGTAAAAAGCCATATACAGAACGGCAAAAGGAACTTAAAGATCAAAATAACAGCAGGATGAGCCTGACACCGCATAAACATGAACTGTTCAGCCCTTCGGGATGCCTGAGCCCCTATGCCCTTGAACACTACCTCAGGGGAACGCTGGCGGATGCTGAGCGCGAGCTAGTGAAGGAGCATCTCGACAGTTGCATGCTCTGCCGTGATGCGCTTGAAGGATATGAGCTCATGGATACAGCGGAGATATCTCCTGTGATCACCGGCATCAACCGCAGGCTGAGGGAAAAATTCGGATATGGCCCCGGAGGGAAAGGGCGGCAGGGGAGAATGCCCGCTTTAAGACAGTTCATTATCCCGGCAGCAGCTTCACTGCTGGTGCTTTTCGGTATCATTGCCTATTTCCACTTCCTCTTTCCTGACAGCCGGGAACTGGCCATGCTTGAGAGCCCTCGCCCCGATGAGGGGCTCATCGCCGAACCGTCCGCAGGGAAGGGTATTGCCGGGAAGGGGACGGCCATCGATTCAATCATAGCCACAGCTGAGGAAAATGTTGCCAGAACGGATAGGGCTCCTGCCACATCTACAACCGTAGGAGGCATTACTGCCCCGGGCGGGACCGGACGCGAACTTTCACCGGATACCGATAAGGAACAAGCAGTGATCACCGCCCGGCAGGATATTGATGTGTTGGCAGTGCAGGAAGCTGATGTTATAGATGCTGAGGAGACAGTCGTTGCCGGCAAAAATATTGCCGGACAGCATGAAGAATACGTGGTAGCGGCCAAAGGGAGGGAACCGGCCATGGCCTCGAGGAGCATGGATAAGGCCGCAAAGCAAGGTGACATGGCCTTCACCGGTGGCGGGTCAGTAACCAGGCCTCCCGTATTTCCCGGCGGGGCCGATTCGCTGCAGGCATTTCTTTCACGACATATCAGTTTTACCCTTTCGTCCGATACCCTTTCAACGGTTTTTGTGAAGGCAGGTTTCACCGTTTCACGCAAGGGAAGGATCAGCGACATCGCAATAATCCATAGCGGGGGTGAAGCCCGCGACCGGGAAGTGCTTGGGGCCATCAAAGCCATGCCGCCATGGTTGCCGGCTGCGCAGGATGGCAAAGCGGTCAGCGCGGGATATGTGCTGTTTGTATATTTCACAGATCACTGATCAACGGTCTGACCTGGCAAATTCAGGGACCACCGTTTTTTCTTGGCCGTAAATACCCCCGGGCGCTGGCTTATCATTATCTTTGGCCTATGATTCTGGTAACCGGTGGGACAGGACTGGCAGGTTCGCACCTGCTCCTTGAGCTGACCTCGCAGGGGAAACGGCCCCGTGCCCTGCTGAGGAAGGGCAGCAGCACGGATTTCGTCAAGCATGTGTTCAGGGCTTATGCAGGGGATCCCGACAGGCAATTCGCCATGATCGAATGGGTGGAAGGAGATGTGCTCGACATCTTCTCGCTGGAGGATGCCATGGAAGGCGTTAAGCAGGTGTACCACAATGC
>JAXGTH010000062.1:0-14404 GCA_040775045.1 Bacteroidales bacterium
ATAATCAGATATCAGAACTGGATCTTTCAAGTGCCATATATTTGAAAACTCTAAAATGCAGCCATAATCCACTTGTGACATTGGATATTAGTGACAATATAGAACTTATAAGTCTCAGTTGTGCGTATAATAATTTAGATAGCCTAAATCTAGTGTATAATACAGAACTTAAAAGTATTGTTTGTACTTACAATAACATATCCAGCTTGGATGTGTCAAATTGCCCAGACTTGGTTACACTTTATGTACACTCAAATCAACTGAGTGAATTGGAACTCAGATACAACCCATTATTGGAGACACTTGGATGTGATAGTAATGATATAGACTCTCTTGATATTACACAGAATCCGTTACTTGATTTTTTGCAAATTGGATATAATAATTATTCGGAATTAGACATTTCTCAAAATACCCTTTTAGAATATATTGAAATCCGATATTGTCCGCTTTTAACAAAGGTCTGTGTTTGGGTAGTTCCATTTCCACCTCCTGGAGTGATTGTAAACGATATGGGAACACCAGCTACATATATGATATGCTCAACTGGTAATGAAGAGCATTATATTGAAAATAGAAATGACTTGTTGATTTTTCCAAACCCAACAAATGGTTTAATAAATATTAAAGGGTATAATATTAACAGAGTTGACGTATACGATATGAATGGTGACCTCATATTAAGTCAGCCTCATCACTCAATCATTGACCTCTCTAAATGTGTCAATGGGATTTACTTATTTAGGATTCTCCTTGATGAGGAGATGATTAGTAGCAAAGTTATTCTTAATAAATAAATCCTCTTTTTCTTGCAATTCGGAGAAATCAATAGTTTTCACAGAAAAAGGGCATTTTAGTTTCAATAAAAAAAGAGAACTCAGACGAGTTCTCCTTTCTGGATTAGAACAATTTTACTCACACCTTGCCTAATGCTATATCCACTATCAAATCATCAATTAAGTTGACGATTGAGACCCCGCGCGAGCGGAGATTTGGATTCCGACAAACAACTCTAATTGCAGGTGAAGCAAGTTCCTGCCGGATATTCGAATGTCATCTCATGGAATTCGGATATTTTCGTTTACTCGGGAAAGATATCATTTGCAATAAGACCAATTGTAATTCCTTTTTTTTCCTTATTTTAGCATTAGATGCCTACAATCTTTGTCATATCCGATGGTACCGGCATGACTGCCCAGCAAGCCGTTAAAGCCGCATTAACACAATTCAGGGGGAGTAATCCCAAAATTATAAGATTCAGCGCCATCCTCGATATAAAACAGGTGATGCTGATCGTCTCAAGGGCGAAAACGGAAAAGGCTATTATCGTTCATACACTTGTAACAGATAAGATCAGGGAAGAACTTGTCAGGCTTGCACGCATACATAACGTTGAAAGTATCGACCTGATGGGTCCGTTGCTTCAAAGGCTTTCCGATCACCTATCTGCCAATCCTTCAGAAGAGCCGGGATTATTCCGCGTTTTAAACGATGCATACTTCCGTAAGATTGAAACCATGCAATTTGCCTTCAAGCATGATGACGGTAAGCGGATCCAGCATATTAACCAGGCTGAGATCATCCTCTTGGGCGTGTCCAGGACATTTAAGACGCCCCTGAGTATATATCTTGCATTCAGGGGCTGGTATGTAGCGAACGTGCCGATCATACTGGATTTTCCTGTTCCTGAAGAAGTACTCAGGATATCAGACAAAAAGATATTCTGTCTCACCACTTATCCTTCACGGCTGGTCCAGTTACGCCGTGCACGCGATGAACACCTGGGAGGTAATACGGGTAACTATGCCGACCCGGAATATGTAAGAAAAGAAATAAACTACGCCAACCGGATATTCGACACCCATACCAACTGGCAAAAGATCAATGTGACCAGCAAATCAATTGAAGAAATTTCCGCCGAAATCATCGCACTTCTTCCAAAGAAGAAGGTATTCGAAGAGGATTCTGATGATGAGATGTAATGACTTCAAGGGTTCGCGGAACCTTGAGAATATAACCGGCTTGTTTGAGGCGTGCCTTGATATTATATGTTTTTAACCATTGCTGTCCGGGATATTTCTAAGCAGCGAAATGCGAAATTGATAGGACCGCCCGACGGAGTTTATCCTGAACGGAGTGAAGGGCTCGCGGTGACAAATCAAAGTCAATAAAACAGGAATAAGGGCGCGGCACACCAATGAAATCAAGTTATTGAGTGCCGCGCCCTTATTCCCTAAAAAAACAATGCCTTGTCATGCCGAGCGGTAGTCGAGGCATTGCCGACAATAAAACTCCAAAGAAGACCTTAAACAGTCTACCCTCACCAAAGCCCTTCCATTAAAGGACTATATCGTTTTATAATAAATTATCCCGGACAGCAATGATTTCAAATATCAGATTTCAGATTTCCTCAGCCCCATGGAGAATCTGGATTGTAATTAAACCTCTTCCCGCTTCCCATTCCCTGAAGCCTGAGATCTTCCTTTGATTTTACATCATATTCAGGAACAAGCCTTTCACCGATTGGCCTGAGCAGGTCTTTGCCCTCTGCCCGTGGATTTTTTATGGCCGGATCAATGGGATAGGCATTCATGAGGTCTGCAGGATAGGGCCGCAGCAGTTTGGTAATATCGGCGAGCGGCAGGCTGTTGTCGAGCCATTTTTTTTCATACCGCTGATCAAGGATGACCGGCGAGCGATGGTGGGGAAGCTTTTGCAGCAACTCATTGGCCGTGGTGGTAATAATGGTAAACCCCCTGCTGATCTCTCCCGTTTCCCTGTTGGTCCATTCGTCCCAGAGCCCGGCAAAGGCGAACGGCCTGACCCTGTTCCTCAGGTAGACCACGTACGGTTTGGAAAGCTTTTCTTTTATCGTCCCCTCGATGAAGGCATCGGCGATGACCAGGCAGCGCTGCGAGCGTATGGGTTTGCGGAAAGAAGGCTTGGTGATGATGCCCTTTGCGCCCTTGTAGTTCGGATCGTCCTCTTTATTATGATCGCCCTCGGCGCGGGCATTGATCAGGTACATGGGCTTTTTAGCCCAGAAAGGGGTCATCCCGAAACGGAACATCTGAAGCTCCCGGGGATTGTCGCTGGTGATGACGGGGGCCAGCTGCCCGGGTGAAATATTAAAGGCGGGCTTCCATTCCGTCCCTTCAGGGGCGCTGACATTGAATCTTTTTTCAATCTCTTCGAGCGCCTGTACCAGGATGTAGCGTCCGCACATGAGGCGTAAGTTTTGCAGTAAAGATAGCGAAAAGATCAAGTATCCCGGATGCCGGATTTTCGATCCCGGGACCCGGGAATCAGGCCGGATACTGGATACTGGATCCCGGCTTCTGGCTGGAGGATAATGGATTAGAAAATCAAGGAATAATTTTTCATTAGTACCGAAAGGGCTTCCAAATAATAATCTTGCATTCCCGTGAAAATATTTTGATATTTACCAAAAAACAACTGATATGAAGAACAGGATAAAAACCATCATTGCAACAATGCTGTTGTATCCGATCATGGCAGCCAGTGCCCAGCCCGAATGGGGTGCGAATAAGTTTATCGATGCATTCAGCGATAAATGTGTCGTTTCCGTTACCGAGAACGGCTGGATCTATGTTTTGCACCAGTTCAAGCCCAACCTTGCTTCTGAGTTGAACGGCTGGCGGCTTTATGAATCCACCGACGGTGGATGGTCGTTCTCCCTTGCGGCAGAAAGAAGCAACAATATTAATGATCTGGACTTAAAAGACGTTGATATGGTTGCCACCGGAGACCAGGAGAGCAACATCAAAGTATTCATCGGTGAGCTCTGGAATACTGGCAGCAATGGTTCATGGAACGGCAGAATTGCTGTGATCAGATACATGCCCGGTGAATACCAGCTTGTATATGAAAAGTTCCATGGCACTGACCAGGCCTACAGCCTGTCCGTCGCCAGCGACAGCCGGGCGCCCGGCAGCGATGCCAATCCCTTTGCCGTGGCTGTTGCCTGGACAGGCTACAACAGTGCACTGCAGGCTGATGAACTCCACCTGGCCTATTCGCTCAGCGGAGGTGATGTTTACACATACCGCAACATGTACCAGTTTCCGGGGATCAACAGGGTGAGCCTGGCGCTCGGGGGCAACTCGCAACTCGATATCGGGTATTATTCCATTGCCTTTGAGACCAATTTCGATGCGGGAAGTGGTTTAGGTAATGCAGGCCTTTTCCTGGGACGCATCAGCAGTTTTGCCAATGCCTGGGTCGAGCCCGTGCTGGTCAATACCAAATTCAGTTTCCTTAACGGGAAGGTCTCACGGCCTTCGGTGTGCATCATGCAGGATGCGACCGATTATGTGCCCGGGTCGAATTTCGTTCCCCTGCTCATCGCCATGGAAGACCACAGCAATGCGTCGAACAGCGACCTGGCCGTGATGCGGTTCAATGCCACTTACCAGTTCACGGGCTTCAACCCGGAGGTCCCCGATATGTCGATGATCGAGATCACCTACCCTTTCGGGACCAACAGCAGCGGGCATGAAAAGAATCCCTGCCTTGTTTACGACAGGGATTACAATCATTTCCTCATGACCTATTCTACAGAGAATACGGAAGAACTGATCTACACCGGTATCCAGGCCGGGAACCTGCTTGCCGACGACTGGTGGGTCATGGGCAATTACCGGAGCAATACCGGTGACCTGCCCGACGACCCACTGCCGCATGTCGACATCGACCTGAGCCAGGGTAAGGCGGTCTTCGGATGGAAAGACAATTACCTTAACGCCCTCTCCCCTGCACGATCATACATCGATGCCGAATGGTGGGTGCTGGGCGCGCCTGAAGGCAAGACCCCGGGATCGATCGCGATCTATCCCAACCCTGCCCTTGACAGGATCACGATACAATTGCAACATCCGTCTGAGTTTATTTACAGCATCCACGACAGCCAGGGACGGGTCGTCATGAGCGGTGAAGGGAATCAGGCGCAAACCTTGCTGGCAATTCCAGCTTTAACCGCACGGGGCATGTACTTTGTAAGGATAAATTCAAACGGATCGGAGCTGGTGAAAAAGATACTGTTGCAATAGCTGACGTATCACAACGCTTAACGCCCTGTGTATCGGCTGCAGGTATTATAATTTGATGATCTTTTTGGTTAGGGTTTGCCGATCCAGCAATATCCTGCAATAATATAATCCTGCAGGAAGGCGGCTGATGTCCAGTTCCATTAGGTTTTGCGAATGGTTCATTGTTTTGGAGATCAGGCGCTCCCCGGCAGGGTTCAAAATTTCAACGACCGGATCTGCTGCAGGCATATGCCCGGTACTGATCATGATGGTATTGCCGGCTGGAACGGGATAGATGGATATGTCAGGCCCGCTGATCTCATGAAGCATGGTTGCTTCCAGTGATGCGATATAAAAGTGATAGGAGGTATTATAAACATCCTGGAGGTTTTCGAATGTGATGGTCAGCGATTTCAGGCGCAGGTCGGGCATAAAATATGCCGCAGGCGCTTCGCTGGATGGCATGTCCCCGATAACCAGATTGTTGTATACGACGTAGTTATCCGGTGTATCCGAACCCAGGAGAGCTGCATGGATGGCATCCCATTTGGGGATATTGACACCATTTTCACCCAGGTTGGCGTCGAACAATTCCACCAGCCATCCATCGATAATTTCCGGTGAAACCGGGTCATCGTTTTCATCGATGGCCGAAACCAGGCAATTTTCCACATCGATATCCACCACACAAAACCCCCATGCACTCACGGGAGTTGGCTGGTCAAAGAGAAGCGTCAATATAGCACTAGATATTAAGGGCTGCCCTGCTGTTCCAGGACCGTTCATGACGACCTGTATCCTGAGATTCTGTGCATCGTTGGCCTGTCCGAATACATTCTCAAAAGCGTTTCCGTCGTCAAAAATCTCGTTGTCGAGTATCTGAACTTCCCCGGTTAAAGTACCGCTTACGGTCCACTCAAAGTCAGACAGGGCTGCACTCACAAAACTACCGTTGCCCTGATGCAGCCCCGTAATTTCATAAGTCGCATATTCCTGTGAAAAGCAGCATGATGCACCTGAAAGCAAAATCACTAAGATGTAAATTAATTTTTTCATTTTTGGTAAGTTTTTTTCTCTCCTCCCCCCTTATCCATTTTTTTAGGAAGGGGATCGGAGAGATGTTTATTGTTTGATGATCTTCTTCACGATCATTTGATTTTCAAAATATATTCGGATGAAGTAGATCTCCGCCGGACATCTGCTGATGTCAAATTCCTGGGTTCCACTGTTCAATTGTTCCATTGTTCTATTGTTATTTGATTCGATGACCTGGCCAAATAAATCAACTACCTCAATTTTGAATGTTGAGTTTTGAGTTTTGAGTTTTGTTTGGTCCCGAGTACTCGGGATGGAATTTGAAATTTGGAATTTCCCCCTCGTCGGGTTGGGAAACACCTCCACGCTCCCATTTTCCCTTGCCTCCACACCTCCATGCTCTGCCTCTCCCAGATAGGCGAAAGGGGTAAAATCAACCGTAACCAGGCCCGTGCTGTCGTTACCGTCCCGTATGTCGTATTGCCTGATCTCTGAGGCATCGGTGTGGTCCCAGACGTTATACTTTGCATAAAGTACCGGGTTTTCTATACTCTGGCAATCTACATACAGGTCAAAATTTCCGTTACCGTTGATGATATTGTTCCCTGGTCCGTTAAAATTGCCTCCGCCCAGGTCGATATCAGGCCTGACGACGCGAATTCCCGAACCTACATTGTCTTTTACCACATTATTATGGATAGGGCCGCGCAAACCATACATGATCATGCCATCGCCATGGCAGTCTTGGATTGTGTTGTGATGAACCTCTTCCGCCCCGCTGGAGAAAAACCCGATATATGCACCTGAAATTTCATTATTGGAAAAATCTTCCGTTCCGGCTTTGCTGTAATAGCCGATCTGCCCGCCATGAATAATGTTCCCTGTGACATATCCCCAACCGGCCTTGGTATAAATGCCACATACAGCTTCATCCGGGTCTGAAGGGGGTTGGAAAGCCTCTTCTATTTGAATGGTATTATCGATGACATGAAATGGCGCTCCTGATTTGGAATAGATACCATAAACCGCTCCCGTTCCTGTAAGCGTATTATTTCGAATGGTAACGGATGTTGGTCGTGCAATTATTGCTGCTTTTTCATCTTCATCCTGGAAAAGGGGTGAGTCTTCATTGCAGGTGATGGTGTTATATTCAATTATCTGGTCTTCAACACCATAAGGATTTCCCCCGCTCTTATCAATGATACCTCCGTTAAAGATTTGATTGTTGGATATTGTGGTGGTGCACACTCCTGAAGCATCAATAATCCCGTACTGGATATCATTGTTATCCACGAGATAAGTGTATCCGGCACCGGAATAGATCAAAACAGTACCGCAGGAATTATTCTGGATGGTATTGTTTGCCACGCCACTGCCCTGTGCAAATTGAATGCCTCCTTCCCCGAGCTCATTGTTTTCTATCAAGAATCCATAGTTGGCCCCCGGGGTAGTGTCATTGACGGGTATTCCTGCTGAATGGCTGACCTGGATCAGACCGGCGCTGCAATTACGGATGATATTTTGTTCATCAAATGGCCCTTCCGATGTGCCTCGTCCGAAATAATACTGCAGGAAAGCCAGCCCATCCAGGGTGCAGGAAAGATTTCCGGGGCCCCAATCAACAAGTATTCCATCGATGACCGTATTTTCCCGGCCCTCACCTGCAAGGGAAATCCCCGGTTTGAGATAAAGCGCATTCTGGTATTCCTGCCAGGTGGAATCCGGATGATAGGTCCCGGCTTTGATCATTATGGTGGCTCCCGCATTTGAGGCGGCGATCCCTTCCTTGATCGTATTGAAGGGATGCTCCTGCGTTCCGTTCTCTATACCGGTGTTGTTGGAAGCATCGACGTAGATGGTTTGCTGGCCATGGGCATAGAGAAATGGGCATAGGGCTAAGAGCAGCATTACAGCTTGCAGCTTACAGCTTGAGGCTTGCAACTTGAAGCTTGAGGCTTGAGGCATGTGGCTTTGTGGTTTCATAGTTTACTTTTTTTATGGCACGCGGATGACACGGATTTAGACGGAATTAAGCGGATTGGTGATCCGCGGTAATCCGTCGCATCCGCGTTTATCCGTGTTCTATTTTTAAATCTTAATAATCTTTTTCACAATCATTTGATCTGCAAATTTTATCCGGATGAAGTAGATGCCGGACGGGAGATGGTTGATGTCAAAATAAATAGCACCGTTGTTCAATTGGTCAATTGTTCTATTGTTATTGGTTTCGACGATCTTCCCGAATACATCTAGAATCTCAATGACTGTTGAGTGCTGACCATTGACCGCTGACTGCTGGCTGACAACTGACAACTGAAGACTGACGACTCCCCGCGTGGGGTTCGGGTACAGCATTATCTCCGGCATCTCAAGGTCACTTAGTCCAAATGGCAGCAGCGGTGTGAACATCACCAGCGCCCTGGCAGGATCATCGCCGGCATCATAGATGTCATACAGTCCAACCTCTTCTTCCGTACTATGCGACCACTCGTTGTTCTGCGCCCAGATGGTGTCAACGAAGCCACTCAGGGTTTCAACATAAAGATCGTATCCGCCGTTATCTTTGATGATATTGAATCCGTTCCCTGGTTCATCAATTCTCCCCATGGGACAGTTTCCCTTTGTCCAGATGCCATGTCCCCCATTGTTCCTGACGATGTTATGGTTGAGTCGGATCGAGTTGGTATCTGCATATTCAGGCTGGTAATCCAGGATCATTCCATGTGCGATGCAATTTTCCACCCGGTTGCTGTCGACATAAGCTGATACACTTTTCAAGTAGAGGCCATAGTGGGAATCCGCTATCTCATTCCGGTCAAAATCATTGGAAGCGATGGCCGACAGGTAAACACCATAAGCGCCACCGCTGATCTGATTGCCTCTCATTCCGCCAAAGGAAACAGACTGAACATAGACACCACAGGTGGCTGCCGTATCCTCTTCAAACGGCAATCCGGAAGGTTCAACATAGGGTACGGTAATGGTATTGTGGTCGATCAAACCTCCGGCAATACTGTTGAACCGGATCCCGCTCTCCGATCCGTCAATATCAATGATATTGGAATGTATGATCAGATCCGTGGATTTTGAAGTTATACCAATACCACCGCTCCCAAAAGTGTTATAGGAAATCTCACTGGTGGCTAATGCTGTGAAATTTCCGGTCAGATCCCCGGAGGCAATATTGTTATTCCTGAAAACATATCCCTCATAAGAAACAGCCGCGATATAAACTCCATTACCGATAATATTTCCTGTGAAATACCCCGGACCGGATGAAACGGATGTAACCCGGAGATCTTCTGCCACTGTATTATCAGTCAGGATAACTGTATCGTGCTGGACGACGGTCGATACCGTTAACGCTCCGCCCACCTGGTTGCCCGACACCCTGATGTTACCCGAGGAAGATACGCTTCCGACCCATAATCCACCCTCAGTTTCACAATCAATAACCTCCCTCCCGGCTGAGCACGATGCGCCCTCAATGTGAATACTGTCTGCGGCTGTACAATTCTTTACCAATATCCGGCCTGTTTCCTGTATCGAAGGTGTGTAATCATACAAGACCTGCAGGCTACATTGAATAATTGACAGGGGTGTTCGGGTAAAGCCACTGTCGCTGTGCATCACGTTCCGGCACCAGAGGTTTCCGATCATCACAGGCAGTGTGTCGAGTTTGGAGGAAAGGATGAATGTCCCTTCCACTAAAGTTGAGGAGGAGCCAGCTCCGGCAATGGAGACGCATTTCTCGATGAGAAGGGTATCTTCGGGGTAATTGCCCGGGATGATCGAGATCGAATCTCCGTTTTGAGCGAGTTGTAAACCCTCCGCGATGGTGTTGAAGGGGTGTGCCGCTGTCCCGTCTTCGATACCTGTATTGTTGGATACATCTACATAGATCACCTGCTGTGCGCTCAGCGAGCAGTGAAGGGTGAGCAGCGAGCAGAAAAGGAGAGTAAGGTATTTCTTCATGGCTGTTTCAGTTTAACCCATCCCCCGGCCCCTTCCCCTCAAGGAGGATGGGAGAAAGGAAATTAATTCAATTCAAAACTCATAACTTTTTATTTAGAGCTTAATGATCTTTTTCACAATCGTTTGATTCTCAAAATATATCCTGACGAAATAGAGACCTGCAGCCAGTGTGCCGATATCAATATTGATTTCTCCTTCCCTGCTCCTTCTCATCTCCTCTTTAAAAAACATTTTACCATCCAGATCGACGATCTCTATAACCACATCCTTCCGGCTGAAGGCTGGCGACTGAAGCCTGACCATTCCGGTGGAGGGGTTCGGAAAAACCCGGATGGCAGGCATATGCGATTCAGCAACACCAGCACTTGCCGAATAGAAATAATAGTCCCTGAAGTGCAGCATATACTGTCCTGTATGTACCGTCAAATCATAATATGAGTCGGTGTGCAGGCGATAGAGGGAATCATACCGATAGTTATTACAGTCGACGAATTCCCATACCTGTTCATCCTCAATCCACTGAAAGAGTGAATCTGCCAGGAGCAGGGTATCATTCTGATAAGGGTATCGCCGCTCATAGGTCGGCACCCACTGGGCATCGTTATTACCACTATATCCCCGGTAATTGATCAACTTTCCATGATCGTTATAGGTCATTTCAGCTTTTAATTGAGGATACCAGGTTACCAGGTCTTCCCCGATACGGTAATAGGCATACAATGTCAGGCTGTCGTTATCGTCCCATTCCCATTCATCCTTTTCCTTATCAATCCATTCTTCCCCCTGTTCATCATATATGGAATACATCCAGTGCGTTTTCCTGTTCAGTGCATCATATTCATATTGATGCCGTTCCGTCCAATACCACAGTTCGGTATAGGGGTTATAAATCTGATGGGTGATTTTAACGACATTACCAGATCCGTCATACTCATAATCTCCCCTGTCATATGGATAGATAATTCCTGATCCTTCATCGGGTTCCCAGGCGGTCAGGCGCTGGAGGATGCCTGAACCGTCGTATTCATATATTTCGTATGAAGCGGTGTCCCATTGTTCAGAAACCGTATTCCACTCCAGGTGATCCCTGCGCAACAGTTTATTTTCATTATCATAATCAAACAGGTCCCAGAACCTGTTCCCCCAGTCATATAAATTGTAATCCCAGGTGTAATAATGATATTCAGACTTGTTCCCTTGGTTGTCAAACAAGGTCGTTTCTTTCATCCATCCTTTGTATGCCATCGCGCTGTTATCCCATTCATAAATGGCCCACAGGGTGCGCCGGTCCTGGTTATCATATTCCCGGACATCTTTGTGGTTGGGGATCCAGAGGTTCAGGGACTGCTCCCTGATGAATTTCTCCGATTCGATGACACGCAAATGGTTGTTATATCGGTAAGTCATCTTCGCGTTCAATGTCGAATCGCCCTGGGCGTCGAACTTGAAGGTAATGACTGAATCGGGACAGAATGTTGCCGTGGTTTTAAGGCCCGTCATTTGGCCTTGCACTTCAGGAAACAGGAATATCAGAACCATTAAGGAGAGTATGTATGTCTTTTTCATGGTCATTGGTTTTTTAGGATGATGATCTTTCCGGTGAAGGCCTCCTGTCCGGCGGTGATCAGGCATGAGTACACACCATTACTCAGGCCACCTGAGTTCCATTCCACCTGCTGTTTACCTTCCGCGAAATGCTTTGGTTCGGATTCATAGACAATGCGTCCGCTCACATCCAGGATTTTCATGACTGCATCCGCACCCTCCTTTAGCTCGAATTCGATGAAGGCATATTCAGAAACCGGGTTTGGATACACGGTGGTGGCTTTCAGGCCTGTATTACCCGAAAGGAAAGGCAATTCACGGATGCCGAGAGGAGGAAGGGGAAGCATGGTGAGGGTGCCGCCCTTACGGTACAGCACGATATTCCAGTTATTGGCATTGCCGGCAATGCATCCCCGGCCGACAGCCACGTAACCGCCGCCGGATGTGGGCTGGGAATCGTTGGCGCTTGCGGTGGTAGGGGAGTCTACATACCCGGGCGACCAGCCCATGGTATCGGATGAAATGAAATTGCCATCGGGATCATAGGTCCTGACGTTCATCATGTATTGCGCACCGAACCCGTTCCTGCTCAGCAGGATATTGCCATCCGGTTTTTGGGCGATGGTCGTGAACCCGCCATGCTGCTCGGTCTCGGATGTTTTCTCCCAGAGGGTATTTCCATCGGAATCCAGTTTGGCGATGTATTCCTTGTTGTGGTAGTAGCCAACCAGTAGAAACGTCCCGTCGTCCTGCTCCAGGATATCCCCGCCGGCATCCCAGTAATCTTCGAAGCCGATCTCGCGGGTCCAGAGGGTATCGCCCTGTGAATTGAAACGGATCGCATAAATGTTCGTAATGTATCCTAAAGTCAGCGCATGTCCACGGGTTCCGGCGAAAATGTATCCTCCATCCGCTGTCCGGTGCACTTCGCCCACTTCATCCCGGCGGTCGCCACCATATCTTTTCGTCCACAGGCTGTCGCCCTGAGCATTGACCTTCATAAACCACAGGTCGCCCGAACTGTCGTACCGGTAGGTCTTCCCTGCGATGAAATAACCTCCGTCCGAAGCCGTGACTATGGAATAGCCTTCCTCGTCGGTTTCGACGCCATAGGTCTTTTCCCATTGCTGGATTCCGTTTTCATCCGTTTTCACGATATAAAGATCCTTGCCGCCGGCCCCGTATGATTTGGTAAATCCTGTAAGAATGTAGCCGTTATCCGGGCAGATGGCAACATCGAATGCCCTTTCTTCGTTGTTTCCGCCGTAATTCCTGGTCCAGAGGGTATCGCCGTTGATATCGGTCTTGATGAGCCTCATATTATAAGTGGAAGAAGTAAGGGATGAACCCTGGTATCCTGCGATGATAAAACCTTTGTCGGATGTTTCCAGCACGGCATGGCCTTCGCCCCAGGTGGCGTAACCTTCGAGATTGTAGTATCCGTCGTTGTTTTTAGGGGGTTGCAGCTTCCAGACATACACATCATGAAGGCGGTTGTCCTTGTAGTCATAACCGGTCACATACAGGTACCCGTCCTCGTCGGAGGTAATGGCATAGGCCACGTCCATATCGATGGCGGGACCTACGTAGCGCATCACCCAGAGATCACGTCCCGTGCGGTGGTCGAGGCTGATCGTGCCAGCCTCGGCCAGTAGCCCGCAGAAATAGCCCGCAACATGCACATTGGTGTCGGGCGTTTGGGTGATGGAAAAAGCCATATCGTGGTCTCCGTACAGTCCCTCATAGCGATAGAACCAAACCGGGTTGCCCTGAAGGTCAACCTTCATCACGGCAACATCCATATCGGTATCCACCTGGCTGTCGCGGCCACCGGCGCGCCCGGTAACATAGATGTTGTTGTCGAAACCATAGATCAGCTCATAGCAGGTTTCTCCCCAGTAGGGCTCGGGTCCCGGACCGTCGACATTGCAGTTCCACTGGTACTGGCCTGCGGCATCAAGGCAGATTACTGCGATGTTCGAATGGATCAGGCCACTGGCATAGATCCGGCCGTCGTCCCCGTATACGATGTCCGTCGCCCAGCTTGCCCCTTCCGTCGACGGGAACAGGTATTTCCAGTTTTTGCTGCCGTCCGGGGTCAGGCTGAGGATGGTAAGTTGTGGCTCGGTAGCCTCATAGGAGTACCCGGCGGCATAAATGTTCCCGTCCTCCCCCATGGTGACCGCATAGGCCTGGTCGTCGCATAGCGCGTACGAACAACCACCATCGAACCAATAGACCCACTCCTGCTCACCGCTGTCTGCATTGATGCCTGTTACGATGAAATCGTAGTTGGCCACCCCGGCCGCATACACCATCCCATTTCCTCCATAGACGACAGAAAACGCCTCGCTGGTATAACTTCCATCTATATCATAAATATATTCCCAGCGCAAACCTCCTTCCGGATTTACGCTGATCACCAGGAATTTATTGTCGTCATTTGCATTGTTGGCGGTCCCGCATACATAAATATTACCGTCGGCGCCTACCTGGATCTCGGCGACCGCCATCACCTTGTCGGGCAGGCCTTCGTATGTGTAAATCCATTCCTGTCCACCGGACTTATTGATTTTAATGATAATGATATCGTAGTCGATATCGTCATCTTCGGTTCCGGCAACATAGATATAGCCATCCTGGCCATATGCGATGTCCTGGCCGATTTCACTTTGGCCATTGTTGTAGTTGTAATACCATTTGTGGTTCTGTCCGAAGCCTTCCTGAACAAAAAGGCCAAGGATAACGAGCAGGATAAATGTATTTTTCATAATTGGTTATGGGTTAATATGATTATCAAT
>JAXGTH010000063.1:0-14370 GCA_040775045.1 Bacteroidales bacterium
ATGGCGCCTCTCGAATTTTGATATCCTGTTCACAAATTATAATTTCGATCTTAATGGGATCACGAACGGCTATTTCGGGGTGAGCAACGTCTATGGTCTACCGGGCATCATGGCAGATGTCACCATCAGTGGTTTCGAACTCAACAACGTGTTGATCGGAGATGCCGAAATACGGTCGTCATGGGATTCCTTCAAGGAATCAGTTGATCTAAGCGCTGAGATCATACGCCACGGGAATGTTTCCGACAGCAGGGTTTTTTCGATGAATGGGTCCTATTATCCCGGCAGGGAGCGCGATAACCTCGATTTCGACCTGAAGGTCGAGAACTTCAGGATGGAAGCCCTGGAGCGCTTTGCTTCCGGCTTTATCAGCGACCTTAGCGGTGTAGCCAGTGCCGATTTCAAGTTACGCGGTTCTGATACCGATCCACTGCTGACCGGCTGGATAAAGCTGATGCGAACAGAATGCCGGGTGGATTACCTTAATACCAAATACAGCCTTGCCCACACCATCGATTTTAACCCACGGGCGATCGTGATCAACAACCTTGTTGTATACGATTCCCTGGGAAACCAGGCAGTGGCCAACGGTGTGATCAGTCACAGGAACCTCAGCGATTTCAATTTCGACATCACCCTGAACCCGAAAAATTTTCTCGGCCTGAAGACCGACAGGTACCAGAACAATACTTTTTACGGGACTGCCGTTGCTACAGGCCAGGTAAGGTTTTTCGGGCCGCCTGATAAATTCCATATTGATGCCGACCTTACAACGGAAAAAGGCACTGACTTTGTCATACCCCTCAATACCAGTATTACAGTTACCGAAAACGATTTTGTGGTATTCAGGAATGTCGACGGGGATGCGGGTGATATTGCCGCAGATGCTTACCGGGTTGAGCTGCAGGGACTGAGCCTCGATTTCACCATCAGGGTCAACAATACGGCCGAAGCAATGATCTTTCTTCCGGCCAATATGGGGAACATCAGTTCTAAAGGTCATGGCGAGATCCGCATCACGATCAATCCCAGGGGGGAATTCAACATCTTCGGTGATTATAATTTCCTCAGGGGTACGTTCTTCTTTACCTTGCAGAACCTTATCAACAAACGCTTCGAGATCCTGCAGGGAGGAAAGATCGCTTTCGCAGGCAACCCTTATGATGCCGATGTTAACCTCAAGGCCCTCTACAGGTTAAAAACGACCCTGAGCGGGCTGGGTGCCAGCATAAGCCCGGAATTGGAAGGTCAGCGCGTGAACGTGAATGCCTACCTCGGCCTCAGGGGAAAACTGGCCAACCCCGACATACATTTCAGCATAGCGTTCCCGAATGTTAAGGATGAAGTCAGGCAGACGATCTACGCGGTACTGGATACCAACGACGTCCCGATGATGAACCAGCAGATGATCTCACTTTTGCTGATGAACAGTTTCAGCTATGCCAGCACATCAGGAAGCATGGGAGCTTCTTCGCTGAACATCATCTCAAGTCAGCTGAGCAACTGGCTTTCGCAGATCAGTAATGATTTTGATATCGGCATCAATTACATCGCAGGCGATGAGATCACCCAGGACGAGCTCGAAGTTGCCCTCTCGACGCAGTTTTTCGACAACCGGCTGATCGTCGATGGCAATGTGGGCGTGCTGACGAAAGATAACCAGCAACAGCAGGCAAGCAGCATCGTAGGTGACGTAAATATCGAATATAAGCTCACGCCCGACGGGCGGATCAGGCTCAGGGCCTTCAACAGGTCGAACAATTTCAACACCATCGACTATTATGCACCCTACACCCAGGGTGTAGGGATATTCTATACCAAGGAATTCGACCGTTTTGGCGATATCTTCAGGCGGCAGGGAAGCAAAAGGGATGATAATGAAATAGAGATTCAAAATTAACAGGCCAAATGAAATGGTTCTGCAACTAAGCTTCTGTTAATTAAGAATTAAGAGTCAAAAACTCAACATTTATTATTCCGGCCTCCCATCCTCCTTCTTCTCTTCAGGCTAACTACTTGATGATCTTATCAAGGACCTGCCGCCCTGCTTCCTTGTATACCATGATGTTCATCATTTTAAGCCTGATGTAATCTTCATGTAGGAACCGGTATCCCTTGTTCGGGCCGTCGAACCCTCCGGCACCAGAATCCTTGATCAAATACCAGCGATCATCCCCTTCGTCGAGAAAACCGATAATGTGTGTGCAATGGTCGTCGGTGGTAGTCCCGTTTCGCAGCCGCATCTCCCTGGCCGATGCATTAATGTATCCTGAGGGGATGTCGAAGGCAGGGATGATGCCCACTTCCTTCCACCTGTCGTAACCCGGCTCACTCACATCCCCGCAAATGCAAACCGTATAGGCGCTGTCGAGGGCATCGTCGATAACGGTCATGAAATCTCCGACTGTCACATTGTAATAGTCATCACAATGCCACCAGTTATCAGGTTCTACAAGTTCGCCCTTCTGGTTGTATGCCAGCGACATGGTCGACATGAAGCTGAAATAATCATCGGGATTCAGCTGGAGCACCTGTTTCATGAAACTTAAAGGCGAATAAGGCATGCCTCCATAAATGATATTCGTTGGCGGGGCGCCCATATATTTGTCGAGTATATCGCGGATGGTGGAAACCACCATCACGGTGTTCCATGCCGACGTGGATTTCACCCCCTTCAGGTATTCATCCATTTCACTGAACATCGTCTTGTGATCGTGGTATTTCCGGTCGCCGGTAATGCCCGGGTAATCGGCCTGCGGTACGATGCCGTACTTTTTCATGATCCGGGTGACACTCACGGCCTCAGATCCCTCGGCAAAATAAACATCGCCCCGGTTTTCGACATAGGCACGGGCACGTTCCACATATTCCCAGTAAACGATGTACATCTCCGACAACTTAATGGTCTGGCCGGTGGTACGCATGATCTCCGACTCCAAAAATGATATCGTTGAGAAACACCAGCAAGTGCCCGTGGCACCCTGCGATAAGGGAGGGGGATGGGGATAGCGCGTGTAATCATCGATATCGGTCGGAAACGTGAGCCCCTCGAGGTCGGCGGCAAAGTATGTCCTTGCAGGCTTGGCACCTGTCCGTTCCCGCCCGGGCAGGATCTCACGTTCATAGAAACCGGGCTCATATTCCCGGTATACCCCTTCAACAATGTTCTGACCCGATACCACGACAGTACCCGATAACAGTAAGATGAATAATGACTTTTTCATAGATGCGCTTTATGGGTCAAAAATAATAAATATGACCGGAAAAGCCGGGCCGGGGACAAACCAGGATTTTGTAAATTTACAGGGATGAATTTCGCCGTCTACAAATCTTCCGCCGGATCTGGGAAAACCCATACGCTGGTCAGGGAGTATCTTGCCATCATTCTCAGGAAGCCCTCCCTGTTCAGGAATATCCTTGCTGTAACATTTACCAATAAGGCAGCCAACGAGATGCGGGAACGGATCATACGTTCATTGACCGAACTTTCCCATCCTGATCGGTTCGCCGGCTCCCCGACGGTCAGCCATATGTTACCCGAACTCGAAAAGGAAACAGGGTTGCCTGCCAGTGACCTGTCGGAAAATGCTTCACAGGCACTCACCTTGATCCTGCATAGCTACCAGGACTTTTCCGTCAGCACCATCGACAGTTTTATCCATCGCGTGGTACGTACATTTGCTTTCGATCTTCACCTGCCGTTGAATTTCGAGGTGGAGGTCGACGAAGAGGCCATGGTCTCCCAGGCTGTTGACCTCCTGATGAGCCGTGTCGGTATTGACGAGGTCCCGACAAAGGTCCTGGCCGGATTTGCAGCTTCAAGGGTCAGCGACGAGATGAACTGGAATATCGAACAGTCGCTTAAAAGTTTTGCCCGCCACCTGCTCAGAGATGATGTGGCCGAGTTTCTGCCGGGATTGCAAAAAATGGACTCGACCGCCATATTAAAAGCAGGCCGGCACCTTTCCGAGTCTATTAGAAGGTTCGAGAACGAGGTGGTACAAAGGGCCTCCACGCTCATGTCATTCTGGAAAAAGAACGGGATCGGGGTACAGGACCTGTATTACGGAAAGACTGGCATTTATGGATACATTGACAGATTATCCAACGGCAACCTTGCGAAATTGAAGCCCACCGACAGGGTACGCAGCACCATTGGTGACGATTGCTGGTACAGCGAGAACAGGATCGATGCAGGGAAGAAAGCGCTGATCGATGGTTTGAAGGGTGAGATGATCGATCTTGCCGGAGGACTGCTGAATTTCATCGATGAAGGATATCCCGGATATGAACTATACAGGATACTGAAAAAAAATATATTCCCCCTGGCTGTGCTCAATGAAATCCTGAAAGTGATCGACCAGATCAGGGAGACCGACGGGCTGGTCCACATCTCGGAGTTCGACAAGCGTATTGCCACAGTGGTAAACAATGAACCGGTACCTTTCATCTATGAGCGCCTGGGCGAACGTTACAGCCATTTTCTTGTGGATGAGTTCCAGGATACCTCCGTGCTGGAATGGCAAAATATTCTTCCGCTGATAGAGAATGCCCTGTCAGTGAACAGCTTCAGTATGGTGGTCGGCGATCCCAAACAGGCCATATACCGTTTCAAGGGCGGGGAGGTGGAGCAATTGGTCAAATTGCCGGCGATCCATGGTAAAAGGATCAGCCCGGAGCTTTCTTCGAGGGAATTGTTGCTCAAAAGGAATTATGTAGCCAGGGAACTGAAGCGGAATTTCAGGTCGCGTGAGGTGATCATCCGTTTCAACAATGATCTTTACACTTTTGCCGCTACCCGGCTGCCCGGGAACCTGAGAGATATATACAGCGACTGCGTGCAGGAGATACCCGGACAGAAGCAGGGAGGAAGCGTTCAAATCCGTTTTATGCCAGCCGGGAAGGACAGGGAAGAAAGGGAAGCAGCCTACCTCGAGGAAATTTATTCATCGATCATACAATTATGCGATGAAGGAGGCTATGCCTGGCGGGATATTGCCATACTATGCCGGTCGAACAGAGAGGCCAGCAGGATCGCAAGCAACCTCTTGCTGAGAGGCATCGGGGTGGTATCGGCTGAATCACTTCTGCTGGCTTCTTCACCTGAGGTGACCTTTCTTGTGGCCTGCCTTGGACATCTGATCAACGAAACGGATACGCTGTGGCTCACGACCATGATCACCTACCTGTCTGGGAAAAAGGGATTGCCACCGGTGGCCGATTTCCTTGCCCGTTGTTTCAGTCCAGTTCAAGACGAAAATCCGGTAGCGGCACCGGAGATGTTTCGCCGGATATTGATTGGTGAAGGCATTGGATTCAATCCTCTTTTACTGACTCAGATGGGCCTTTACGAAAGAGCCGAGGCGCTGGTAAGGATTTTTGACCTCAATCATCACCCCGATCCCTATGTGCTGTTCTTCCTCGACCTGGTCCGGGAATACGCCAGTAACAGCAGATTCAGCCCCGAAGAATTTCTCACTTTCTGGGAAGACAATATCGCGGGTTTTTCAATCGTGGTACCTGAAGGCATCAATGCCGTCCAGGTCATGACCATACATAAGGCCAAAGGGCTTCAGTTTCCCGTTGTGATTTACCCCTTTGCCAATGATAAGGTTGAGGTACACCGGAATCAACGATGGGTCGATCTCACCGATGCCGGTATCGAAGGCCTTGACACGGCCCTTCTCCCCATGCTCGAAGGCCTTGAAAACACTTCACTGGCTGATGTTCTGCGACATGAAAAAGATATGGCACGGCTCGACATGCTGAATATCCTGTATGTAGCGACCACAAGGCCTGCAGAGCGGCTGTTCATTATCTGCGACAGACCTGCATCGGACGAAAAAGAAATAAAAAATGTTCCCTCCCTGCTACGTGGTTTTCTGGAGCATATACAGATGTGGGATGATGCACAGGATGATTATGTGTTCGGTAATCTGCATCCGTTGAATAAGAATGATGGCAGGGAGGATGCTCCACTGAAACTCTCGGCCTTTGTTTCTGCCGACTGGAGGAAAAATATCGTTCTCAGTGCCCATGCAGCCGATTACTGGGATCTCGACGATGATTCGCGGAACCTTGAATGGGGAAATTTGGTCCATCGCCTCCTGTCGAAAGTCGTTACTGCCGGCGACCTCCCCGCAGTGATCGCTGAAGAAGTGGCCCAGGGGAACCTTCTTCCCGACAAGGCCATGGAATTGAATAACCTGCTCAAAGAGATCATCGGCAGTGAAGAGGCAGGGCTTTTCTTCGATGGTACATGGGATATCAGGAACGAGGCAGCCATCATGACCGCGCAGGGTAAGGAATACAGGCCTGACAGGATCATGTTCGGAAAAGACAGGGCAATAATCCTTGATTATAAGACCGGCAGGAGAGAAGAGGGGCATTACAGCCAGATGGAAACCTACGGACATTTGCTGGAGGAAATGGGCCATCGGGAAATTGAAAAATACCTGCTGTACCTTGGCGAGGAATGGCACTTAATAAAAGTGTAAATTTAAAATTCTATAAACTGTTCATTATGAAAAAAACTTCATTCTTACTTCTGGCCCTTATGTTTTCTTTGGGCCTGCTGGCCCAGGAAGAGGCCAGGCTGTTGCGCTTTCCCACCATCCATGGCGGGCAGGTGGTGTTTTCTTATGCAGGCGACCTGTATACCGTAAACACGGACGGCGGGATCGCCCGGAAACTTACCAACGATCCCGACGGCTATGAAATGTTCGCGCGTTTTTCTCCCGACGGGAAGAATATCGCATTTACAGGGCAATACGATGGCAATACCGAGGTTTACGTGATGCCATCGGAAGGTGGGGTACCCTTCAGGGCCACCTATACCGCCACACTGGGCCGCGACGATATTTCCGATCGCATGGGGCCCAATAACATCGTGATGACATGGAAGGACAACGAGCAGATCGTTTACCGGAGCAGGAAGCAATCTTTCAATTCATTCAAAGGACAGCTTTTCATCGTGCCGAAGGGTGGCGGTCTTTCCGAAGAACTGCCCCTGCCTTCGGGCGGCTTCTGTTCATATTCCCCTGACGGGAAGAAATTGGCATACAACAGGGTTTTCAGGGAATTTCGTACCTGGAAATATTACCAGGGCGGGATGGCAGATGATGTATGGATCTATGATTTTGATACAAAAACTGTTGAGAACATAACGAATAACGTGCACCAGGACATCTTCCCAATGTGGCACGGCACAAAAATTTATTTTCTGTCGGACCGCGACCGCACCATGAACCTTTTTGTTTATGATACTGAAAGCGGGACGACGCAGAAACTGACCGATTACACGGAATTCGACATTAAATTCCCCTCTTTTGGCGATAAGGACATCATATACGAAAATGGCGGGTTCCTTTATACTTACGACCTGAACAGCGGGGCCGTCAGCAAGATTGAGGTGGTGATTGCCGAGGACTTTGCCTCAGGCCGGAGTGAACTTAAGGATGCCACCGAAAACATATCATCTTTTGCCATCGCACCCGATGGAAAAAGAGTTGTGTTCGGGGCCAGGGGCGATATTTATACGGTTCCCGTAAAGTCAGGCATCACACGAAACCTGACAACCTCCTGCGGTGTGAACGACCGGAACGTGGAATGGTCGCCCGACGGCAAATATATATCCTACATCTCGGATGTGAGCGGCGAAGATGAGATCTACATCATAAACCAGGATGGCACGGGCGAACCCAGGCAGATCACGAAAGACGGCGATACCTATAAATACAACCCTGTCTGGTCGCCCGACGGGAAAAAACTACTTTGGTCCGATAAGATGCTCCGGCTCCAGTATGTGGATATAGAGAGCGGGAAGGTTACACAGGTTGAACAGGGCAAAAGCTGGGAGATCAGGGATTATTCATGGTCGCCCGACAGCCGCTGGATCACCTATACGCTGCCGGAAAATAGGGAGGTGACCAAGGTATGGATTTACAGCCTTGAATCAGGCAATAAGCAGGCTGTGACCGACAACTGGTATGATTGCGGTGGCGCTGCATTCAGCGACAACGGGAAATATCTGTTCTTTGTGTCGAACCGCGATTTTAACCCCACATACAGCAACACCGAATGGAACCATGCCTATACCGACATGGCAAGCATATATTTCATCACATTGCAAAAGGATACTAAAAATCCCTTTGAACCTGAGAATGACGAAGTGAAGATCAAAACCGAAGATGGTGACAAGGAATCTGCCGAAGCGAAAAAAGGAAAGGAAGCAGGAAAGGAAGAGAACGCTGAAAAGGAAGATGACCTGGTAAAGATCGATTTCGACGGCATTGCCTCGCGGATCATCGACCTTCCGGTGGATGCCGGTAATTACTGGAATATTAATGTTATCAGCGACAAGGTTTATTACACCTATGCCAAATCGGGAGGCAACGGGGCCGTTGTGAAGATGTTCGACCTCGATAAGAAGAAGGAGACCGAGATCGGGAAGCTGAGGACCTTTGTCGTTTCTGCCGACAAGAAAAAAGTACTGGTTTCACAGGGGCAGAAATGGGCCGTGATCGACCTCCCTTCATCCCCGGTGAAAGTTGAGGATTTCATCGACCTCTCCGACATGAAGACCTGGGTAAACCTCCGCGCTGAATGGAACCAGATCTTCAACGAAGCCTGGAGGCAGATGCGCGATTTCTTTTATGCGCCCAATATGCATGGACTGGACTGGGAAGCCATCCGCGACAAGTATTCGGTACTGCTTCCGTATGTCAACAACCGTAATGACCTCAACTACATTATCGGTGAGATGATCGGTGAGATCAATATCGGGCATGCATACATCAGTGGCGGCGACAAGCCCGAACCGGAAAGGATCAACACAGGACTGCTGGGTGCGAAGCTCAGTCGCGACAAGTCGGGATATTACCGCATCGACGAGATACTGATGGGTGAGAACTGGGTTCCCGACACACGCTCGCCCCTGACGGAAGTCGGCGTTGATGTGAATGAAGGCGATTATATCATTGCCGTCAACGGTGAGCCTGTCGATAAGATGAACGATATCTATGCTTCGCTGGTGGGAAAGGCAGGGAAACAGGTTGAGCTTACAGTGAACGGGAAAGCTGCTACCGAAGGCAGTCGCAAGGTGATCGTCAAGCCCGTGTCCGACGAGTCCAACCTGTATTATTACACCTGGGTGCAGGATAACATCCGAAAGGTGAACGAGGCTACCGACGGACAGGTAGGTTATATCCATATTCCCGACATGAGTGCAGCGGGGCTGAATGAGTTCGTTAAATATTTCTACCCGCAGCTCAATAAAAAAGGACTCATCATCGATGACCGGGGGAACGGCGGGGGTAATGTTTCACCCATGATCATCGATCGCCTGCGGCGCGAACTGGTACTCATGTCGATGGCCAGGAATACTGAACCGGGCACACGCCCTTCCGAAGCCTTCGTTGGTCCCAAGGTCATGCTAATCGATAACTATTCGGCCTCCGACGGCGACCTGTTCCCATACCAGTTCAAAGCGCTTGAGCTTGGTACCATCATCGGTGTGCGCACCTGGGGAGGCGTGGTCGGCATCCGTGGCCCCATACCTTTTGTCGACGGTGGACAGCTCATGCGGCCTGAATTCGCACCTTACGGCATCAACGGCGAAGGCTGGGTGATCGAAGGCTATGGCGTTGATCCCGACATCGTGGTCGACAATGACCCGGCGAAGGAATATGCAGGTGAAGACCAGCAACTCAACAAGGCCATCGAGGTGATCCTCGAACAGATGGAGGAATACAACTATAAGGACGAGCTGCCTATTCCCCCATATCCGGATAAGACGAAGTAAGTTTTAAGTTTTGAGTTTTGAGTTTTAAGTTTTGAATTAGTTTGTAATTTCAAATTTTCAGGCTGGAGCCCGGTGTTTTGTTTTGCCATTATGGAAAAATGCACATAACATCACTGATCACTCATCACTTGAAAATTAATTTAAAATTTAAAACTCAAAACTCAAAACTTAAAACTCAAAATTTAAAAACCCCTATCTTTATGATGCCATGCGCATCAATGACCTTTTGATATTCATCATGTCGGGATTGGCCGTGACCGGTTGCTTTGCCCAGACCGTCATCCCGGGAGGGTATGTCTCGGGAAGCTGGGAATCTGCAGGCAATCCTTATCATATCATGGGCAATATTACCATACACAGCGATTCTTCACTGTTCATAGGTCCTGATGTTGTCATTACCTTCATGGATTCGGCTTCGCTGGTTGTTGACGGCCATATTATGGCAGCGGGTGAACCCGGGCAATACATTTATTGGGAATCGGCTGATACCTGGGATGGGATATACATCAATGAAAACCAGGTGAATACGGATACCTGCTTATTCAATAGTTGTATTTTTGAAGACCAAGTGCATTGGGAGAAAGCGGAAGGCGGCATTCTTACCATCAATAACCGGTCAAATGTCATACTGACTGATTGCTGGTTCGGTGGTATTCTTGTCAGGCATAGAGGAGCCGCATTATACATTGAAAATTCTGACATCAGCATCCTTCATTCATATTTTCAGCATAATGAGGCCTGGAGCGATTCATTGGCACAGGGTGGTGCCATCTACATGAGGAATTCGAATCCTGAACTCTATGGCAATTATTTCACGGGTAATCAAGCCTTGAACGGAGCCGCCATCTATGGTTCGAATTCTTCACCTTATATACACCAATGCACATTTATCGGTAACACGAGCCATGGTGGCGGTGGGGTGATCGTTTTTCATGATTCCGGGCATGTGATCATTGAGAATTGCAGTTTCATTGACAATTCGGCTTCCGGCAGTGGCGGTGCGATCGCATTCCTGGAATCAATCACGGCACAGCTTAGCAATTGTGAATTCCGCAATAATACGGCTGTTTCGCCACAATATATCGCAGATGGCGGGGCCATTTTCATCACCCCTTACGGCAATAATGTAAGCATCGAAAACTGTGGCTTTTACGGCAACCTGGCCGAGGATGACGGCGGTGCCATATTCAGCGGGGCTGATGTCAACATTGTGAACAGCCTTTTCTTCGGCAACAGCAATACCGCCAACCCTTACTGCAGGGGAGGGGCCATCGCTGCTGTACAGGCTGGTGTCAACTTACTTAACTGTACATTCTCAATGAACTGGAGCCCGCTCTACAGCACGGTTTTCGGTGAGGATGCCTCCATCTCTCTCATCAATTCCATTATATGGGACGGAGAACCCATGGGCAATTACAGGATCTTTCTCTCTTCGGATGATGCGCAGTCCACACTGCTGGTCGACCATTCGAATATTGAGGGGGGGATGGCCACGGTTTCCGGCTCGGGAAATTATATCATTGACTGGGCAGGCGGCAACCTCTCGGCCGATCCCCATTTCTTGCTCCCGGGCGAGGATTTTTCACCGGCCTGGAATTCACCATGCATAAATGCAGGGCGCAGCGATACCCTGGGCCTCCTGATCCCTGCCACCGACCTGGCAGGCAACACCCGTATCATGGGAGGGGAGATCGACATGGGTGCATACGAATACCAGGCACCCGTCCGTATCCTTGAGCCGCTGCAGAATAATACTTTTCATATATATCCTAATCCGACTGCCGACAGGGTGTATATCAGCTGTGGTCAAGGAATTGCTCTTAAGGGTGCGCTCAGGCTGATCAATATCAGCGGAACGCTCATCTGGGAAAAGGATATAATGATCCCTGCAGGCGATAAACTTCAACTGGAACTTACGGGCCTTTCGGCCGGAATTTATTTTATAAGCCTGACGAATGACTCCGGGACATTTTCAGAAAAGGTTATAAAACAATAAACTGGCTTATGTATAGGCATTTGATAACTGCATAAAAAAAACAGCACCTCCCGGTGCTGTTTTCGTAGTCAGATTATTGTAATTAAGCTTCTGTCGTCGGGCTTCCAAGATTGAAAGGTGGCATCATATCGCCGCCCCCTTCCGGTACTTCGATCGTTCCAAACATCGATTCGTACTTGGCAATGTTGTCCTGGAGTGCCCTCAGCAGCCTCTTCGCATGATGAGGGGTGAGTATGATCCTTGACTTCACCTTGGCTTTGGCCAAACCCGGCATCCATTTGATAAAATCAATAATGAATTCCGAATTTGAATGGCCGATCATAAACATATTCGCATATGTCCCCTCTGCCATCTCCTCGCCTAATTCAATATTTATCTGGTTCTTTTTTGGTTGTTCTGACATAACGCTTGTTTTTATTTTTCCTTTTCACTTGTCACGGCGGCACCCTCCTCTTTGGCTTCGAGCAATGCTTCATATTCCTCCCTGGATCCCACGATGATGTCGTGATACCTCCTGAGGCCTGTTCCTGCAGGGATCAGATGACCGACGAGTACATTTTCCTTCAGCCCGAGCAGGTCATCAGCTTTTGCCTGGGTCGCTGCCTGGGTAAGTACCTTGGTGGTTTCCTGGAATGAAGCGGCCGAAAGGAAGCTGTCGGTCTGAAGCGATGCCTTGGTGATCCCCTGAAGTACCTGCCTCGCAGTGGCGGGCTGGGCATCCCTGGCATCCACCAGTTTCTTATCCTTTCTTCTCAGCAGTGAGTTCTCGTCCCTCAGCTTCCTGGCCGACATGATCTGTCCGGCCCTCAGCGTTTCAGAATCGCCCGGATCCACCACGACTTTCTTTCCGAAGATCTCATCGTTCTCGTCCTGGAAGGT
Source organism: Bacteroidales bacterium (assembly GCA_040775045.1). Classification (GTDB taxonomy): domain Bacteria; phylum Bacteroidota; class Bacteroidia; order Bacteroidales; family B18-G4; genus B18-G4. The sequence goes on from JAXGTH010000063.1 coordinate 12,678, forward strand.
GGTCTTGTTCACGAGTTCCCCTTCGAGGAACTTGGTGTCGCCCGGGTCATCCACTTCTACCTTACGCATCATCTGGCGGACGATCACCTCGAAATGCTTGTCGTTGATCTTCACGCCCTGCAAACGGTAAACTTCCTGGATCTCGTTAACGATATACTCCTGCACGGCCATGGGGCCCTTGATGGCCAGGATGTCGGCAGGGGTCATGGCCCCTTCAGAGAGCGGCGTACCGGCTTTCACGAAGTCGTTTTCCTGTGCAAGGATCTGCTTCGAGGTAGGAATGAGGTAACTCTTCTCTTCACCTGTTTTGGAAGTGATGATGACCTCACGGTTACCGCGTTTAAGCTTCTTGCCGAATGAAACAACCCCGTCGATCTCCGATACCTTTGCCGGATCGGAAGGATTACGGGCTTCGAAAAGCTCGGTTACCCTTGGCAGACCACCGGTGATGTCGCCCGACTTGCCAACGGCACGCGGGATCTTGACCATGGCTTCACCGGCCTTGATCTTATGCCCGTCCTCAACGATGATGTGGGCCCCGACAGGAATGTCGTAGGTCTTGATCACCTGTTTCTTGTTGTCGAGGATGCTTATGGTCGGGTTCTTGGTCTTCAGTCGCGATTCGATGATCACCTTGTCGATATAGCCGGTTTGTTCATCGGATTCTATACGATAAGTCTTTCCTTCAAGAATGTTCTCATAGGAAACCGTACCGGAAACTTCGGAAAGGATCACGGCATTGTATGGATCCCAGGTGCTGATAAGTTCACCCTTCTCAACCTTGGAGTTGGGTTTCACATGCAGATGTGCACCATAAGGGATGTTGGAGGATGCAAGGGTGATCCCCGTCTTTTCATCGATGATCCTCATTTCCGCCGACCTTCCGATGACCACCTGCAGCTCCCTGCCATCAGCAGTGGTATAATCGACCGAACGCAATTCATCGATCTGGATTTTACCGCTGAATTTTGCTTCTATTTTGGAGGCAATGGCAATATTCGATGCAGTACCCCCAACATGGAATGTACGCAGGGTAAGCTGTGTACCCGGCTCACCGATCGATTGTGCAGCGATTACGCCCACAGCTTCTCCTGCCTGGACGAGCTGTCCGGAGGCCAGGTTACGGCCGTAGCATTTGGCACATACCCCTTGCTTTGATTCACAGGTGAGCACCGAGCGGATCTCCACACTTTCGATGGGAGATTCCTCAATGGTAGCCGCGACCGTTTCAGTGATCTCTTCCCCTGCAGCAACGATAAGTTCGTTGGTGAGCGGGTGAAATACATCGTGCAGCGTTACACGGCCAAGGATACGGTCATAAAGCGTTTCTACAACTTCCTCGTTCTTCTTCAGTGCCGATGTGGTCAATCCCCTGAGGGTACCGCAGTCGGTCTCTGATATGATCACGTCCTGTGCAACATCCACGAGCCTTCGCGTTAGGTAACCGGCATCGGCCGTTTTAAGGGCGGTGTCGGCAAGACCCTTACGGGCACCGTGCGTGGAAATGAAGTACTCAAGCACCGACAGCCCCTCCTTGAAGTTCGAGAGGATCGGGTTCTCGATAATTTCCCCACCGGTAGCTCCTGATTTCTGCGGCTTCGCCATCAGTCCCCTCATGCCCGAAAGCTGCCGGATCTGTTCCTTTGATCCCCTGGCGCCAGAATCGAGCATCATATAAACAGGATTGAAACCC
>JAXGTH010000064.1:0-14337 GCA_040775045.1 Bacteroidales bacterium
AGAACAACTGAACCGGCAGCAATGTCGGCGGATCCCGGCGTATAGGTTGCTCCCAGGATATTTACGTTGTCAAAGGTACCGTCGCCGACTGTGCTCCATGTAACTGAATTATAATTGGTTGCACTTCCTGATAGGGTATAGCTGCTTCCTTCACAAACGCTGGCATCGCTGCCTGCGTTGGCTGTGGGCGCTCCCTGTATGCTGAGTGTCATGTCATCGGCAGCATCTACTGCACAGGGGGAGACAGCCTCGGCAGTGAGGGTCAGAACGACTGAACCGGCAGCAATGTCGCCGGATCCCGGCGTATAGGTTGCTCCCAGGATATTTACATTGTCGAAGGTTCCATCTCCGGCAGTGCTCCACGTAACTGAATTATAGTTGGTGGCACTACCTGATAAGGTGTAGTCGCTTCCTTCACAAATGCTTGCATCGCTGCCGGCATTGGCTGTGGGTGCTCCCTGTATGGTGATCGTGATCTGGTCTGTGGCATCACCGCATGGTGCATTACCGTATGCCGTCAGGGTTAAAGTCGCAGATCCTGCAGAAATTTCGGAAGCGCTGGGGGTATAGGTTGTGCTTAATTGTGAAGCATTTCCGAAAGTGCCACCGCCGGAGGATGTCCATAGTACAGAAGAATAGTTGGTGGCTGATCCGCTGAGCGAATACGTTCCGGTTGAACACATATCCCCGTCAGGACCTGCATTGGCCGTTGCCGCATCAACGATGGTCAATACCATATCGTCGGAAGCATCGTCCGTACAGGGTGCAATGGCATATGCCGTAAGGGTCAGGGTAACAGTACCTGCGCTGATGTCACCGCTCCCGGGAGTATACGTGGCATTGAGGATATTCGCATTATCAAATGTTCCATCTCCGGATGTTGTCCATGTTACCGACGACTGGTTCGTAGCGGTTCCGGACAGGGTATAGCCGTCGGTCTCGCAAACATCGTCATCTGCACCGGCATTGGCCGTGGGGCTGGTGATGCCGGTCAAACTCAGAACGGCCGTACCAAGCGATGTATATACTTCATTATATCCGGGGACATAAGTTGGACTTACACAAACGATCTCAACCCCGGCACTGTTATCCCAGTATCTGTATATGATGGTGTTGCCTTGTGTGAACCCGTCCTTGGCAGGAGTCAGTGGGTCATCCGTAGCAGCGGCAAATACGACATTTCCAGATATTGGACCCGTCAACACAATTGAACCGACACAGATTTGGCTTCCGCCGTCGACGTCGAAAACGGCAATCTCGTCACCTGTACCCAGGTTGCCAGCATCGAGTGCAGCAGATGAAACAACAAAGTTCATTGCCTGGTAAGGATTACCGGTATACACCGGTGTAAAATGCTGTGCTTTGACGGCATTCAATGCACCAAGTGATAAACTCAGTACGAGAGCAATTAAGTGTAACTTTTTCATGAGAGTGGTCTGGTTTTAATAACTTTCTGATTTTATCTATCTATAAAACAATTAATCTTTGCTCAAGGGATATCTTAATGTTCTGCCTTATAGTGATTTACGGACTTATCGGCAGAGTACCATTTTCCGTGTTGCACTGAATTCAGGCCCAGATCCGGAAAGTACAAGCCTGTAATAGTAAATACCTGATTCTAGCAATGAAGCATCCATCCTTGTTTGATATATCCCTGCTTCATGAATTGCATCTTCAAGGACACTTACCGTTCGGCCTGAAATATCATGGACAGATATCTTGACGTGTGCTGTTTCCGATAGACCATATACGATAATGGTATTGTCGTTAAACGGGTTGGGGAAATTCTGTCCAAGGAAATTCCTCCCTGGCAGGCCATCATCGTCAATGCCCAGGCTCCCGATTTTCAGGTCGGTTCCGTAGGTTCCAAACTTCGTGAAGTTTTTATTACCGAACAGATGCATTGTTTCAATGTCGGTATACAATAGGTTCTCACTCTTATCCCAGTACCTGAATTTCAGTATCCCCCCTTCATTGAAACCATCATGCGAGGGAGTTAAGGGATCATCGGCGCGTAGTGCCAGCAGTATGAATTCTGCATCATCGTCGAGAATCACCAAACTACCCACTTCGACATCACCGTCGTACACTGCGATCTCATCTCCATTCTCAATAGTGAACCCGTCTGTTTCGATATTCCTGATGACCACATTCATTGGTGAATAGGGATTGCTTGTGAAAGAAGCAAAGTATAGCGGCCTTACCTGTTGGGGTTTTTGGTAAGGGTTTGTGCCTTTTCCAGGGTCGCTGATACTTAATGTACAATTGGAATTAACGTTTATATAATATCCTTCGCCCGGTTCAAAGTCGTTTATGGAGTTCATCCAGCCTAAACCGGTGATGTATTGTATAAACCCTCCTGATTCATCGATGACTTTAACCAGGTAGTTATTGTCAATCAGGGGTTGCAGTACGGTCATTGCTGATTGTGAAACATCACAGGGGTATCCCATGATATTCCATCCGGCCGAGAGCGGAATATCAAAAGGAAATGATATTTCAGCACCATCTACGCTCAGGTTCGGAGTACCACTTACATTAATATAATAACCTTCGGTGTTTTCCATGTCACCGATAGTATTCATCCATGATCCTGCGATGTACTGGATAAAACCTCCTCCTTCATCACTTATTTTAACCAGGTTTCCTCCATTGATCAAAGGTTGAACGATGGTCATCATGTTCGCATCAGGCGGTGCAACGTAGAACGAAAGGATATTCCAACCACCTGTGAGCGGGATGGTCTGGTTTACGCTGCTGGGTGCTTCGACTCCGGTGATGTGTACGTCATCTACGAAGAAGTAATAACCCCAAGTGCCGGTGTAATTCCATTTGAATTTCACGGATGATTCCCCGGCAACCTGCGTAGTAACATCCTGATTGAATACTTCAGGATTTGAAGTTTCTTCTGTCCATTGTTGAAGCTGGGTCCATGTTGATCCTCCATTGGTGCTGTATAAAACTGAACCTGATTCGTTTTGATAATCCCTGAAATATAATTCGAAATAGAGGTTAACCGATTGATATTCGGAAAAATCAAATTCAGGTGTCACCAGGTCGGCATCCTGTGTGTATCCGCTCCCATATGCATCACTGTTAAGTAATGCATATCCATTACCGGCAGTTGTGGAAAGGAAAAGTCCTGTATAATTAAATTGCCACACCTGTCCATTCCCTTCATTATCAATGTTTTCCCAGCATGCAGGCAGGCTGTAAGTTGTGAATTCCTGTATATAAGGCAGAGCGTTTATGATGCCGCAATTTGTGGTAAAAGATTCCTCTGAACCATAACCTGTGCCTATACTATTGATAGCGTAGGCCTTGACATAATATGTAGACGCCGGGGTCAAACCGCTGGCCGGTATGGAGTAAGTTCCATTTGTTATAAGAGGAGATGTCTGGACTGCTGTAACGCCGGAGCCTCCAAGTACGGGATCAGATGTTAGGCTGTATACGAAACCGCTTTCGGTTATGGCAGTACCATTATTATCAATGATCTCCCCGTTCAGGGTGGCAGCGTTGCTGGTTACAGAAGTCGCCGGATCGGTTGCCACTACCGGAAGTCCGTCATTGGTGATAAACGATACTTCATCTCCGTACCCGGTACCTCCGTCGCTGATCGCATACGCTTTCACATAATAATTTGTTGCCAGGCTCAACCCTGTCACAGGTACCGAGAAAACGCCATTGGTTACCAGGGGAGAGGTTTGTGTCTGGGTTACGCCGGGGCCTCCGATCACGGGGTTACCGGATATACTGTATACGAATCCGCTTTCCGTCACGGTACCGTTCGGTGCAAGGATCTCTCCGTTCAGGGTTGCAGTGGTCTGTCCGACATCTGTGGCTGGATCGGTTTGCATCGACGGAGGGTTACAGGATCCGACTATGATCAGACTGGTAATATATGGCTTATGATTCGTTTTTGAGATGGTCAGGATCACCGTTGAACCGGGACCTGGGATGGAGTAGGTTATGGTACCTACTCCGCTGGCATTAAGCGTGGTTTCCCCAATGATCTCATCATTGAATACCAGGGTGGCAACAGCATATGGGGCTGATCCCGTGATGCTGAAGCTCGTAAGTTCGCAGTCGATCGTTGAAGAATGCGTTGCCGTGATCACATTGTTGTTCGGGTTTTCGGTCCATATCTTCATGGCCGGGTCGCCGAAATAGTGGAAAAGTTCGTACTGATAATTATTCGCACTGCTACTGCCGTTCCAGTTTTGCTCCATGGCATAGAGGCCCTGGTTCATCACATCGCCCATGGTGTAGATCTCATTGCCTGCCCCGATGGTGTAATTGGCCCCTGTGCCGCCGCTCCCGAATACCGGGTAAACGCCGGGAGTGGCCCATATGGCATCTATCATCCCAATTGAAAGAGCATCGTTGTAACCACTGTAACTGTAATATGCTGCTCCAATAACCCCAACCGCCCCCTTATTTTCCATCCTTAAAAATTTTTCTGAAAAACAATTAGACAATTGAAACTCTCCAGTATGACAATTCATACTGAATACAACCGGTAATAAACTGCCATTTGTCAGGTTTGCCATTGTAGATGTAGTATAGTATGGGTGAGCCCAGCCTGAACCTCCGACATATCCATGATCACGGTGGAAAACCATGAATTTCCCTGCGTTGATGGCGTTTGTAATATCAGTAGAACCCCCGGTCCAGTTGAAGGAAGTACTCCTCAATTCGGAAGGAAGAAGCTGCCCGTTGGAATAGTACCCGTTATTGTATCTCAACCCTGTCACATTTGCCGTTCCGGTCCGGTAATAAACCCGGGTAGAAGTGTATCCATGGCTCCCCTGCAAGTAATCCCTGATGTTTTCGCTGGTATGGCAGAAACGTCTGTCTGCATAACCATTTCCGGCTCCCCCATTCTCATCCTCATCTTGGTATTCAGCGCAATTCAGGATATTGGAATAAAAAGATGATTGCGTTGGGGGTGTTTTTTCATAGTTGATGATCTTGTTTACCACCACCTGGGCTTCAGCCACCGAGGAAACGGAGATGCGGCCGTGTGCCATGTCGGGATGCCAGTCGGTGCCACCGTCCATGCATGCAAAGTAGAGGTCGGTGGCAAAATCATCTCCATAACTGGGATCCTGGTGTATTTCCCCGGGTACGGCATATGAACCGGTATGGTCGCCGATGATGAGGAAATAGTCGGGCTTGGGGTTCCATGAGTCATAGCGCGTCTCTATGGCCGTCTTAACCTGTGCGGCGGTCCAAGATGACTGTGAAACGACCTCCACGCTGTATCCAAGCTGCCTCTTCCAGTTGGCCAGCTGGTTGGCTTCATTGATGTACTGACTGTGGGTGATGATAATGTATTCCTTTTCACCTGCCTTGGAGTCTCCGCGGGTCATCCCGTCAGGGATATTATCCGAATTGATCTCATTGCGCTTGAGCAGGTTGGTAAAATGCAATGAATTTCCATCGGCAATGGCGCTGAAGGATTGTGATGCGCCCTTGTACTCGATCCTGAAGGAAATGCTGGTATATACCCTTACCTTCCCTGTCACGGGGTTGAACTGGACCGGGCGGATCTCCGTCAGGGCCAGTGGTGTCCCCCTGAGCAGCATGATGTTGGTGATCTCCACGGTCTTTTCGGGGAAGAAGGCATTGTTGCCGTAAACGGCGGGATCGGCCCAGAATTCCGGTTCCGGTGATCCGTAAGTGTCACGGGCCGGTTCAAGGGCAGGATGGATCCTGAACCCGTCATACTCATAATATTCAGCCCCGGTGATCACGATATCACCTACCGATCCCGGGGGCATCGCGATCACTTCGCGGTGTGCCGGTAGCGCCGGGGCACCCACCTGTCCCATCTTGCCGAATCCGTCGATATGCAGGAATTCATACTCCGTATCCTCTACCATGATGGCGGAGATGGTTGCACCGCTAAAACTGAACCCGATCTGGTAGAATTGTTCCTCACCGTTTAAGGTTTCACGCAACGGAAGGGTGTTGATATGATCCGTGTACTGTTGAAACCCCTGGGTGAAGGAAAGGTAACGGTTGGCCTGCTGGCCGAACATCAGGCCGTAGCCTGAAAACATGATGAATATCAGTAAATAAATGCCTGGAAACGAGTATTGCCTTTTCATGATTCTTGGGTTATGGACCTAATTGAATTTTGTTTTGCATTGTACGCAAATGACCTGATAATGTTTTGATATCATTGCTAATTTATAACAATAATAAAATAGAAATTCTATATGGGTTGGCAACTTATCAATATTTCGGTGTTAATACGTAATCCGGTAAGGGATTGCACTTATTTGTTGATTTATAACGGGATACATGAATTGGATAATGTGCCCCTTACATAATAAGGGGGCCTGCAGGAGCAAAGCCTGGTCTCAGGTAAATCAGAAAAGCAGTGCTGTTACAGCCTCCCTTTCCTGGCTTTCTTCAGGGCCGAGAGGAAGGGCTTTTCGAGGAAACTGTCCTTACCGATACTGCACAGCCTGTCGAACAAGGGTAATGTTACAGTAAATGCAAGGATATCAGGGGGGAGGTATTTTCGCATGGCCATGTCGGTAGCGCCGATAATGGCCTGTGGAACGTTGAGGTCCCGGAAATGTGGCAGCATCTGCATACAGCCTGAACCGAAGGGTGCCAGCACGGGTTCCGGTTCCCCGGCCATATGATGGTATTGCGCCCCGATCATCAGGGCGCTGAGCTGGTCGGGATTCACGAAAAATGTTACCGATTTCAGGTATTGCCGGTGCTCATCCCTTAGGGGGCCGATAAACAGGAATCCGTGTTCCGGCTTGTAAGGCGTCACCACGTCGAGCCATGCATCCATGAGTCCGTGGTTTGCCTTCAATCCTTCATCATCCACGAGGAATTCTATATACTCCTTCCTCCCCCTGGTACGTTTTGAGAACATCCAGCTGCCGCAGCCACCGCAACCATAGTTATCAGCACTCAGCTTGGCGGTTTTACCTTGCAGCCACGACCTGTAAAATGCAAAAAAACAGGTATGTCTGTCCTTTCCGGGCTGTATGGTTTCTCCGAAATCAGTATCTCCCGGTGCATCGTATACACCCACAAGCGGTGTTTTGATATCCAGTCTCCCTAGCAGGTATGTTGGGTCATGCATGGCTTCTGGTTTCTGGCATCTGGCATCTGGTATCTGGCATCAGGTATCAGGCATCAGGCATCAGGCATCAGGCATCCTTTTTCCTTTTTCCATCTTCCATCTTCCATCTTCCATTTTCCATATCTAATATCCCAGCTCCACATCCATGTTGTAGAACATGAACGACCACTGGTCGGCCACTTCCTCTATGATCTTGGATACCGGTGTCCCCGCACCGTGGCCGGCCTTGCTTTCGATCCTGATCAGCACCGGGTTGGGGCCGGTATTCTTTTCCTGTAGCGTGGCGATGAACTTGAAGGAGTGGGCGGGTACCACCCTGTCGTCATGGTCGGCCGTGAAAACAAGCGTTGCAGGATAATCCACCCCGCTCCTGATGTTATGCAGGGGTGAATAACCCAGCAGGTAGCTGAACATGGTGCTGTCGTCCTCGCTGGTGCCGTAATCCGTAGCCCAGGCCCAGCCGATGGTGAACTTATGGTACCTGAGCATGTCGAGCACGCCTACCTGGGGGAAGGCTACCGCGAAAAGGTCAGGTCGCTGGGTCATGCATGCCCCGACCAGCAGCCCGCCATTGGAACCGCCCATGATGGCAAGTTTCTCGCTGGAGGTATAACCCTGTGAGATCAGGTATTCGCCTGCCGCAATGAAATCGTCGAAAACATTCTGCTTGTTGAGCTTTGTTCCTGCATCATGCCATTCCTCGCCGTACTCACCGCCACCACGGATATTCGCCAGGGCATATACGCCGCCGTTCTCCAGCAGTATCAGGTTGCTGGTGCTGAAGAAGGGGGTCAGGCTTACATTAAAGCCGCCATAGCCATAAAGCAGTGTCGGGTTGTCGCCATTCAGGTCGAGGCCTTTCCTGTGCACGATGAACATGGGCACCTGCGTGCCGTCCTTGCTCATATAAAATACCTGCTTGGTTTCATAGGCTTCGGCATCGAAGTCGATGCCGGCATCAAAGAATACTTCGCTCTTGTTTTCGTCGATGTCCAGTTTGAAGACCGTGGCCGGATAAGTGAACGAGGTGAACATATAGAAGGCGGTATTATCGTCGGAACGGCCCGACAGTCCACCGAACGAACCAATGCAGGGCAGTTCAAGCCCGGACTCCGGTTTACCGCTGAGGTCATGGATATAGACCCTTGAGGAGGCATCGATCATGTATTCCGTAACCAGTTTGCCGCCGATGATCGATATCGACTGAAGCACCTCTTCCTTCTCCGGGATAACGATTGTCCGGCCGGCATCGGGATCTTTGGTGTCGACCATGTATACCATGCCTTTTGGTGCGCCTTCGTTGGTCCTGATCAGAAGTTGGTCATCGATATTGCCGATCACACCGTAATCATATTCAAAGCCTTCGGCAAGTTTTACAAAATCACTTCTTTTGCTTCCCAGGTCCTTAAAGTACAATGCATTGCCGCTTGTGGATTCCACCTCCGACATGACCAGGAACCGTTCGTCCTCCGTGGTCCCGACATAATAATTCCTCTTGGGGTATTCCTTGTTTTCATAGATGAGGATGTCTTCTTCCTGCGGTGCGCCGATCTCGTGGTAATATACCTTGTGGTATTCGTTCACATCGCTGAGTTCCTCGCCTTCGGCAGGCGGGTCATAGCTGCTGTAAAAGAAGCCATCACCTTTCCAGCTGATCCCTGAGAATTTCACCCACCTGATATGATCGTCGAGTGTCTGCTGTGTTTCAAGGTCCATCACGAAGATCTCCTGCCAGTCGCTCCCTGCCCTTGCAATGAGGTAACCCATGTATTTTCCATCCTTCGAAATATCCCAGCTGCTGAGGGCAACCGTGCCATCTTCCGAGAGCGTATTGGGATCGAGCAGCACCTCGGGCGCTCCATCCTCACCGCTCATCACATACAGCACATCCTGGTTCTGAAGGCCGTCGTTCTTCCTGAAATAATACTTGTCGCCTTTTTTGACAGGGGTCCTGTACCTCGGGTAATTCCATATTTCTGTCAGGCGGTCGGCGATCTTCTGCCTGTAGGGTATTTTTTGAAGATAGGCATTGGTGACGGCATTCTGGGCCTTGACCCATTCAGCGGTTTCCTCAGAATTGTCGTCCTCGAGCCAGCGATACGGATCGGCAACCTGTACGCCGAAATATTCGTCAGTCTGGTCTACTTTATTGGTCACGGGATAATCGATCTTTTCCTGTTTGCTTGAACATGAACTGATGGTCATCATGATGGCGATGCTGATTAGGAGTAATGTTGTGTTTTTCATGGTGGTTGGGTTTTTGGGGTGCTGGGTGCTGGGTACTGGGTGCTGGGGATTTTGAGTTTTAAGTTTTGAGTGTTGAGTTTTAAATTGGAAGCTGTTCCGGGTACCGGGCTGTATATTGGAAACTTTATATTGAATATTGAATATTTTCTGCTCGTTGTTTGGCGTTGGGTTATTCTCCCTGCCCGAGGGCCTTTTCAAGTGCTGCTTTCCCTCCAACCACGGGTATGCTTACGGAAGTAGCATCGAGGTCGACGGTAAGTTCCGTTCCCGGGTCGGGCCACAGGGTGAAATCCCTGTCGCTGGAAAAGATCATGAGGCCGATCTGTTGCCCGGCACGGATCACCTGGTCATCAGGCTGAAGATTGAAACTTATCTCGTAGAATTGCCCTGGCACGAGGGGTTCGCTTTCCCTGAGCGAACTGTGATTTTGCGGGTCGGCCCAGGCACGGGTGATGAGGTTGTCGGTGATCTTTGTCCTCCGGCCTTCTGTCCATGGCAGTGAAACAAGCCATACCGAAAGGTTTGCTGCGGGCTTGCTGCATGCCAGCCTGACGGTCACCTGCGGGATCCCCGAAATATGGACATCCTCCTTCAGCGGAGGTGTCACATAGAGCAGCCGGTGTTCGGTGATCTCTGCCTGGGCAAGGGTTTCGCCTGAAAACGAGAAATTATCTATAAGTGTTTCCTTACCCTGCCCGGGGATGGCAGTGGTGACCAGCGATCCCTGTCCGGGTGCTCCGGCGGTCAGATAAAAGCTCACGGGTTCAGCGCCCGGGTTGGGGTAGTCCTCGTAAGGGGTTGGGTTGGAACTTTCATCACCTTCCCTCACGATCCAGGCCCTGGGATCATTTTCAACACCATTTTCCACTCCGTGCAGGTAACGGGTAAACCACCGGTTCATCATGCTGAGCGGGGGAGGGCCGCCATGGCCTCCCTGGTGATAATAGATCATGGCCGGAACACCTTTCTCCTTTGCTGCCTTATAAATGCGATAGCTGTGCTCGGGCATCACGTTCCAGTCATTGAAGCCGTGCGACATCAGCAATGCAGCCCTGAAAGGTTCCATGTCGTTAAGGTAGTCGCGACCATCCCAGAATTCGTTCAGGTCGCCGGTTATCCTGTCCATGCCGGCGGCCATCTCTCCATCCCTCACCACGGCATTGCCGTATGCACGCTTCGATTCTTCACCGCTGTGGATGAAATCATACAGCACATCAATGTCTTCGCCCCTCCAGCCCCCGGGCGATTGCACCAGGCCGTTGGAACGGTAGTAGTGGTAGTAGGATGTGCCGGGGGCGATGGGGATAATGGCCTCAAGCCCTTCGACACCCGTTGTGGCAGCAGCCACCGGGATGGTGCCGTTGTAAGAGGTCCCTGTCATGCCGACCTTGCCCGTCGACCAGTACGCCACGACCTCCTCATTGCCGGTACGTTCAGCATACCCCTTTGCCCTGCCGCACAGCCAGTCGATCACGGCCTTGGGTGCCAGGGATTCGTTGTCGCCGCCTACCGTGGGTGAACCATCGGAAAGACCCGTTCCCGGAGAGGAAGAGTGAACCACGATGTACCCGCGCGGGACCCATGTGTCGATCAGTGAATTGGAAATGATTGGCCGTTCACCCCAGCGCTTGATCTCCGGGGGATGCTTTCGTTCAGGGGGGACTGCACCAACTTCATGGCGCACATCCCAGAAGTATTCCTGAGAAGCCGAGGCCACACCGGCGAAATATGGACTTGATTCATAGATGACAGGGAGTTTCAATCCCTCGGTTTCCGTCTGCTCCGGCCTGGTAACTGCTACATGCATACGATCTGGAAGGCCGTCGCCGTCGGTGTCGAATTCCGTTTCAACCCATAGGTCGTGGCGGATCCATTTACCGGCGTCCTCGAAGGCGGGCACCACCTGGGCTTCACCGTCCCTGAACACCGGTACTGCCTTTTCCGACTGCTGGGCGTGAAGCAGGAAGGATGACTGCATCAGGATGCAGAAAAACAAAGCCCTGGCAACAAAGGGTATGGTATTTTTCATAATAAAAGGGATTAGCGAGGTAAAGATAAAAAATCAATACCTAAACTCATCAATCCCTGAAGGTTTATAACTGATTTTTCCAGTTCAGGATAGTTTTATGGTGATGTTATGCTGTGATTTCTTTATTCAGCTGTGCTTTTCCCGCCCTGGTTCTTGCTCCTCTCGATCGATTGCAGGGCCAGGTAATTGTCGCCAAAACGTTTGAGATTGTCCATCTCGATATCGAACTGGTCGAAATGGCGTTCCTCGTCATCCACAAGCGCTTCAAAAAGCTTTTTTGACGCATTGTCGGCATTGGCCGAACATTCATTGGCCCATTTGTTGTAATCGTTGGCGCTGGAGGTTTCCATTTCTGAAGCCATTTCCAGCATGGCTTTCACATCGTGGACTTTCTTGACATCATGCGATGCCTTGAGTTCCACTTCCCCCTTGAGGAAGAGGATACGCTCGGCCAGTTGCTCAATATGTACCATTTCCTCGATGGCTGTCCGCTTGAAAAGGTTTGCAAGCAGATCGTAACCCTGGTCGTCGCAATGGAAATGAAAATACATGTACTGGTGCACGGCTGTGAGTTCATCGGATACAGCCTGGTTCAATAACTTGATACTTTTTTCTTTCATGGCTTTATTTGTTCTTTGATTATTGATTTTTTCGGGTAATGGCAACTTAAAACCTGCCCACAACTGAATGATGATCAAAATAAATGATCCTTTGCAGGAGATAAGCAAATATAAAGAAAATCAGCCGGAGGGCAATGGCGTTTCCGGCTATATTAAGGGGTCTTCTGTTGCTCCGACAGCCAACTGATTGGAAAAGAAAGGAATACGATCTCCGAATAATCATTCCGTTCATACAAAAGTCCTATGTTGCCATTCTTCAGAACGGACATGGCGGAATACGCCGAGCTGCCCGGATAGAGCGTTTTGCTCAGTTCCCAGGTATTTCCTTCATCGCAGCTGAGCGACACGCTCATGTTATCCCTCTGATCCGGGGACCTTGCGTTCGAAAACAGGATCATATCAGCCTGGCCGGGTCCCTCGACTGGTTTGTAACGGATAATGCTGGCATTACAGCCCGGATCGGGAAGGCTGCTGTCGGCACGGGATACCCAGGTCAGGCCTTCATCGTCTGATACGTGAACGTAGCGAAAGCCTGCTCCGTTTACCCGGCTGTTGAGCATCCATCTGCCGTCGGATAGCTCAATGATCTTTGATTCATCGGCAGGGCGGGCGGGGTTGCCGAAGAGGTGCCAGGTCCTGCCATGGTCATCGCTGCCAAATACCTGGCATCCATGGTCGAGGTGCACCAGGGTATGCAGCAGTTTCCCGTCATGAGCCTGTATTCCCTGTCCTGAAGTGATGAACATGAAATCACCATGCCATTCAGGCTTGCTGATCCGGTCGGTGATATCAGAAGGTTCACTCCATGATTGCCCGTTATCGGAGCTGCTGGTCACCCTGAATCGGTAAATGCCTTTGCTTGTGTTGTGATCCATGAAGTTAAAGAACAGGAACACCGTTCCCGTTTCCCGGTCAACGATGAAGGATGGGTCGGAGGCCGACTGCCCGGACGGGTAATCTACGATGATTGCAGCATCTGTCCATGTCATGCCGCTGTCTACGCTGCGCCTGAGCACGATATTGATATCTTCGTTGGTGTTGAGATCGCCGCAGGAGGGTATGCGCTGGTCGGCCACGGCCAGCAGGTCGCCGTTCGGTGCTTTAGTGAGGGCCGGGATGCGGTAACATGCGACTTCAGGCTCCTGGCTGCTGAACAACACCTGATGCACGGGTTCAGCATCCTGGGCTGCTGTCGATGACGACAGGGCAAGAAATCCTGCCAGGACGATTGAATGCAGCATCGTCTTCATAACTTCGGGAATTCATTGGATAGCGTAAAGGTAAGTGATTTCTGCGGTCATCATTGTGAAGACAAAATGAAAGGCGGGCCGGGGGATATGGTGATCCCATCGGCCCGCCATTCACCGGGCTTCGTGGCCGGCAATTCCACATGCCTAAAGTCTGACAAACTCCACCCTGCGGTTCTTCGCCTTGCCTTCAGGCGTGCCGTTGTTTTCGACGGGTTCGGTTTCGCCCTTGCCGTCGGTTTCCATCCTCCCCTCATCGATCCCGAATTCATTTACCAGAAAGGCTTTGACGCTCGCGGCCCTTCGTTTCGAGAGATCGAGGTTCATGGCATCGTTGCCGTCGCTGTCGGTATGGCCGTTGATCATCACCCTGATGTCGGGGTTTTCCTTCAGTACTTTGGCAATGTCATTCAGCGTGCCGTACGATTCGGGTTTCACCACATCTTTCCCGGAGTCGAAATAGATGCCATAAGTGATCAGTTTTCCTTCGGTGACCAGCTTGCTGCGGGTATCGGGCGCGGCTGTCGTGAACTTGATATTGCTGATGAACGGCCAGCTGTACCTGTCCCAGCCCGAGAACATAAAACGGTTGAATTCAGTTCCGGCGTAAATATTGGTGGCCATATCCAGTGACTTTTCGCCCTTGTGGTAGATGCGCACGCGGCGACCCTGCAACCAGATGATCACATGGTTTACCTTTTCCTTTTCTACCGTGGCTTTACTTCCCCGACCCTCAAGCCAGGCATCCTGGTTGACGTCGTAACCCTTCGTTTCCCAGATCTCGCTTCCAATGGTTATCTGCAACCCCCGTTCTCCGGGGAACAGGTCTTCCGTGAACTCCCTGTGATCCGTTTCCTGGTAAAGGATCAGGATCATGCCTTCGGCATATTCATCATCGGGAATGATGTCGAATTCCATGATGAAATTCGCCGGCAGGTCGATGGGACTGGTGTAGCAGTAAACGGCATCTTCGCCGTTCATGTGGAACCACTTCCCGTCGGCGATGCTGATGGTTTTAACCTCACCGCTGCCATTCCCTGCCCACAGGGCCGGGAAATCGCCGATGTTGTCCTGCGA
>JAXGTH010000065.1:0-14275 GCA_040775045.1 Bacteroidales bacterium
CGTGAAGGGGATAGGTGACGAGTTGATGCTGTACATTCCCGATGATGACCTTTTCTCCAAGACAACATACAATAATTACCTGGGGCTTATCGAGGAGATCTATGCCACCATCGACAACCTCTACAATTACCCCATCCCCGATACTTTCCTGAATTGCAAGGTGGCCATCCACTATTGCACCGAGGTGTATAACATATCCTTCTTCAGGAATGCAAACGATTATTATGGCATGGATATCGATTTGACCGCCAGGCTGATGATTAAGGCAAGGGCCAACCGCATCGTGATGAGCGAGAAATTCTTCACCAAGGTAAAAAGCGATATGATAGACCGTGGATTGCATATTCAGGACACTTCGCTGAGGGATATCTCCGCGGTATATGTCGAGGATTTCAAGGGGGTGCCATGGCCTACCGAATACCGTTTCATCGATGTTGGTGTTTGATGCATCTTTATTGAACATTCAGGCGGGGCCTGATGTTATATTTCTTGAATTAAACATTGGCCAATGGAAAAGCAAAATATACCGATAGTTTCGGTTTTCAGGAAGTCGCATTTCAATGCTGCGCACAGGCTCCACAATCCTTCCTGGGATGACCGGAAGAACAGGGAAGTCTTCGGGGTATGCAACAACCCCAATTACCATGGACACAATTACGATCTTATCGTGAAAGTTACCGGTACGGTCGACCCGGATACGGGTTATGTTATGGATATGAAAATATTGCAGGACCTTATCGATGACCATGTCACGAGCCGATTCGATCACAGGAACCTTTCGGTCGACACCCCTGAATTCAGGGAACTCAACCCCACGGCCGAGAACATCGCCATTGTGATCTGGAACATCCTGCGCGAACACATTTCACCTGACAAGGCGCTCACGGTGACACTCTACGAAACGGAAAGGAACTTCGTTGAATATACAGGTCCCGGCAAATGATCCTCCTGATGTAACGCACAACCTGGTCAATCCAGGCGTGACCGTTCAGCCCTGTTTTTCAGCCTGACTTTTTTTACGATGATCCTGGGCACGGGGTCGATGCCTCCGCTGCCCCATGGATGGCAGCTTGCGATCCTTTTCACCGCCAGCCAGCCTCCCCTCAGGGGGCCATGCATCTTAAGTGCCTGCAAGCTGTACTCAGAACAGCTTGGATAATGCCTGCACGAAGCCGGGGTCAGCGGAGAGATGACATATTTGTAAAAGTATATCACCAGTATAAAGGGCAGGGCAAGGATCCTTTTCAGTACGGCCATGGCGATGCAAAAATAAGATGATTTCAATCCAGGTATCTGCCCATTGTCTCCAGGAGCTTCTGTTCGCTGTATGGTTTGATGATCGTCCCGTCGAAGTGTTTTTTCAGGATGGAGCGGTGCTTGTCCTTTACTCCCCTGTCGAGGAGGGCCAGCACGGTATGCAGCGGCCCTGACTGGCGTATCCTTTCCAACATCGAGAGGTCGCTTCCCGGCGACCAGCGGTAAAGGCAAAGGTCGATCCTGCGGTTTACGCTGCAGAATTCCAGCGCCTGTTCAGGGCTGTTCACGTAATGGAGCCTCACCCTGCTCTTCAGGATCTCTTCGAGCCTGATATAGTCCGGGATGGCATCCTCGATCACAAGTACCTGCCTTTCCTTCCAGGCATGTTCGGCATGGCTCTCCAGGCGGGATGGACCGGTTATGATGCCCGGCAATTCAAAGAAGAAGGTCGAGCCTTTGCCTGGCGTTGATTCAACCCAGATTTTTCCGCCCTGCATTTTGACCAGGCTCTGCGTGATGGGAAGCCCAAGACCTGTACCCTCCCTTTTCACATTAAGGGGCTTGGGCTCCTGGATGAACCTTTCAAAGATCTTCTTCTGGTAGTCTTTAGAAATTCCCAGTCCGGTATCCCTTACATAGAACATCACGTTCCTGCCTTTGGTCTTGTAGCCGTATTCCACATATCCCTCGTGGGTGAACTTGAAGGCATTGGAGATCAGGTTTGAGAAGATCTGCCGGAGCCTGGATGGATCCGAGTTGATGATCAGGGGCTTATCCTTAACCGGGATTGACAGACGGAGCCGGATCTTTTTGCCGGTGGATTTTTTCTGGAAGGATTCAAAAATGGCAAAAAGCTCCTTGAGGAACAGGTTCAGTTCGAAATTGATGCGATACAGCTTGACCGTATTCGATTGCAGGCGCGTGAATTCAAGGATATCGTTGGTGAGGTTCAGCAGGGCATTGCTGTTGCTTTCGATGATGCTGATCAGTTCCCTGCGACGGTTCTCATCCTGGTTATGCGATTGCAGGAGATTGGAAAAGCTGATGATCGCCTTGATGGGTGTTTGTATCTCGTGCGAGACATTGGCGAGGAACACCCCCTTGAGCTGGTCCGATTCCTCGGCCTTTTCCTTGGCCTTGATCAGCGCTTTTTCAGCTTTTTCCTTCTCCTTGATCTCGTCCGACAGCCGGATGGTTCGTTCCTTGACTTTTTCTTCCAGTTCAAGGTTGAGGCTCTGAAGCTCCTCCATCATTTTTTTCCTCGAGGTGATATCGACCATCACCCCCCTGAGGCCTGAAAGCTGTCCGTTCTCGATGATATTGCTGGTATAGATCAGGGCCGGGAAAAGTTCACCCTTTTTGGTCCTGCACACAACCTCCTGTTCCTGGTAATTCTTTGCTTCACTGATGATGGCCGCAATATCGCTGCTGTTCTTCACGGTATCGCTGATGATCACATCGTACAGGAACAGCCCCTTGCGGATATCGGCCTTGGTGTAATTGAACTTTTTCAGCGCCAGGTCGTTCACGAAGGTGAGCTTGCCTTCCATGTCGGCCTCAAAGACCACCTGCGGCAACAGGGCCGCGAAGTCCTGGAATTTCTTCTCTGTTTCAACCACCTTTTGCTGCAGGAGGATATGCCTCCCCAGCTCTGTGATCTTATTCTCCAGCCTTTTGTTATCGACTGGCTTCAGCAGGTATCCGTCCACGCCGAGGTCGATGGAACGTATGAAGTAATCGGCTTCGGAGTGGCCCGAGATCATGATGGCTTTCACCTGCGGGTCGATCTCCTTGATCTTCCTGATCATCTCGAGGCCATCCATCCTGGGCATCATGATATCGGTGATGATAATGTCAGGCCGCTTTTCCCTGAAAACCTCCACACCTTCGAAACCATTGGTTGCCGTGTATACATCAGTGACGATATTCCTGATGAATTCGGCATAAACGAAGAGCGACAACCTGTCGTCTTCCACGAGCAGTACCGATAAATTGAATTTACCCATAGGGATGCTGTATTTCAGCGGCTGAATGACAAACAAATATAATAATTCCTGCAGAGTTGATGCCTACGTAAAATCACGTAGTTAAAAATCCGTGCACCCGGATAGTGGAAATTCCTTAGAAAAGAATTATTTTTACAGGACAAACACGACTCAATTTTAAGTATGTCGTTGTAATCTTATTGATTATGAAAAAGATCAGGATACTCATCGTTGAAGACCATGAGGTGGTGATCAAGGGGATCAAGACCCTTCTGGAACCATACAGTGAACTGGATATCGTCGGCTATGCCCTTGACAGCGGTGAGGCCATGAAAAAAGTGGAAGAGCTTCGTCCGGACATTATCATCATGGACATCAACCTGCCGGAGGTTTCCGGCATAGAGCTCACGGAGATGATCACTTCCCGTTTTCCGCTGTGCAAGGTGATCTATTATACTTCGCATGTGGATGAAGATCTCATTACCCAGGGATTCGAAGCAGGTGCCTTTGGATATGTGCCCAAGAACTTCAAGCCGCAGGAACTCATCGAAGCCATCCACATGGTGAACGACGGCCAGAAATTCATGAAAGGCATAGTAAGCGAAAAGTTCATCTCGAGTTACCTCAAGTCGGAAAAGGAAAAAAAGATGAAGCAGGACATACCCCTTTCCGAGCGTGAAATGGAGGTGCTCCGGCACATGAGCATGGGACTGAGCAATAAACAGATCGCCGATAAGCTCTATATAAGCATACGCACTGTGGAAACCCACAAGCACAACCTCATGAAGAAGCTGAATATCTTTTCAACTGCTGAACTGGTGATCTATGCCATACAGAATAATATCATCAAGATATGATTTCGGCTACGTGTTTATACGTAGTTGGCCTACGTGTAAACCGAAATAATTTTTGTGGACAATACTTTGATTTATTTGAAAAATAGCGTTTAAATTTGTCCTGTAATCGTATCGTAATTTATTAGATTTGGGTTTTGTATTCCGGGGTCTCCCAAAGGCCCCGGAATCATTTTTTTTAGGAGGTGCCTGTAAAAGCCTGTGATCAGGTTCTTTGTGAAGTTCACGGAAACTTATGAGGTGCTGGCGCGACGGCTGATGTCATCCCTTGCCGGCCCCCGAAAGATATCGTCCGGTATGCGAACTTTCTTTTCCCGCGAGATCCTCCGGGGTTCCCTCAAAAACGATCCTTCCTCCTTCTTCCCCGCCTTCGGGACCGAGGTCGATGATCCAGTCGGCCGCCCTGATGATCTCCTGGTTATGTTCGATCACCAACAGGGTGTGGCCCGCATCGATGAGGGCATTGAATGAGTTCAGCAGGTTCTGTATATCGTGGAAATGCAGGCCTGTGGTGGGCTCATCAAAGATGAAGAGGGTAGGGGATTCGTTACTGCCTTTCGACAGGAAAGAGGCCAGTTTGATCCGTTGTGCCTCGCCACCGCTCAGGGTACTGGATGATTGTCCCATGCGCAGGTATCCCAGCCCGACATCCTGCAGCGGCCTGAGTTTGCTGATGATCCTTGCGGTTGCCGCATCCTGTTTCACGGCCCCGCCAAAGAAGCTTACCGCCTCATCGATGGTCAGGTCAAGGACCTCGCTGATGTTCTTTCCTTCATACTGTATCTCGAGCACTTCATCCCTGTATCGGGTTCCCCTGCAATGCTCGCAGGTCAGGTAGATGTCGGCCATGAACTGCATCTCGATCTTTACCACGCCTTCGCCTTCGCATTCCTCGCATCGTCCACCGGGCACATTGAACGAAAAGAACCCTGGCTTGTAATTCCTTACCCTGGCAAGTTGCCGGTCGGCAAAGAGCGACCTGATGTCATCGAAAGCCTTGATATATGTGGCAGGGTTCGACCGTGACGACCTGCCGATAGGATTCTGGTCGACGAATTCCAGGGCGCTGATCCTGTCGGTATCGCCGGAAAGATGCTGGTATTTCCCGCTCCTCCCGGCATACCCTCCGTATATCTTTTTGAGTGCGGGGTAAAGCACACCACTGACCAGCGACGATTTTCCGGAACCGCTTACGCCGGTCACCGCCGTCATCACCTGGAGCGGGAAGGTGACATCGATATTCTTCAGGTTGTTTTCCATGGCGCCATGAAGCCTGATGAATTCTTTCCAGTTCCTTTTTCGGGGAGGCAGGTTGATTTTCATCTCACCGCTCATATACTTGGCGGTGAGGCCTTTATTGCTCCTGACCAGCTCGTTGTACGTTCCGCTGAAAACCAGTTGTCCGCCACCGCTACCGGCCATGGGCCCGATGTCGATGATATGGTCGGCGGCCCTGATAATATCGCGGTCGTGTTCCACCACGATCACGGTGTTGCCCAGGTCCCTCAGTCTCTCCAGTACCCCGATCAGCCGGTGCGTGTCGCGCGGGTGAAGGCCAATGCTCGGCTCGTCGAGGATGTACAGGGATCCCACCAGGCTGCTGCCGAGTGAGGTGGCCAGGTTGATCCGCTGCGACTCCCCGCCGGAAAGCGACGATGACAAACGGTTCATGTTCAGGTACCCGAGGCCGACATCGGCAAGATAACCCAGCCTGTTGGTGATTTCGGTAATGAGGCGACCGGCGACCTTCTGTTCGTGTGGGCTTAGCATAAGGTCCCTGATCTTAACCAGGAGCTTGTCGACAGGCATCATCACGGCCTCGTTGATATTCATGCCGTCGACCCTGACATAGGAGGCATCCTTCCTCAGGCGGGTTCCCCTGCACTCCGGACAAACGGTCTTCCCGCGGTAGCGCGATAACATGACACGATACTGGATCTTGTATGTCTGTTCCTCCACATCCCTGAAGAATTCATTGATGCCGGCAAAGTATTCGTTGCCGGTCCACAACAGCTCGTATTCCGCCTCGCTAAGTTCATACACCGGCTTGTGAACGGGAAATCCGAACCTGTGCGCATGTTTCAGCAGGGCATGTTTGTATTCGCCCATTTTTTCACCCTTCCAGCAGGCAATGGCATCCTCATAAACCGATAAGCCCTTGTTGGGGATCACCAGGTCGGGGTCGATTCCTATGATGCTGCCGAAACCCTCGCAGGTCTTGCAGGCCCCGTAAGGATTGTTGAAGGTGAAGAGGTTGACCGACGGCTCTTCAAAGACGATCCCGTCGAGTTCGAAACGGTTGGAGAATTCATGGCGGATGGTTTTCCCGTTCATAACTTCTACGATACATGTCCCGTCCCCTTCATAATATGCCGTTTGCACAGAATCGGCAATGCGTGATGCCAGGTCTTCGTCATCCCGGCGCACGATCACGCGATCGACCATGACCTGGATGCCGGACGGATCTTCGGAAATATTGTTCTTCTCGAAAACATCCGTGATCCTGAGCATCTGTCCCTGATCGACAACCCTGCTGAACCCCTGCTGGTGCAGCACATTGAGCTGTTGCATGACGCTGCGGCCCTGTTTAAGGAACAGCGGGGCAAGGATGCGTGTTTCCGTGCCTTCAGGAAGTGACATGACGAATGCAGTGACGTCGCTGACGCTGTGCCGCTTCACTTCTTTTCCGGATACGGGCGAATAGGTCCTGCCAACCCTGGCAAAAAGCAGCTTAAGGTATTCGTATATCTCGGTGGAAGTACCAACCGTCGACCTTGGGTTGCGGGTGTTGACCTTCTGTTCGATGGCGATGGCTGGAGAAATGCCCGTGATCACATCGACATCAGGCTTGCTCATCCTGCCAAGGAACTGCCTGGCATAGGCGCTGAGGCTTTCGACATACCGCCGCTGCCCGTCGGCATAAAGTGTGTCGAAGGCCAGCGACGACTTTCCCGATCCCGAAAGCCCTGTGATCACCACCAGCCTGTTACGGGGTATCACAACATCGATATTCCGGAGATTGTGTACCCGGGCACCTTTAATAAATATGTATTTTTTGGGGTCAGGCGTATCCATCACGATCACATCAACGCAGAAATATTAAGGACGTGCAAAATTATTCAAAAAATTTGCTTTTGGATGATATTTGCTTATATTTGCAGGGAGTTTGTAACCAAATACGACTGAAAAAAGTATAATACTCATCAAAACAGGCCCGCCCGGGCCATAAAATATAGGAGGACGATTATCGAATAATATTTACCCTTTTTAACTGAACATACTATAAAAAGGGAGGCATATGAAAGCCTGTAAAATTAGCGACAGCGAGCTAATTGCTAAATATCTTGACGGTAATCAGCACAGCCTTGAACAACTCATCCACCGTCACAAGAACAGGGTATTTGCATATATCCTGATGGTAGTCAAGGATAGGCAATTGGCCGACGATATCTTCCAGGACACATTCATCAAGGTCATCAACACGATCCAGGCAGGGTCATACAAGGAAGAAGGGAAGTTCATGCAGTGGGTCATGCGCATAGCGCACAATCTCATCATCGATTATTTCAGGAAGTCGAAGCGCTTGCCTGTCGTCGACAACGACAGCTATGATTTCGACATTTTCGATACCATACAGTTCACCGACCCGTCGGTGGAAGATAAGATGATCATCGAACAGATCCACCAGGATGTGCGTGACCTTATCGAACACCTGCCGCAGGAGCAAAAAGAGGTGCTTTTCATGCGGCATTATTCCGATATGAGCTTCAAGGATATCGCAGAGCAGACGGACGTGAGCATCAATACTGCCCTTGGGCGTATGCGCTATGCCCTCATCAACCTGCGGAAACTGATCCAGGAAAAGGACATTGTGCTGACGAGGTGAGAGGAGCATTGAGTAACTAGTACTGAGTAACGGGATTGCATTAATTGCATGGTCATGGCTTTGCAGCTCATGGTTACCGGGTTAATCCTGCCGGGGTTTAACATTTTTTAAGAAAGTATAAAATAAAGGCGGTGCAACTGCGTTATTAGATTGAAAATAATGTTCATCTGATAACGATACTATGCACAAAACCTTTACCCCTGAACATCTGTCAGATCCCGTAAAAATGAAGGAAGCGCTGCTATCCGGACCTGGCGAACAAAGCTTGCGAAATATTTTTGCATATTCGAGGGCGCTGAAAGTAATGCGTACGAAAGTTGCGGGACCGGTCAGTGTGATCATGAACTGAACCGCTTGCTGATCCTTTTTCCCTGCAAGGCCTTCCTGATGCCTTATCCTGGCATGGCTTCGGCTTGCCGTTAATTCATTGGCGTTGTTGAAGCAAAAGTCCTGTTGATCCCCTTTGTGTATTTTACGGCCGGGTATCCGAAGATCACGAACAATCCCTCCCTGCTTTTGAATTTTATCCCGTGTTGCTGCCTGAATTCCTTTGCCTTTTTACCATTCTGGATGAAAGGGTGCATGGCGCCCAGCATACAACTGCCCAATCCCAGTGATTCGGCTGCGTACATGGCCGTGGTGGCGGCAATGATGGGATCTGCAGGATCTGAATAGGGTGAGCCGTAAAAATACATGGCCAGGGGAGCATCATAATTCACCAGGTTGGTGCCCTGCTTCATTTTTGCGATGTACCCTCTCACAAGCGGCCTGATGAAGCCCCTGAACATATCGTCATTGGCCTTATCCCGGAAAGGTTTCATCAGTGCGATGAACCATTTTGAAACAAACCATCTCATGCCCTGAAGATATTCGGTAAAATCAAGGGCAAACTGCCTGTTCTTATCCCTGCCGTCGATGATCAGGACATTGACATCAGTTGGAGGCAGGCCCATGGGAGATGTCCGGGCAGCAGCCAGGATCTTTTCGGTTATGGCGGGTTCGATTTCCTTATCGAGGAATTCCCTGATGCTCCTCCTCCTCCTGAAAAGGGCGAATAACTGTTCATAGCTGGTCGCTTCTTCAGGGCGTGGAAGGGGGAAAAGATCGGAAGGCGAGATTTCCCTGCCGTATATCTTTATGGCTCCCGTCGGGCAGATGGCCATGCAGTGGCCGCAACCGAAGCAGCCGAAAGCCGGAGTGCTGCTTTCCCTGACTTTGCCGTCCTCAAGGCAGATGCTGTAATCCTTGCAAACTTCTACGCATTTGCCGCAACCGGTACATCTGTCGGCATCAATAACGATCTCTGCCTTTTCCTTTGTTCTGGTGGTAGGTATTGCCATATGCCATGATTTTTAATCGATAATGTGGAAGATGTCAGGCAAAAATAGTTCCTTTCCATTCTGTATTTTCAGAAAAATGATATTTATCAACAGGCGGTTGCATACCATCCGTAAACTGCAGCCCATCGCCTATCGCCTCTTTTGCTATCTTTGCCTTCATGACCAGGAAGCAGAAATTCGAGTACTTTATTGAATATTTCAGTGAAAATATGCCTGATGCGGCCACTGAACTTGATTACGGTTCTCCGTATGAGTTGATTGTAGCCGTTATCCTCTCGGCCCAGTGTACCGATAAAAGGGTGAACCTCATCACTCCGGGCTTCTTTCGGCGCTTTCCCACAGCCGAAAGCCTTGCCTCTGCAGGGCAGGAAGAGGTTTATGATTTGATCCGGAGTTGCTCTTATCCCAACAACAAGGCTAAAAACCTGGTCGGTATGGCCCGGGTACTGACAGGGGAGTTTGGCGGGGTGGTCCCTTCCGATATTGAAGAACTTCAGAAGATGCCCGGCGTGGGCCGGAAAACGGCTAATGTGATCGCTTCGGTGGTTTACCGTAAGCCGGCCATGGCTGTCGATACGCATGTGTTCAGGGTGTCGGCCAGGATAGGGCTGACCTCCGGGGCAAGGACCCCGCTTGCTGCCGAGAAGCAACTGGTGAAATATATCCCGGAGAAATATATCCATCTTGCCCATCACTGGCTGATCCTTCACGGACGCTATATCTGCCTTGCCCGAAAACCCAGGTGTTTGCAGTGCGGACTCAGGGAGATCTGTGAATTTTTTAAAAAAAATCCGGTCTGAGGGTGTGACATTTGTTCAAAAATCGTATTAATATAATAGGAAGGATGCAGTGCAATTTAAGTATCTTTGCGATACTTCCTTCAATACAATAATAATATGAAAAAACTGAAAGAAGGTGACCCTGCACCGGGCTTCACCGCAGTTGACCAGTACGGAAAAAAGATCAGCCTTTCGGATTATGCCGGAAAGAAGGTGATCCTGTACTTTTATCCCAAAGACAATACGCCCGGCTGCAATGCCGAGGCCTGTAACTTGCGCGACCATCATGAAAAGCTGAACGCCGATGGTTTCGAGGTGATCGGCGTGAGTGCCGATGATGCGGTATCGCACCGGAAGTTCACGGAGAAATTCAGCCTTCCTTTCAGGCTGATCCCCGATACGGAGAAGGAGATCATCAGAGCTTACGGGGTATGGGGGCCCAAGAAATTCATGGGAAGGGAGTTCGACGGGATACACCGCACCACTTTCGTGATCGACGAAAAGGGCATCATCGAAAGGATCTTTACCAAGGTGGAGACCAAGGATCACAGCCGGCAGATAATGGAAGCCATGAAATAACCGAACTTATCAAGCTAATAATAAGGATATGAGCACTGAAAAAGACATCGACAAGATCAGGCAGGAAAAGCTGAAAGCCCTGGAATCGACCCTGGGCAACATCGAAAAGAATTTCGGTAAGGGCACCATCATGAAACTTGGTGACGAGGCCGTTGAAAATGTAGAATCCATCTCGAGCGGAAGCATCGCCCTGGACCATGCGCTGGGTGTCGGCGGCCTCCCGAGGGGGAGGGTGATCGAGATCTTTGGTCCCGAGTCTTCAGGCAAGACCACCCTGGCTCTGCATGCCATTGCCGAATCGCAGAAAACCGGCGGTATTGCGGCCTTCATCGATGCCGAGCATGCCTTCGACAGAATGTATGCCAAGAAACTGGGCATCGATATCGAGAATCTCCTGGTATCCCAGCCCGACAATGGTGAACAGGCCCTGGAGATCGTTGACAACCTGATCAGGTCGGGTGCCATCGATATCATCGTGATCGACTCCGTGGCCGCGCTTACGCCCAGGAGCGAGATTGAAGGAGAAATGGGCGATTCAAAGGTCGGGCTTCAGGCCAGGCTGATGTCGCAGGCATTGCGAAAACTTACGTCCACGATAAGCAAAACGGGTACCTGCTGCATCTTCATCAACCAGCTGAGGGAAAAGATCGGCGTAATGTTTGGAAACCCAGAAACCACCACGGGGGGCAATGCACTCAAGTTTTATTCTTCCGTAAGGATCGATATCCGGAGGATGCAGCAGATCAAGGAAGGGGAGAACATCACCGGAAACAGGGTGCGTGTGAAGATCGTCAAGAACAAGGTGGCCCCGCCATTCCGTAAAGCTGAGTTCGACATTGTGTATGGTGAAGGAATCTCCAGGTACGGAGAGATCATCGACCTGGGCGTTGATATGAACATCCTGAAAAAAAGCGGTTCGTGGTTCAGTTACGGGGAAACCAAGCTGGGCCAGGGGAGGGATGCCGTGAAAAGCCTGCTCATCGACAATCCCGAGCTTGCCGAGGAACTGGAACAGAAAATCAGGGCCGGGCTTGCAGAAGCCACGTTATAAACAAGAAATAAACATCGTATGAGGAATGTATTCATATACCTGTTGATTGCAGGAGCATTGGTTATTGGATCATGTGGTAATGGGGGTTCGAAGGATGGCGTAGAGAATCAGGCAGATACTACCCAGGCAAGGATTGATGATGTCACGGCCCTGATCAGCCGGGATTCCTCCAATGCTGCCCTGTTTCACCAGCGGGCCATACTGTTCCTTGACCAGAGGGAGCACAACAGGGCCATGCGCGACATGATCCGCGCCATAGAGCTCGACAAGGGCAATGCCGGATACCTGCTCACACTTTCGGATATCTATATGAGCATGGGATTGCTGGATAACTGTGCCGAATCACTTGAACGGGCCCTCGAACTGGAGCCATCCAATGCTGAGGCCCTGCTCAAGCTCGCCGAGATTCATTTCATCCTCAAGAACTACAGGGAGTCTATCACGAATGCCGACCGGGCAATCGCTGTTGACCAGATCAATCCTTTACCTCATTTCATCAAGGGATACACCTATGCCGAGGCAGGCGACACCGTGAATGCGATAAAAAGCTACCTGGAAGCCATAGGGTTGGATCAGCGATATTATGATGCGTATATGCAGCTCGGGCTGATATACAGCTCGCGGGGAAACCCACTGGCACTGGATTACCTGAACAATGCGCTGAACATTGACCCGGAAAGCCAGGAGGCCCTTTATGCACTGGCCATGTTCTACCAGGAAGCGGGCGAGGCGGAAAGTGCCATATCTGCCTACAACAAACTGTTGACCCTCGACCCGGAGAACGTCTATGCCACATATAACCTCGGGTATGTCAACCTGGTGCTGCTCGGCGATTATGAGGCTGCAGCCACATATTTTGAAAAGGCTGCCAGGATGAGACCCTCTTATTTTGAAGCCATTTATAACCTCGGCTATTGTCATGAACTGATGGGGAATTATGGCAGGGCGAGGGAATTCTATAATGCGGCCCTCGAAATTGAAGTCAACTACGATTTGGCCATCCGGGGATTGAACCGTATCCAGGGGAAATAACCATCTGACGGGTCATTCTTCCGAATCTGCATAATGGCCCTGGCTATCCTGCCTGCTTGCTTCTCAATAAAACAGGCTGCCAAGCTGGTAAATGGCAAATGCCATGACCCAGGCCAGGATGGTGGTGTAGGCAGCTACGAAAATTGCCCATTTCCACTGTCCGGATTCTTTTCGCACTGCAGCGATCACGGCCACGCAGGGGAAATAGATCAGCACGAACACCATAAAAGAGAAGGCTACCAGTGGTGTGAAAACGTATTCACCCTTCCTGGGGCCTTCGGTGTATGTCTGCTGTTGGATTCGGTGGACCAGACCGGAATTGTCGCCGGAAGATCCGGCCTCGTAGAGAACGCCCATCGTGCTTACCACCACCTCCTTGGCTGCTGCCCCTGCGATAAGACTCACGCTCATCTTCCAGTCGAAACCCAGCGGCCTCATCACCGGTTCGATGAATTGCCCGATCATACCAATGAAACTGAGTTCCTGTTGTTTGCTCTCCATCATCCTCATGATGCTGTCAACAGCCATGGTTTTTTCCGACTGAAGCGTTTCCACCGCTGTTTCGTCAAGCCCGGGTGTATTGATCCGCGAATCGAATGATGCAGCAATGATTTGGGCCTGATGTTCAAAATCCTGTATAAGTTTTCCATTCCTCGGGAAATACCCGAGGAGCCATATGATCATGGATGCCAGCAATATGATACCCCCCATCTTTTTGAGGTACTGTGCTCCTTTGTTCCAGGTGTGCCGCAGGATATTTCTTACGGTTGGGATCCGGTACGGAGGCAGTTCCATGACGAACGGAACATCGCCTGCCTTGATGAGGGTCCTGCGTAAAACCAGGGCCACAAGGGCTGCCAGGATGATCCCCAGCAGGTAGATGGAGAACAGGATGGTGCCTTGCTGCCGGGTGAAGAAAGCGCTGATCAGCAGGACATATACGGGGTAACGGGCGCTGCACGACATCAGAGGGGTGATGAGCATGGTGACCAGCCGGTCGCTTCTGCTCTCTATCGTCCGTGTGGCCATGATGGCAGGAACATTGCAACCGAATCCCATCAGCAGGGGAATGAATGATCTGCCGTGCAGGCCGACCTTGTGCATGATTCTGTCGACGATAAAGGCTACCCTTGCCATATAGCCTGTATCTTCCATCAGCGAGATGAAAAAGAAGAGGATGAGGATATTGGGAAGGAAGATGATCACACCGCCCACACCCCCGATGATCCCGTTAACGATCATGTCGCGGATCATCCCTTCGGGCAGGAGAGCAGCGACTTCCCTCCCGGCATATTCCACCAGCATTTCTATCCATTGCATGGGGTAGGAGCCAACAAGGAAGGTTGCTTCAAACATGATCCACATGAAGAGGAAAAAGATGGGGTAGCTGAGGTAACGGCTCGTAATGAATTTGTCGATGAAACGTGATCGCCTGCCTTTTTCCTTTTTTCCAGCCCTGAAGGTTTCCCTGAGCGCCCCTTCGATGAACCCGTACCTGGCGTCGGTGATCAG
>JAXGTH010000066.1:0-14182 GCA_040775045.1 Bacteroidales bacterium
CAAACTATTTAAAAGTAAATACATTGTCACCCTGAGCGAAGCCGAAGGGCTGGTTTCATAATGTACAGAAACATGAGCGGAGCCGAGAACAAACTACTTAAAAGTAAATACATTGTCACCCTGAGCGAAGCCGAAGGGCTGGTTTCATAATGTACAGAAACATGAGCGGAGCCGAGAACAAACTATTTAAAAGTAAATACATTGTCACCCTGAGCGAGTTCGAAATGCCCAGCATAAACTCCGCCGGGCGGTTCCATCAATTACGTTATTTTCGCTTTTCAGAATTTTCCCTGACAGTAATTTAAAAAATGAATTATCTTTAAGGTGCCGCGGCAAAAAACCGCCACTGCGATCACTTAATGCCTTCGATCATGATAAAAAAATGGTGCAGCAAGTGGTTTTCACCGGTCATAACACCCCTGGTGCTGCTGACCGGAATGCAGTGCGCTCAGGGACAAAACGTCATGATTAGCGGTACAGGCCACGCTGAGCCTCATGGCAATCACCCATCTACAGAGATTACTGCGGAGATGAAAGAGACTGGAGACCTGCTCGGAAGTACCACTTCTGATGAGAATGGCGATTATGTTTTGTTGCTCGTCGGCACTCCTGAACATGAAGAAAATATTCAGCAAAAAATTGCATATCCTAATCCTTTCAACGACAAAGTTAATGTTGTTATGAATTCAGAGAAGAATGATAATTATAGTCTTCGCGTCTTTGACGTTGCCGGCAGGGAGATATTCTCCAAGGATGTCTTTTTAGGTGCGGGAGAGAACGTTATTTCTCTTGATGATCTTGGGAGCCAGGGCTTAAAGCTTATCTCTTTGAGCAACGGCACTGAAAATAATGTCTACAAGGCAGTCCATGCTAAGAGCAGTGCTCTTTCACCTAGGATTGAGGTTGTGAATAAGCCTCTCGTTAAAGGTTATAAGTCTCTTGAGGCATTGACTGACAGCATTTTGCTGACGTATGCGTCGAATGGTTACGAGACCTGGGACACGACTGTCGCTTGGGGTAATCACATCGTTGATTATGTTTTGCAGCAGATTCCTGATACTTTCAATGTATTATTGAAGCCGTTCTTAGAGAGCGGTGAGCCAGTAACAGTTTTGAAGCCTGATTTCTCTGTCACGATAGATTGGGCTGACGGCACTAGTGATAATTATCCTGTTGTTAACGGCGAGATAAACATCCAGAAGGAGATTTATACTTTGAACGGCGAGTTAGGAACAGCATTAATCAAGAATGATACAATGGATTATAATGGTAATGGTGTTTTGAGTTGGAGTATTGGTAGGCTTCCTAACCAGAAGACGAACCGCGCGAACCTGTACCAGAACGAGTGTGTTAATGTTCTGTTACCTGATTATGAGACTTTAATTTCTTTGGACTCTCTTAATAATAAGGTTGTGCATCATTATACTGTTAGGAAGTGGGTTGAAGGCAATAATAATGAATGGTATAGGATGGACGGATATCCTGCAGCTAATTTAGTATCTTCAACTGGAATATATAAGACTTCTTCGTATATTGAGATTCCGCCTGAGGTTGCGGACTCCGTTGATTTGGTCGTGTTTAGTTTCAATCAAACTACAGGTAATCCTGTTGCTCAGGAGCATCTTGATAGGTTGCTTGTTCAGCGTGACCAGATTATGGGTATTTATAATTTGGAGAATGGTGATTCTTTGTTTGCGCCTTTCAGAACGTACGTCATTGACAGTTACGACGACCCGAGGTGGCAGGCTATAATTGATAGGGGTTTCGAGAATTTTATTTACCTAACATATTATTCTGGACCTCAAGAGAATACTAGACATTGGGCTGATACTTATACATATAATGGTGAAGCCAGATTAAAATATTCTGATGCTCGTTTCAATACAGGCAATAATAATGCTGTTGTTGGTGTTGAGTGTTATTCTGCAATTACAGGAATAGAAGAAGGAACAGGCGCATTAGCTCCTTATGTTTATGATTCTGAAGCGGTCATTATTCCTCTTGGTAAGGCTATGCCTAGGTTAGCTATACTTCTTGATTTAGGCACTGACTGAAAAATAAAACAATAATTAATAGTAAATAATTTTTTTTTAGAATTCTTTTGTGTTTATGTTCCGCTTTGTCCTGCACTTCCTGTTGGTGGTTCGCATACTCCGTTTTCGCAGATTATGTTTTCTGTGCAGTAGCAGTCGCTGAAGTCCGCGTTTGCGCTGATACGCTGAAATTGTAAACAGGCCGTGTGCAACAGGCCATAGGCGATAGGCATACGGGGTTCGCGGGACGGGGAAATTAGAAATTGACAATTGACAAAACAGAATTGACAATCTTCCGCGAAGCGGAAGCAGGGGTATTCCGACCCCAAGTCTTCGGGGGTTAAATGGCTAAATGGTTAAAGTGTTAAATATAACTCTAGGCACCCTAGTCACTTTAGTCACTCCAGTCACTTCCCACAGTCCCATCGTCCCAAAGTCCCACAGTCCTTCTCAGAAATGCCGTCCTTGTATTACTCAGACTGCCCGGCCGTACGTTTTTTGGTGAATTCGTCGAGGTTGACGGTAAGGGTGATGTAATTCGGCGATCCCGCCAGGTGGTACCTCGAGCGGGCATAGCTGAAATGGAATTTTGAAATGCGCAGGCCTACACCCCAGGAGAAACCCACGGTCGACATTTTGGTGGATACGCCGTTATCCTGTCGCCGCCCGTAATTATATCCTCCCCTCAGGCTAAGGAAATCCGTGATATTGAGTTCCGCCCCGATCACAATATGGCGCAGGAACTTATCCCCGAAATCGGCGATTCCGCTCTGTTCCTTGACCTCCCCGGTGATAGGGTCTGTATCTTCGGCCACCACCAGCGGGTCCTCGTAGGTGAGGTCCCATTTCTGCATGCTGTGATAAAGGAAGGAAAACCGCAAGGGCAGGTGCCTGAGTCCCTGCGACATGCCGAACTGAAGTTCGAAAGGCAGCGGATGCGTTTGCCCGCTGTAGTATGATGTAAGCTGCAACCCGATATTCCTTGCGATCAGTGAAGCGGTAAAGCCTGCCTTTTCATGGATGTACGATCCGGCCACATCTACGGCGAGGCCGAAAGAGTTGTATTCTTCAAAAGAGGAGTATATCCCCTTGATGTTGGCCCCGATGCTCCAGTGCGGATGCAGCCGGCGGCCCCAACCGATATTCAGTGCATATTCCCCTGCCGTGAAGGTCCCGTTGCGCTCACCGCTGGCGTCAGCCCTGTCGAAAGTGCCGTAGTTGATGAACTGCATCGTGGCCACAAAAGTGCCCAGTTTCTCGAAATCACGGGCATACTGTGCATAACCGTAGTTGATGTCGACATAATAATCGACAAAACTGAACCCGAGGCTGTTGTGCATATCCTTGTTGATCAGCGAAGGGTTGGCCAGGGCCAGGGTGATATCCTTATCGTAAACGGCAAGGTAGTTTCCCCCCAGGGAAGCAATACGCGCAGAATTGGGAAGGTTCAGGAATTCGTAGGTGCTCTCCCCGCCAACCTGTGCACGGGAAACGGCAGTGAACAGGAGGAAAGGGATCAGAAGGGATAAAAGGTGCTTATGTTTCACGTGTTTTTCCTTAATACCTTATTAATATTTCTAAACGCCGGACGGCCATTTTTATTATGCAGACCGTCCGCCAGGGATAACGTTGCCCAAAGGTAAGGAAAAGATACCGGATACCGCCCTTCGACTTCGCTCAGGGTGACAATAATGCCGGATACTGGATCTCAGTACTCGGTACTCACTACTCACATCTCAATACTACCCACCCTATCCCTTTTCCTTATTCCTTTTTCCATTTTCCATTTTCCATTTTCACTATCCTCTGCTGCTGATCAGGTTCAGCGCGCTCCCTGCCCTGAACCATTCGATCTGGTTCTCGTTGTAGGTGTGGTTCACAGGGAAGCTTACGGACGTACCATCGGCATGGTGCAGGGTGACGGTGAGCGGTTTGCCCTGGCTGAATCCTGCAAGTCCCGTGATATCGATGCGGTCGTCCTCCCTGATCTTATCGTAATCGGCCTTATCGGCAAAAGTCAGCGCCAGCATTCCCTGTTTCTTGAGGTTCGTTTCATGTATCCTGGCAAAGGACCTTACGATCACGGCCTTCACGCCCAGGTTGCGTGGTTCCATGGCGGCATGCTCCCTGGAGGATCCTTCACCGTAGTTCTCATCGCCGATCACCACGCTGCCGGGCCCGTGGGACTTGTAGTAGCGCGCCGCATCAGGCACCGGGATGTATTCGCCGGTTTCCTGGTTCTTCACGCTGTTGGTATCGTCGTTGAAGGCATTCACCGCACCGATCAGCAGGTTGTTGGAGATGTTGTCGAGGTGCCCGCGGTAGCGGAGCCAGGGCCCTGCCATGCTGATATGGTCAGTGGTACACTTTCCTTTGGCCTTGATGAGCAGGTTGAGCCCTTTCATGTCTTTACCGTCCCATGCCGGGAAGGGCGTAAGGATCTGCAGACGGTCGGACCCGGGGTCCACCACCACTTCCACCCTGCTCCCGTCTTTGGCCGGAGCCTGGTATCCGGCATCCTCCACCGCAAAACCCTTAACCGGGAATTCGATGCCCCTGGGCTCGTCGAGCTTCACCTTTTCCCCGTCTTCGTTCACAAGGTAGTCGGTCATGGGATTAAAATCCAGCGTGCCTGCGATGGCATAGGCCGTCACGATCTCGGGTGAAGCCACGAAGCCGTGGGTGTTGGGGTTGCCGTCGTTGCGCTTGGCAAAGTTCCTGTTAAAGGAGGTCATGATCGAGTTCTTCTCCTGCCTGTCGGCACCGTGCCTGGCCCACTGCCCGATGCAGGGGCCGCAGGCGTTGGCCAGCACCACCCCGCCGATCTGCTCGAACACGCCCAGGTAGCCATCGCGTTCAACGGTATAGCGCACCTGTTCGGAACCCGGCGTGACCGTGTATTCCGACTTCACCTTCAGATTCTTGTCGATGGCCTGTTGTGCCACCGATGCCGCACGGGTGATGTCCTCGTAAGATGAATTCGTGCAGCTCCCGATAAGCCCGACCTCCAGTTTTTCCGGCCATCCGTTCTCCTTCACCGCCCGGGCGAATTCCGACACCGGCGTGGCCAGGTCGGGGGTGAACGGGCCGTTGATATAGGGTTCCAGTTCACTAAGGTTGATCTCGATGAGCTGGTCGAAATATTTTTCGGGTTCGGCATACACTTCAGGGTCGCCTGTCAGGTGACCGGCTATCCTGTCGGCCTCCATGGCCACCTCTTCCCTGCCGGTGCCGGCCAGGTATTCGCGCATCTTGTCATCGTAGCCGAAGATGGAGGTCGTGGCACCGATCTCGGCACCCATATTACAGATGGTCCCCTTACCGGTACAGGAGATGCTTTGCGCGCCGTCGCCGAAATACTCGAGGATGGCACCCGTGCCACCTTTAACGGTAAGGATGCCGGCCACCTTGAGGATCACATCCTTGGCCGATGTCCAGCCGCTCAGTTTGCCGGTGAGTTTTACCCCGATAAGTTTCGGGAATTTCAGCTCCCAGGGCATGCCTGCCATCACGTCGACGGCATCGGCGCCGCCCACCCCTATGGCCACCATGCCAAGCCCGCCGGCATTCACCGTGTGGGAGTCGGTGCCGATCATCATCCCCCCCGGGAATGCATAATTTTCCAGCACCACCTGGTGGATGATCCCGGCCCCGGGTTTCCAGAAGCCGAGCCCGTACTTATTCGACACGGATGCGAGGAAGTCGAAAACCTCCCTGTTGGCATCCTTCGCAGTCTTAAGGTCGGCGGCCGCTCCCAGCTTTGCCTGGATGAGGTGGTCGCAGTGCACCGTGGAGGGCACCTCAACCTTTTCCTTTCCCGCCTGCATGAACTGCAGCAGGGCCATCTGTGCCGTGGCATCCTGCATTGCAACCCTGTCGGGCCTGAAGTCGACATACGACTCCCCCCTGGCATAAGCCTGCCCGGCTTCACCCCCATCGAGGTGTGCATATAATATTTTCTCGGTCAGGGTGAGCGGCCTGCCCACCACTTTCCTGGCAATTTCCACACGTGATGCCATCCCGGCATACACTTTTTTGATCATGTCAAGGTCAAATACCATAAATAATCGTGTTTTCCTGTTTCTTATCCGTTCAAGCAGGGCCGAAGCCCATACATATATATATACAATCCTGGCTTGATTTTGTTCCGCTGATTATGTTTATAGCATTATTTATCCAGCGGTTTCCAGTCGGCAAAGTGATCCGACACCACGAAAGTTTTGGCTTCGGTAGTGTAAAAATCGTTGGAGTTATAGGTCCACTCCATGGTTTCGGAGCCACCGGCACTTTCGGTGGTGATCAGGAACCTGTTGGACAGGTGGCCGAAATAGTTGGCCTGGTTACGCGGCAGTTCCTGGTCGCCCCCGCTGGGGTCGACAGGTATCCAGCCGTAGTTGGGCAGGTAAACCTCCACCCAGCGGTGGAACACATCGTCCATGCAGTCGTCGTCACCTCGCACCACGGCTGAACCCACGTAGCGTGCCGGCAGCCCTGCGGCACGGCACATGGAGATATATACGAAACTGTATTCCGAGCATGACCCGTTACCGCGCTCCAGCACCGTGGGTGCGGTGTTCCACCCCCCGGTCATCTCGTAATACATGGCATCCATCAAATAATTATAAATTTTACGGGCGATCCAGTAGGGATTTTTCTCATCACCGACCACCTTCTTCACGGCCTCTGCAATGACCGGGTGGTCCGTCTGGTACTTTTCGTTGTTCTCCAGGTAAACGGCAGGGATGTCGTCAGGGATCTCGTCGAGCCCTCCCACCTTTTCGGGGTATATGAAGTACCTGATCTCGTATATCTTTGCCCTGGTCACCATTTCCGCCTCCACCTTCTCACCGGGCTTAACGTTGGAAAAATGGTAATGTGCTGTCTTTTGCCCGCTTTTGTCGGTCACATAATCATAGCCAGGGCTCAGTGATATCTGCTCGATCACCTGGTTATCGCGGTCAACGGGCACTGCAAGGTGGATATCCCCGCTGAGCATCTTTCCCGGTCCGAAGTTGGTCAGCATATGGGTGTAGGTTACCTGAGCATGCCTTTCATTCTTCAGCACGAAAAGGTCTTCGTCCCTGGCCACGAGGCAATAGAGTTTATCTTCCTGCGAATCGACTGCCCAGATGTTTTTCCCGTCGAAGGCAAGCCCCCTGGTAAAAGGTCCCGGTGCATCGGTGATGATGAGGACCTGACCGTTTTGCGGATCCACCATATAAATTTCGTCCATCATGCGGTCCGACACCCAGAGGTTTTTCCCGTCGAAGGCCAGTCCTCTCGGGTCGTTGGCCGGGGCCCGAAGGGTCTTGATGGTGGTACCGTCGTCGGGGCTGAACTGGATGATCTCGTCGGCAGCCTCATCCACGCACCAGAGGTATTTCCCGTCCCAGGCCAGGTCGCGCGGGCGCTCGCTTGGAGCACTGATCACCCTGAGCACGTCGCCGTTGCGCGGATCGATCCTGTAAACAAGTCCCTGGTAATTTTCCGAGAGTGGCAGGCCGCCCTTGACATCTGAACACCAAAGGGACTCGCCATCCCATGCCAGGCCTGTTGGCCAGTAAGCCGGTGACGGGATCTCCCTGATGACCCGGCCATCGTCCGGATCAATACAATATAGCATTTGTGACTTGCGGTCGGCGAGCCATACATGCTCGCCGTCATGGGTAAGCCCGGTCGGGAACTGCCCCGGGCTTGCAAATGCCTTGAGCACCTTTCCGGGGTGGGCATTCACCATCAAAGGGAGGATAAAGACAACGGCCAGGATGGCCACTGTAAGGTGTCGCATACGTTCCATAAGTCAATCCTTTTAATTATTCCATCAAGCCCCTGCCGGTCTTTACGATGAGCTTCTGCTCCCGGAGGTCATCGATCAGTTTGTCGAGGATCCCGTTGATAAAGACCTTGCTCTTGGCGGAGCTGTAATATTTCGAGATATCGATGTATTCGTTCAGGGTCACCTTTACGGGGATAGAGGGGAATTCGGTGAGTTCTGCAAGCGCCATCTTGATGAGTATCGTATCCATCAGGGCGATACGTTCCAGTTCCCAATTCCGTGCTTTTTCGTCGATAAGCACGGCATATTTATCGCTGTTGGCAATGGTCTTCCTGAAAAGCCCGATCATGAAGGCCCTGTCCTCCTCGCCCTCTTCATCCTTGAGCATTTCAGGCATAGGCGTGAATTCATTGTCGGAGGGCTTCAGTGTTTTCAGGAATTTCATCAGCATGAGGTTGGCAGTCTGGTAGGAATCGAAAGCCCAGAATACGGATCTGCTCTCATAATAGTATTCGAGCAGTTCGAAATCCATCAGGACCTTCTTGATCACTTTCACGATAAGGTCCCTGTCACGCTCATAGGTTGCATCTTCCTGCGCAAGGTACTTTTTAAAGAAACTGCTGTCCCTCAGCTCAAGATAGGCCTTACGGACCATCCCCTGCTCATCGGACCAGTTGATCTTCAGCCTGTCGTGCATCTTTCTGAACTCGCGGTTGTCCTCTACCTGCTTAAGGAGCAGGTTGTCGACAAA
Organism: Bacteroidales bacterium; assembly: GCA_040775045.1. GTDB lineage: Bacteria > Bacteroidota > Bacteroidia > Bacteroidales > B18-G4 > B18-G4. The sequence goes on from JAXGTH010000066.1 coordinate 8,561, forward strand.
ACGCATGTTCGGGTTGAGGTCTTCCTCGGTAGGGAAAAACTTCTTTTTGCTCTCTTCGATGCGGTTGTGCGAAAAATCCCGCATTTCGATCAGGAAGGACAGCTGGTATACGATCAGTTCGAGGATCTTGTCAATGCTGACAAGCAGTTGTTTCTCGCCCCTGGTAATTTCGGCACCGCCGCCCTGAAAATGGGCATATATAGCCTGTAAAACCTTTATCCTTAAGTGCCTTCTGCTCAGCATATGATCATGAACGTTGTGGTTTGCATCCGATCCTCCGCAGCAAAATTAGAAAATTATCCTTTGGGCCTTCAGGATTTTTATCAACACCCCGGCAGTCGCCTGACATATAGCATATTTGGAGTTTTTTGCCTAACTTCGTACCGGAAACCGGAATACCAAACGATGGAGATACGCAATATCCTCGTCAAGTACTGGGGTTATTCTTCCTTCAGGCCCTTGCAGGAGGACATCATCAGGTCGGTGCTGGAGGGCAGCGACACCCTGGCCCTGCTTCCTACCGGGGGCGGGAAATCGATATGTTACCAGGTGCCTGCCCTGGCCATGGAGGGTCTTTGCCTGGTGATCTCTCCGCTCATTGCGCTTATGAAGGACCAGGTGGAGAACCTTAAGCGAAGGGGGATCAGTGCGGCCGCCATCCATTCGGGCATGCATGCCAGGGAGATCGACCTCGTGATCAACAACAGCGTATACGGCAGTCTCAAATTCCTTTACGTATCGCCGGAGCGGCTGGCCACCGACACTTTCCGCATGAACCTGCGAAAGATGAACGTATGCCTGCTGGCTGTCGATGAGGCCCATTGTATTTCGCAGTGGGGTTACGACTTCAGGCCCCCTTACCTTAACATCGCCGAGATACGGCCCGATACGGGTAACGTTCCCGTGCTGGCACTCACTGCCACCGCCACGCCGGGCGTGATCGACGACATCCAGGAGAAACTGCTTTTCAGGGAAAAGAAGGTGCTACGGAAAAGTTTTGAACGCAAGAACCTGTCGTATGTCGTTTTCCATGAAGAGGACAAGGGCGGTCGATTGCTGAAGATCGTCGGAAGCGTGAAAGGTTCGGGCATCGTATACGTCCGCAACAGGAGAAAATGCCGTGAGGTGTCGGAATTCCTGAATAAGAACGGCATCAGGTCGACCTATTACCATGCAGGTCTCGATGCCGGACAGAGGGAGTACCGGCAGGATGAATGGATGAAAGACAAGAAGCCCTTGATGGTAGCGACCAATGCTTTCGGCATGGGCATCGACAAGCCCGGGGTGCGGTTCGTTGTGCACTGGGACCTGCCCGACAGTCTTGAGGCCTATTTTCAGGAGGCCGGGCGCGCGGGTCGCGACGGTAAAAAGGCCTATGCCGTGCAACTCTATGAAGAAGCCGATATCAGGAATGCCAAACAGAACCTGGGGCTATCCTTCCCCGAACCGGAAGTGATCCGCTCGGTATACAATGCCATTGGCAACTATTACCAGATCCCTGTCGGCAGCGGCCGTGACCAGCAATTCGATTTCGACCTTCAGGAATTTGCCACCAGGTACAGGATGAACACATCCACCGTATACAGTGCCCTCAATATCATGGAGAAGGAAGGTTATATCCTTCTCGACAGCGCACTGGAAAGTCCGTCGAGGGCCATGTTCAACGTCAACCATAACGAGCTTTATACCTTCCAGGTGGAACATCCCGCCTACGATACCTTCATCAAGCTGCTGCTGCGCTCCTACGGGGGGATCTTCACCGAGTTTGTGCGTATCAACGAAAAGGAGCTGGCCCGCAGGGCCGGCACCACCGACGACAAGATCAGGGCCGCCCTCGTACGACTGCAGAAGCTGGGCCTGCTCACCTATATCCCCATGAAGCACTCACCGCAGATCCTGCTGGTCGGCGACCGCATCGACAGCAAATCGCTGGTATTGTCCAATAAGCATTATGCCGACAGGAAGAAGGCCGCCCTGAAAAGGATGCAGTCGGTGCTCGATTACATACAGACCGGCAACCAGTGCCGTAGCCAGTTGCTCCTGAAATATTTCGGTGAAAGCGATTCGCAGCGCTGCGGGATCTGCGATGTTTGCCTCGAGAGGAATAAGATCAATGTGAACGAACTGGAATTTAACGAGATCCTCGGTAAGATCAAACCAGCGCTGAAGGAAAAACCCCAGGCCTTGAACGAGCTCCTGTTCCTTGCCCGCAAATTCCCCGAAGACAAGGTGATCAACGTGGTGATGTGGCTCGTCGATAACGGGAAGGTGGATGTAGACGAGAAACAATTATACAGCTGGCGAAAACAGTTCAGGATTTTCTAGAAAGTGATTACCTTTGAGCAAAAGAGAATCTATATGAGGAACACTTTAATGACCATATCATTCCTCTCCCTGATGCTGTCCATCGGCCTCGGGGCGAAGGCCCAGGAGGGGGATGTCCCCGTAAGCCTCGGCGCCGGGATCAGCATTCCCACGGGTGAATATGCCAACACCGATTTTGATGATGAGGCTTCCGGTTTTGCCAGGCCCGGCGGTAATTTCAACATCACCTTCGGCTATCGGTTCAATGAATATATCAGCCTTACAGGTATGCTCAACGGGTCAGTGAATCGATATGATTACATAAAGGTGCAGGAATGGTTCACTGAACAGTTTGCCCAGGCTCTCCCCGATACCCGCTGGGTGGTGGAAAGCAAAAGCTGGGGGACCGGTGGCTTGATCGCAGGCCCGACAGCAAGCCTGCCGCTCGTTACCAACAAGCTCTTCCTCGAAGGCAGGGTCCTGGGAGGATTCCTCTACGCATACTCTCCTGCAGTATACGTTACCGGGAAGGAAACCGGTGAAGAGGATAAGGAACTCAATATTGAACAGTCGACCGCCCTGTCGTGGATGCTGGATGCCGGTGCAGGATTCCGTTATCAGAGAACACGAAAACAGTATTTCCTGCTGATGGCCGACTATGTTTATGCCGAACCTTATTTCAGGGATGTCCAGACGACGGGGACGAATTTCGAAGTGTTAAGGGAAGATGCCTTCAGGCAGCAGATCACAACCATTAATATCAGTATCGGGATAGGATATATCGTGAATTAGGGTTCCTTCCAGGATCAGATGAAGCTCAGCAAAGCATTTTACCAAAGCGATGATGTTGTTGGCCTTGCCAGGGATTTCCTGGGAAAGGTCCTGGTTACATCCTTTGACGGGAACATAACTGCAGGGATCATTACCGAGACCGAGGCCTATGCCGGCATTACCGACCGGGCATCGCATGCATATGGCGGCCGAAACACCATTCGTACGGCACCCATGTATCTTGGCGGGGGGCATGCCTACGTTTACCTGATCTACGGCATACATTCGCTTTTCAATATCGTTACCGGGCCTCCGGGCACACCCCATGCCGTGCTGGTCAGGGCCGTTTACCCTCTTGAAGGGATTGCATCGATGCTGAAAAGAAGGAAACAGCCCGGCGGCACGCCCGATACTGCGGGTCCCGGAAAGCTGGCCCAGGCACTGGGGATCCATTACGATCATAGCGGAGAAGACCTGACAGGTGAAAGGATCTGGATCGAGGACAGGGGCCTCGACATCAGCAACTGCACGGTATCGGCCGGCCCGCGTATCGGCATCGAGTATGCCGGTGAGGACGCCCTCCTGCCCTTCAGGTTCTTGCTTGGGTGGCCGGGGCCAGGGATAAAATAAAAAAGGCTGCCCTGTGGGGACAGCCTCCGAAAAATTCTTTTACAGGTAATTATTTTACTGTGTTAGCCAGTTCGTTACCAGGTTTGAATTTTACCACTTTCTTAGCGGCGATCTTGATTTCTTTCCCGGTCTGGGGGTTCCTGCCTTTCCTGGCAGCGCGTTTCGATACACCAAATGTACCAAAGCCAACGAGGGCAACGCGATCACCTTTCTTCAGTGCGCCAGTTGTAGCGCCAACAAAAGCCTCAAGAGCTCTTTTTGCATCTGCTTTGGTCAAACCAGCATCAGCTGCAATTGCATCAATTAATTCTGCCTTATTCATTTTACCACAATTTTAAATTAATAATACTTTTAATAAGTTCAAAACACCACAAATATAAGGGTTTTAGAAACAATGTCAAGTAATTCCATCTGAAACCGCCCAAAATGTTAATAAATGTGAGTTTTTGTTAATAACTCGGCTGAAAAAGCCTGTCTACGTAGTGTTGTAACGAAGTTTTGCGGCTTTCAGAGGAACATGCCCTCGTTTCCAGGCTTCAAACCCGCCAGGAATTGGCTGACGGACAGCCTTTTTTTCCCCGCCTGCTGCACTTCGGTCAGGCTAAGGCAGGCGTCGCTGCAGCGAACATAAAAATAGGTTTTATAGTCGGTGATAACCTTACCCGGAGGGATGTCATCATCGCATGGCACAACTTCGGAGCGATAGATCTTCATATACATCTTATCACTATTCATGAGCGGGAATTCGGCATGGGCACCCGGATCGGGGCTCAATCCACGGATAAGGTTGAACACCTCCCCGGCCGGCCTGTTCCAATCGATCCTGCGGTCCTCCTTGCGGATCTTGGGTGCCGTTTTGAGCACCTCGCCTTCAGCGATGAATTCCTCCTGCCGGCGGGCGATCACATGGCCCTCCCTGATCGCTTCCACCGTCCTGATGAGCAGCGATGCACCCAGCTCCTTAAGCCTGTCGTGATATTGCCCTGCCGTTTCATGATCGCCGATGGAGGTTTCTTCCCTGAAAATGATATTTCCGGTGTCGACCTGTTCCCTGATAAAGAAGGTGGTCACCCCTCCCCTTTTTTCCCCGTTCATGATGCTTCGGTTAATGGGGGCAGCCCCCCTGTACTGCGGAAGCAGCGATGCATGCAGGTTGAAGGTCCCCAGCGGGGGCATGGCCCAGACCTCCCGTGGCAGCATGCGGAAAGCCACCACGATGAAAAGAGAGGCATGGTATGCTTCGAGTTGTTCAAGGAATTCCGCATCGCGGAGGTTCTCCGGCTGAAGCACAGGGATACGGCATCTCAAGGCAAGATCCTTCACAGCTGAAATACTGACCTGCTGCCCGCGCCCTGCCGGCCTGTCGGGAGCGGTAACCACGGCCACAACCTCATAATGATGTTCTGTCAATGCACGGAGTGAGGCAACGGCAAATTCCGGTGTCCCGAAAAAAACTATCCTGATATCGCTTTTATCCATAAGTCAAACGATCGGTTAAAGATAAAAAAAATACCCGGCCGTTGTGGCCGGGTATGCAATTATGAAACGCTTATATGTTTATTCGGTTTCAGCCAGGCGTTTGACCCTTGCCAGGTCACGTTCGATGGTCCTGGCTTCGTTGCTCCTGTAAAAATCGGTGTAGATCCTGTTATAAATTTCGTATGCTTCATCAAATTCACCAAGCAGTTCGTATGCCATGCCGGCTTTGAGGAGGAACATGGGCGAGGTAAAGTCGTTGATCTGCTCCTCTGCGGCATCCAGATAATAGCCTGCGGCCCGGTCGGGTTCGTTGAGTTCCATATAGGCATCGCCGATGGCACCAATGGCCATGGGACCGATGATCTGATCGGAAGGATCATGGGATTCGAGGTAGTCGATGGCCTGCTCGAAATCCCCCATCTTCAGAAAACATATGCC
>JAXGTH010000067.1:0-14181 GCA_040775045.1 Bacteroidales bacterium
AAGCCATGACCTTCCGCCCGTCGCGATCCACCTGCTCAAGGGCATCCCGGTGGGCGCCGGGCTTGGCGGGGGCTCCTCGGATGCGGCCTGCACCCTTCTCATGCTCAACAATATGTTCAGCCTTGGCCTTGATGATGCTGCCCTTGAACAACTGGCGGCGAAGCTGGGCAGCGACTGCGCCTTCTTCATCCGCAACAGGCCCGTATTGGCCTCCGGCAGGGGAGAGGTGTTGGAAGATGTGGATACCGGCCTGGCGGGAAAACTACTGCTGCTGGCAGATCCGGGCATCCACATCAGCAGCCGTGAGGCCTATGCCATGGTAAGACCGGCTGCCGGCCGCCCTTCGCTCCGCGAAATCATAAAAACCCCCGTCGGGGAATGGAAGGATTTACTGGTCAACGATTTCGAGCAACCGGTCTTCAGCCTTTATCCCCGCGTCAGGGAGATCAGGGAGCTGATGTACGCCGCCGGGGCGCAGTATGCCTCCATGAGCGGCAGCGGCTCGGTGGTCTATGGCATCTTCGACGGCGACGGGCATGACGCCTGCACCCTGGAGCAGGAAATGCGCCCGCTCTTCGATAAACTTGCCCCTAAGATGTTTTTCATACCTTTACGGTAATCCATAAACCTGTTTTCAAATGAAAATGAACCCGAGATCATCTTTCCTGCTGTTCATCCTTTCTTTGCTGGTGACGGCATCCTGCAACAAGAGCGATGACCAGCCCTTATCTCCTGTCAACACCTTGAGTGAACAACTGAAAGCCAAATGCGATTCGGTGGTAAACAACACTTTCGTGCCGGGCATGGTCGTCGGGGTGTGGGACAAGTCCTCCGGCGTGGAACTGGTGCATGCCACGGGTGTGGCTGAGGTTTTCAGCCAGCTGCCCATGAACGGGACGATGCTGTTCAGGATCGGCAGCAACACCAAGACCTTTACCAATACCGTGATGCTGCAGCTCGTCGATGAGGGGCTGCTTGGCACCGAAGATATACTCAGCACCTATGTCCCTGGTTTCCCGCGCAGCGACGAGGTCACCATGCGCATGCTGGGCAATATGCGCAGCGGCATACACAGCTACACCGATGCCGTCGAATTCTACGAGGAATGGCTCAACAACCCTTTCCGGGTATGGACCACAGACGAACTGCTCGACATCTCGGCGGGCTATCCATACCTTTTCGACCCAGGTACGGCCTTCAACTACAGCAATTCCAACACGGTGATGATCGGGAAGGTGATCGAACTGATCACGGGCAGGACGCTCGGAGAGGAGATCCGCGACCGCATCATCATCCCCCTCGGGCTGAAAAATACTACTTACCACGCCTCGGGGAGCGACATGCCCGGCTATCACGCCAGGGGGTATTTCACGGATGATTTCGACCCCTCATGGCCGGATGTAACTGAAGCCTGGGATGTATCGTGGGCACAGGCTGCCGGCGGGATGGTATCCAATGTCTACGACCTCAGGGTTTACGTCGAAGCCATGGTCAAGGGCGGCCTGCTGAGTGATTCCGTCCAGCAGCTGAGGCTGAACAGCCTTGAACCGCTAAAAGGAGACTCGGCATACGGCATCGGCCTGTTTGCCGTGCACGGCTTCCTGGGCCATAACGGGGGTATCGAGGGATATACCTCGGTGATGATGCACTCTCCCGAGAAAGATGCGACCATCATCATCCTGTATAACTGCAAGCTGCATGCCTACCGGCCCGACGACCTTTTCCTGGAGTTCCTGCATATGCTGTACCCCGGCGAATATTGAAAAGTCGTGATGTAAAAGGGGTTATTTCTGAGCCGTCCACAGAAGGACAAGCCCCACGACCGCAAAGATGAGGTTCGGGATCCAGGCCGCCAGGAAGGGCGACAGGTTGCCGAAGGTGGCAAACACGATCGACACCTGCATGAACAGGATGTAGGTGAAGGTAAACCCGATACCCAGTCCCAGGTGCATGCCGATGCCGCCCCGTATCTTGCGGCTTGAAAGGGTGACCCCTATAAGTGTGAGGATGATCGTGGCAAAGGGGCCGGCAATGCGTTTGTGCTTCTCCACATCGTAGACCTTGGCCTTCTGCGATCCTTTCTGCCGCTCCTCCTCGATCCTGTCGCGCAGCTCCCAGAAATTCATCTCCTCGAAATCCTCCTTCTTCACATAAAGGTCGGAAGGCTTGAGGTTGAGCACGGTGTCGAGGCGGTTCCCCCTGCGGAGCGTTTCCTGCAGGCCATCGATCTCACGGATGGAATAATTATCGACCATCCAGAAATTCCTTGTGCTGTCCCAGCGAAGCCGGTCGCCCATCATCTTGTAAACGAGCTTGTTGCCCTCGAAGGTTTCGAGGCTGAACTTCACGCCGGTATTGGTCGTCACATTGAAATTCTCCAGGTAAACATAGGTCTGGGGCCCTGTCTTCAGGTGGATGTTGCGGTCCTTGTCCTGGTTCAGGTTCTCCATGTACTTGTCCTTGAACTCCCTCCGCTTGATGTTGGTATGGGGGATGAGGAAATTCCCCAGGTAGAACGACATCAGGGCCAGGATGACGGCCGAGATGAAGTAGGGCCTGAGAAAGCGGTAATAGCTCACCCCGCCGCTGAGCATGGCCACTATCTCGGTGTTGGAGGCCAGCTTGGAGGTGAAGAAAATCACCGAGATGAAGGTGAAAAGGTATACGAAGAGGTTGATGAAATAAGGGATGAAATTGAGGTAGTAGTTGAAGATGATCTCCTCCAGCGGGGCATTCTTTTCAAGGAATTCGTCGATGTTTTCCGAGATGTCGAAGATGATCACGATCACGATGAGCAGGGAGATGGCATAGAAAAAGGTGCCGAGGAACTTTTTGATGATATATATGTCGAGGATCTTCATCTGCTCCGCTATAGCCTCGTTGATATTTTCCTTACCATGGTGTCTTTCCAGCCGCTGAAGGTCCCGGCCATGATCTGTTTCCTGGCTTCATCCACCAGCCACATGTAAAAGGCCAGGTTGTGCATGCTGGCGATCATGCCCCCGAGCAGTTCCCCGGCCTTGAAGAGATGTCGCACATAGGCCTTGCTGTATGCCGTGTCGACATATGAGCTTCCTTCCTCGTCGAGGGGGGAGAAATCATCCTTCCACTTGTTGTTGAGCATGTTCATGAATCCGTTCCTGGTAAAGACCATGCCGTTCCTTCCGTTCCTTGTGGGCATCACGCAGTCGAACATGTCGATGCCGAGGGCGATGCTCTCGAGGATGTTCGCCGGGGTGCCCACTCCCATGAGATAACGCGGCCTGTCGGCAGGTAGTATGCCGCACACCAGCGCCGTCATCTCATACATCACCTCGTGGGGCTCGCCTACCGACAGCCCGCCTATGGCGTTGCCTTCGGCCCCCGCCGCACTGATCTCTTCGGCCGAGCGCTTCCTCAGGTCGGCATAGGTGCTGCCCTGCACGATGGGGAAGAGGGCCTGCCCGTGCCCGTAAAGTGGTTCGGTGGCCGAGAACCGGGTGATGCAGCGTTTCAGCCAGCGGTGGGTGATCTCCATCGACTTTTCGGCATAGGCATAGTCGCAGGGGTAGGGGGTGCATTCGTCGAAAGCCATGATGATGTCGGCACCGATGATGCGCTGGATGTCGATCACGTTCTCCGGGCTGAACATATGCCTCGAGCCGTCGATATGCGACTGGAAAGTGACCCCTTCCTCCTTCAGCTTCCTGATGTCGCTGAGCGAATACACCTGGTAGCCGCCGCTGTCGGTGAGCATGGGCCTGTCCCAGCCCGTGAATCCGTGCAGCCCGCCCGCCTTCCGCAGGATGTCGGTGCCGGGCCTCAGGTAGAGATGGTAGGTGTTCCCCAGGATGATCCTTGCCCCGATGTCGTCGGCCAGGTCCCTGAAATGCACGGCCTTGACATTGGCCGCCGTGCCCACGGGCATGAAGACAGGGGTCTCTACCATGCCGTGCGCCGTTTCCAGCATTCCGGCACGTGCCGATGAGTACTTGTCGGAGCCCTGAATTATAAACTTCATGATGTTTATAAAAAAACGTTCAAAGATATGTTTTATTCAGCAAGTATCTATAATTTCGCCTAAACACCCCGGAGATGCAGCTTCCCTATTTTCCGCAGCAAATCGCCGAACAGCTGGCCATGCTGTTGTACCTCGCATTCTTCCTGGTACAGATGGTTTACTTCTGGGGAGTGTTCCGCCGGCTGGCCTTCCACCGGAAGAAAGATGAAGCCCGCGGTGCTGAACCCGTGTCGGTGGTGATCTGTGCCAGGAATGAATATGCCAGGCTGAAGAAGAACATCCCCCTCATCATGGAGCAGGATCACCCCGACTTCGAGCTGGTGGTGGTCAACGACAATTCGCAGGACGACACGCTGGAGCTGCTGGAGGACTTCTCGCGTGAATACCCCCGGCTGAAGATCGTGAACCTGAGCCAGGACCTGAACTTTTTCAGGGGGAAGAAGTTCCCGCTATCCATCGGCATCAAGTCGGCCAGGCACGATATCATCCTGCTTACCGATGCCGACTGCCGGCCTTCTTCCGGGCAATGGATCAGCCGGATGTCAAGGAATTTTACCGAAGGGAAAGAGATCGTGCTGGGTTACGGGGCCTACGAGCTAAAGCGGGGGCCGCTCAATATCCTGGTCCGCTACGACACGCTCTGGGTGGCCATACAATACCTTTCCTACGCCCTGGGGGGCAATGCTTACATGGGCGTGGGGAGGAATATGGCCTATCGCAAGTCGTTATTCTACCGGCACAAGGGATTCTCCTCTCACTATACGGTGAGCTCGGGCGACGATGACCTCTTCATCAACCGGGCGGCCACCAGGCACAATGTAGCGGTGGAGGTAGGGGAAGGCAGCCACACCCTGTCCGAGCCCCCGCGTTCGTTGACGGCCTGGATAAAGCAGAAAAGGCGCCACCTCACCACATGGAAGTATTACCGTGGCAAATTCAAGTGGCTGCTCGGGGCCTGGTCGTTCAGCCAGGCAGCTTTCTGGATCATGTTCGCACTTTTGCTGGTCCTGCAGATGAACATCCTGGTCACGCTGGGTGTTTTTGTGCTGAGGCTGGCAAGCCAGCTGGTGATCACCAAAAAATGCATGAAGAAACTGAACGAAAGGAAATTATTATTACTTTCGCCTTTAGCGGAATTGTTCCTGGTCATCTTTTACCCGATGCTCAGTGTGGTGAATTTATTCAGTAAACCTGATAAATGGAAGTAAATCCAAATCTGACCGACAAGGCTTTGCGCGACTACCAGCTGGTACAGGCTGCCATTAACAATGGCGACCAGCGGGCGTATGCAGCCCTGATGAACAACTACCGCGACTCCCTCTACTTCATGCTGCTGAAGATGACCAACAACAGCAGCGATGCCGACGACCTCACCATCGAGGCCTTTGGCAAGGCGTTCAAGAAGCTCGGACAGTATACCCCCGAATACGCTTTCAGTACCTGGCTGTTCAAGATCGCTTCGAACAACTGCATCGACTTCATGCGAAAGAAGAAAAAGCGCACCTTCTCGATGAACGACAGCCCCGACGGGGAGGAGGGCAACGAGCTGGCCAACTATATCGCCTCCGATTCCCCCGATCCTGAAGAAAATGTGATGAAGAAGGAAAAAATGGGGCTGATGCGCGAGGTGGTCGAGAAGCTCAAACCACACTACCGCCAGCTCATCGAACTGCGCTATTTCAAGGAGTATTCCTACGAGGAGATTGCCGCCGAGCTCGACCTCCCGCTGGGGACGGTCAAGGCACAGCTCTTCCGCGCCCGCGAGTTCATCTCGAATATCATGAAGAACATCCCCGACAATTACTAGCGGCCATCATCGGGCACCCGGGTCACATGATCTTACATAAGCCGCCAGTTCCTTCCCGAATTCCGAATCAATCCTGAGGGCCTCATAGTCCATCACCTGGTTGTTGAGGTATTGCAGCACCAGGAAGGTGGTTTCCGGCCCGGCGGGATGCAGGCCCGCAAAGAAGAAGCCCTTGCTTTCGAACTCCCGGCACATCACGGCCGTGTAAGGATCGTGGAGGTTGAGGGCCAGGTATATGGTCTCGTGGCGTTCCACGCAGAACTGCCGCAGGTCCTCGGCCACCTTTTTCACCACGTGCTCGCCGTAGCAGTCAACCTGTATGGTGGCGGTGCCCAGGTCCGGGGCCGGTTTTACTTTCAGTTCCGTGCGTTTTCCCCTGAGATCGTTAAAGCTCGCCTGGCTTTCCCTGATCTCCGGTTCAAGGCCCAGCTTGTTCAGGATCTTTTTCACCATCGCGCCGTGCTTAGGCGGGGGGTAGATCACCATCTTCCCGGGGGGGAAGAGGTAGCGGTAGGTGATCATGATGCTTTCCCTCGGGTGGGTGCTTTCCTTTATGTCCCTGAAGCTGATCACCGGCCCCTTCGAGAGGAGGAGCGAGCAGTCGTTGAGGCCGAAATGGTGCGATGCCTTCTGCGAGAAGGGATGCGTGGTCACCGACATGGCAAACACTCCGAATATCCTTTCCCTGGCCGCCTCTTCGATGAGGGCCTCCCACAGCCTGTTCATGATGCCCATGCCCCGGTACGAAGGATTGCTGAAGGCGATGCCCAGCTCCGCGTTGTCGAACTCATCGGATGCCCTCTCGAGGGCAGCGTGGCCGATGATCTCGCCACTCTCCAGCCTGGCCACCATCGACACCATCTTGCCGCTCTCGTTGAGCCTGGCTACCTTGTCGGGGTAATAGATCTTTTCGTAAGGGTAGGTGTAGCCATAGGCGTAGTAGGCCAGTCGCGACACTTCCACCGCCTCTTCGGGCTTCATCAGGCCCACTGTAAAGGGTTGTTTTGCCGCCACTTTTTCTGCGGGGGCAGGTTTTGCTTTTTTCTCCCCGCGGATGATCTCCTCGATCGACTGCGCGGGCAGGTTCTTGACCATGATGGCCTCTATGCCGTCCCTGCCGTGGTTGATGTAGGCATACTCATCCATGACCTTCCTTATCAGGTAGTTGCCCAGGCCGCGGTCGTTGAGGTTTTCCTCCAGTTCCTTCCTGCTGTATACGGGAAACAGGGCCGGGTCGAAAGGGATCCCCTTCACCCAGATGCTGATCCTGAGCCCGAGGGGCACCTGTGTAAACTCGATGTCGATGTCGGCAAGCTCGCCGGGGGCGAAGGAATGCCTGATCACATTGGTGAGCGCTTCCTCCAAAGCCAGCTGCAGGTGCTTGTTGTCGTGCCCGCTGAAACCAATTCTTCCGGCCACACTGCTCAGGCAGGCCTGTGCCTCGGGCAGGTTGGCAACATCATTCTGTATGGTCAGCTTCGAATGGTGGTATCTTTTCATGCATGCACCTTCCTTTTGTCGATGATCTTCATGAGTTTTCCGCTGGCCGCGATCTTTTCGAATTCATGGCTGGCCACCGGCTCCACAGTGAGTACTATGAGGTCGTCGTTGACCACCATATCGCGGAGCACTGCGAAATTTTCGAGCAGGGCATCCTTTACCGCTTCCGCTGCCATGCCGGTGCTGCGGTTCACCCTTACGGTGATCTTCTGCTTGTTGGCGGCCGCGGTTTCGAGGATCAGCTGCAGGTCGTCGCCGTAACCCAGGTGGTCTTCCAGTATCTTTTTAAACTCGTTGTAGTTGAACAGTGGTCCCATCTTGAAGATGTCGCCGAAGCGTCCCAGCAGCTCGAAGCGCGGCGACGTCCTGCCGCAGGCACAGGGCCCTTCCACCCAGCGGCCCAGGTCGCCGATCTCGTAACGGAACAGGTCCTGTCCTTTTCGGTAGCGTGAGGTGAAGATGAGCCTCCCGGTCTCCCCCCTGTCCACGGGCCGGTCCTCGTCGAGCTTGTAGATCTCGAGGTACTGGGTACGGGTCATCACATGGTGTACACTGCCTTCACAGTGCTGGCAGCTATAGCCGAGGGGGCCTGCATCGTTGCTGCCATAGATGGCGGATCTGACCACCTCCACGCCAAACTCGTCCTTGTAGTATCGTTGCATGGCGAGGCTCATATGCTCGCCGCCGTAAAAGATCTTTTTGATGCCGCCATAGGCTTTCAATTCATCCTTGCAGGCGTCGAACAACTGTGAGAAATAGAACGGCATCCCCAGCAGGGTGTCCACCCTGTTCTCGATGATGGTCCTGGCCACATGCCCGTATTCCGGCACGGCCGTCATCGGGAACTGCGTAGCCCCCATGCCTTCCAGGATGGTCCAGAAGCTGATGAACCCGCCATAGAGCTCCCCGCTGAAGAAAAGGTTCATGCAGCGGTCGGTGGCCGGGTCGAGGCCGGCGGCGAAGAGTGCCTCCGAGGCGGCAAACATCTGCCGGTGGTAGTCCTCATAGGTGTACACGGCCATCTTGGGCTTGCCGCTGGTGCCACCGCTCTTGAAGAAGAGCTCGGAGTATTCGTCGGGCACCGTCCGGCTGATAAAGTCTTCCTTGTGGATCACCGGGCTGTCGCCGGGCAGGAAAGGTTCCTGCTGTTCTTCCAGGTCGGCGAAGCTGGTGAGCCCGTCGGTGAGGCTGCCGAGCTGCAGGCATATGCGGCGGCAATAGCGTTGCAGTGCATACACCCCGTCGTGCGGCTCGCCGGCATAACCGTCGAGATGGTGGCCGGGCCGCTTGATGCGGGTCACGCCGGCCTGCACCAGCTCCCTGCCGATGGCGCCCAGCCGGTCCAGGGGGCAAGCCAGGCCTGCCGTCTGCAGGTAGGTGCGCAGCGGCCTCAGCGTGGCCACGATGCTATCGGCGGGCAGGGGCTTCACCCATATGGTGCGGTACAGGGGCGAAGGCCTGAGGCCGGGACGGTAGTCGACCAGCACCCGCCATGTCCGGGCCGACGACTCGATCACCTCCGACTCGCCGAGGCCGGCACCCAGGCGGGCCACCTGCGTCACATTGGTGATCTCGGCCATCTCGGCCATGCTGATCCCCGGCTGGGGAAAGGTCTGCGACACCCTGTCGAGCACTTCGGCGAAAGCTTTGGCAAAAGAGAGCAGCTCATCACGGCTGCCGGTCTCCAGGTAGAGGCACTGGGGACTGGAACAGGCCTGCTGCTCGATCACGCAGATGTCGTAGGCGATGTTCTCCAGGGTGGGTATGTCGTCCTTCATCTCACGGCTCACATAGGAGAAGCTGATGCGGTGCCCCCAGTCGATGATGCGGGTCCCCGCGGGGGCCATCTTCTGCACCGACGCCACCGCCTCTTCGCCGCCCCAGGCGGCGATGCCGTGGGCAGCATCGAAGAGCAGGCCCAGGATGTCCCTGCGCGACGACGAAAGCCTGAAAGCGTAAACGAAGGGTGCAAGAGAGCCCGAAGGGTCGGCATCAACGATGCCTTTCAGCACCAGCTGGGGGAAGTTGCCGTTCCTGCTGCTGTTCTTCAGCACGTTGATGTTGCCGCTCATCAGCCCTTCCACCATGCTGAGCGGTGCCACGGTGGGCGCGTTGCCCGGCACCACATGAACCAGCAGTCCCAGGGGTGCCCAGGCCTCGAAGGCGTCGCTGCGGAAGTCGTTGCGATGCAGGATGAAAGGGTTGTCGCTGCCCAGCTCGCGCTTCATCTTCTCTTCGAGGAATTCCGGGTCGAGGAAGGCCACGATCTCGTCGATGGTCTGCCGGGCATGTTCGGCGGTGTTGCCGGCAGCCACCAGCGAATCGATGAGTTCCTGGTTGTCGCCTTCCAGCAGCTTGTCGCGGTAGACGGCGCAGGCCCGGAAAAGCACGGCAGGATCTATGCGCAGGCGGAGGTCGGCAGCGGTATCCTTCCCGATGTTCACCACCTTGTCTTCAAAATCGGCTTCGCTGATCCATGCTCCCCGCCAGAGGTATTCTTTCTTTTCCATGTCAGATACTTTCTTTTTTTAGCAACTCGGCCGCCGAAACGGCACAGCTCTTGTTCTTGGAGATGCCCGCCCGCCCCGCGACCTCGAACCAGGGCGTGGCGATGCCGCAGCCACAGTCCTTTGCGTCGTGCAGTATGGCCAGGTCGCCCATCATCACGCTCACCGCCGGCACGGAGGTGATGTAGGGGGTGACGAAGCACAGGTACCCTGGCTTTCCGTAACCCAGCACTTCGAGGTTGCGCACATCCCTGATGAAGACCCTCGACCATACCGGCACATGCATGTGGTGGTGCCCGCATTCGACATAGGGTACGCTGTGCTCCACCGAGCCGAAGCCGTCGCGGCAGCGGCTGTCGGGGATGCCCAGCTGTTCGCCCAGCCTGGCGTAAAGTTCGGGCTTCGACAGCTGCCTGTCGGCGTAGCCCTTCCACCCGCCGGCAAAGAACACCAGGGAGTCTTCGTGGAGCCTGAGGTTGCGCTCGCCCAGCTTCTTCATCCTGTCGAGGATGAAAAATATGAAGGAGGGGAAGCCGATCATCCGCACGGGAAGCCCCTCGGCCTCGTAGCGTTTCAGCACCTCTATGCTGCCGAAAAGGTCGAACTCGTGCGTGCCCTCGCCCGTAAGCCGCAACACGTAGTTGACATGCCGTGCAGGGGCATATTTCGTGAGGTAGCGGCTGGTGTTGGTGGTGCCGCGCGTAGACCCCTCCTCCGGCTCGTAGTTGCTCACCAGGTAGTTGGTCTCCCTGCCGGGCTCGAACCATCCGAAGTGGTCGTACACGAAGTCGACCATGCGCCTGCCGGCGGCGATCGACCAGCGGTCGAAGGACATCTGGCTCTTCTGCCCCATGGTACCCGAGGAGGTGAGGGTGATCTCGATATCCTCTTCGGGGATCGACCTTATGCTGTGCGACTTGAAGAAGTTGGCATGGATGAAGGGGATCCGCGCCAGGTCGTCCATCGTCCTGAGCTGTCCGGGCGCAAAGCCTTCCCTGTCGAGCAGGTCACGGTAAAAGCCGCAGCGCCCGCCATGCCAGTCGATGATCTCGCGCATGGCGTCAAGGAAAAGCTCGTCCATGTCCTTCCCGGTGCGGTAGGGCGTGTCAAGGTCGCAGAGCCGTTGCACGGCTGCCAGCGCAGCAGGGTCGGGCACCACGGGTGATGAAAATTTCGACATATCGTTATTATTTGAACCTGTTATCGATGATGCGCCGGATCTTGCCGGTGCGCGGGTTTACGTTGAGCGCTTCGGGCCCTGTCCACTCCACGCTGATGGGGTGCACGCCGCCGATGGCGATCTCCTCCCTGAACTCGGGCCGCTCGCGGAAGATGGTCTCCAGCAGTTGCTCCTCCCATTCGGGCTTTACGGCTGAAGGGTCGTCGACCACGATGCGCAGGGTGAGCCTGTCGAGCCTCCCCAGGTGGTCGATCACCATCTGGAAATTGGCCGCATGGAAGACCGGCTTCAGCAGGTGGAGGATATGCATGAAGTTGTCGGCATACATGGTGACCACGCCGATGCGCGCCCCCTCCTCCGAGCGGCCCATGATCCTGAACTTCCTGTTGGGGGCGCCCTCTTCCTCGATCCAAATGCCGCGGTCGCCCGCAGGGTAACGGATGATGGGCATGAGCAGTCGCGAGAGGTTGGTGGTGAGGATGCGGCCTTCCCTGTTGGTCTCGCTGATCACTTCGCCGGTCGCCTCGTCAACGATCTCGATGATGTTGTAGCCGTCGAAGACACGGTGCTCGTTGAAGCCGCAGCCCCTGTCGATGAATCCCAGCAGTCCGCCGTCGACGCTGGCGTAGCCCACCGAAAAGATCCGGATGCCCGGGAACACTTCCTCCATCAGCGCCCGCTGGTCCTCGTACATGCTCTCCCCGCCGAAATACACCTTTCTGATGTCGAGGCCACGGATCTTCTCCTTCCTGATATGTTCGGTTAGGTTGATGAGCTGCGTGGGGACTCCCAGCAGGGTGTTGATCCCGAAATCCTTCAGTTCGCGGGCCATGAAGTCGACGGGTGCGGCGCCCGAGATGGGAAAGATCATCACCTCCACGGGGCAGCGCTGCAGGCTGTCGTGGAGGAAGAGGAAGCTGCTGTACAGCTCGCCGGCATAGAAGAGGTTGGCCACCCGGTCGCCCTTTTCAAGGCCGCCTTCGGCAAGGTGGTACCCGAAGGTGCCGGTCATCGTTTCCCATTCCTCCCGCGAATAAACCGAGAACTTCGGCATGCCCGTGGTGCCCCCGCTCTTGAAGATGATGCCGTCGGCCATGGCGCCGGTGAGCAGGCGGTTGCCGTGCACGGTGTTGTGCTTCCAGAACGACTGCTGGTCGACAGGGGGCAGGCCGGCCAGCGTCCAGCCTTCGGGGGGCACGTCCTGGTATAGTTCCCTGTAATAGGGAGAGAGCGATCGGGCAACGGAAACGACGGTCTCGAGCGGATAGGTTTTCATGGAGTTTATAAGTCTGATCAAAGCCAAAGATAAAGATTTGTTGTAATTTTGCCGTTCACGGATCCATGATTTTTCCAAGTTCTCAGCCAGATGAAACATTCGGATTTTCAAGAAAGCATTTTGACCGGCATCCCGGCAACCTTGCCCGGGCCGGCGGTTTACGACCCACTGGTGAGCCATGCGCCGGTGCGCAAGGACATCCTCAGCCCTGAAGAGAAAAAGCTGGCATTGAAAAATGCCCTTCGTTATTTCGACCCCGTCCACCATGCCGTGCTGGCTCCCGAGTTTGCAGCGGAGCTGAAGGCTTATGGAAGGATCTACATGTACCGTTTCAGGCCCCGCTATGCCATGCATGCCAGGCCCATCGGCGAGTACCCTGCCCGTACGAAGCAGGCCGCGGCCATCATGCTGATGAGACAGAACAACCTCGACCCGGCGGTGGCACAGCACCCGCACGAGCTGATCACCTACGGTGGCAACGGGGCCGTATTCCAGAACTGGGCGCAATACCTGCTCACCATGAAATACCTGGCGGAGATGACCGAAGAGCAGACCCTCGTCATGTATTCGGGCCATCCCCTCGGGCTCTTCCCTTCGCACCGCGATGCGCCCCGGGTGGTGGTGACCAACGGCATGGTGGTGCCGAACTATTCAAGCCCCGACCACTGGGAGAAATTCAATGCCCTGGGCGTGTCGCAGTACGGGCAGATGACGGCCGGCTCGTACATGTATATCGGCCCGCAGGGGATCGTGCACGGGACCACCATCACGGTGCTCAACGCCGGCAGGATGATCGGGGGCGGCGCCTCCGGGCTGGGCGGCAAGGTCTTTGTTTCTTCGGGCCTCGGCGGCATGTCGGGGGCCCAGGCCAAGGCGGCCGTCATTGCCGGCGCCAGAGGGGTGATCGCGGAGGTTAACCCCGCAGCGGCACGGAAAAGACACGAGCAGGGCTGGGTGGATGAGATCTACGATGGCCTCGACGCCCTCATCAGCCGGATGCAGGAGGCAAGGAAAAAGCGGGAAGCCGTATCCTTGGCCTACCAGGGAAACATCGTCGACCTCTGGGAGGCGCTGGCCGACAGGAGCATCGACGTGGAGCTCGGGTCCGACCAGACCTCCCTGCACAACCCGTGGGCGGGGGGCTACTATCCCGCGGGACTGTCGTTCGAAGAATCCAACAGGCTGATGGTCGCCGACCCTGCCGCCTTCAGGGAGGCGGTACAGCGCTCGCTGCGCCGACAGGTGAAGGCCATCAATACGCTGGCGGCCCGGGGGATGTATTTCTTCGATTACGGGAACGCCTTCCTGCTGGAGTCCTCGCGGGCGGGGGCCGACATCATGAAGGGCGACGGCAGCTTCCGGTACCCGTCGTATGTGCAGGACATCATGGGACCCATGTGTTTCGATTACGGCTTCGGGCCCTTCCGCTGGGTGTGCACCTCGGGCGACCCGGAGGACCTGCGGGCCACCGACCTTATCGCCGCCGGCATACTGGAAGAGATGGCTGCTGCCGCGCCGGCGGAGATCAGCCAGCAGATGATGGACAACCTGCGTTGGATCAGGCAGGCGGAAGAGAACCGGCTGGTGGTGGGCTCGCAGGCGCGCATCCTGTATGCCGACTGCGAGGGGCGCACACGGATCGCCGAAGCCTTCAACGAGGCGATCAGGAAAGGAACGGTGACGGCGCCGGTGGTGCTCGGTCGCGACCATCACGACGTGTCGGGTACCGACTCGCCTTTCCGTGAAACATCCAACATTTACGACGGCTCGCAGTTCACGGCCGACATGGCCATACAGAACGTGATCGGCGACAGCTTCCGCGGCGCCACCTGGGTGTCGGTACACAATGGCGGCGGTGTCGGCTGGGGAGAGGTGATCAACGGGGGCTTCGGCATGGTGCTCGACGGCAGC
>JAXGTH010000068.1:0-14013 GCA_040775045.1 Bacteroidales bacterium
GAGGACTTTATAGAGTTCCATCCCTGCATAGGGATTCACGACAGAGGCGGGGAATTTTGCGGCAGCACGCCATGCGCCCGGGGCTGTCAGACCTACACTGCTGGCATTGGGACCGTCCCAGTTGAGGGTCACATCGTCGGTAGCCGGTGCGGCACCACCCGGTTTGGGCAGCTCGATCATCTCGAATTCGGCATTGCCCTTGGCAAAGATCATGCTGTTGCCGGCAGGGATGACCACTTCGTCCTTTTTGCCGGTGACATCGTAAACCACTGAGATCATGTAGTTCAGGTCGGCACCGCCAACGTTGGATACCGTCATCATTTCGGTTTCGCTGTTGCCTGTGCCCACTTCCTGCTCGAACGACATGGGATCCACTTCGATCATGGGATCGGTGGCACCGCCAAGCTGTTCGTAGGAAACATCATCAAAGTAATATAAAGGCACATCGCTGCCCTGTGCACCGGCAAAAAAGTCGACTCCACCGAGCTGGTTGGCACCGGCACCGCCGCTGGCCTGTGTGCTCCATGTCCAGGTATGCACTACCTTTCCTTCGAGGTACATCTCTGCCACATCGGCATCGAGGTCGATGTAATGTCCAATGTCGAGCCAGGTGTCCTGGTCATAGGTAAAGCTGATCGTAGCCCCGTCGGCATTGAGGTCAGCGGTACCATCGGCATTGAAATATACCTCCACGGCCCATTCCACGCCGGGGGCTTCAAAATGCTGGAAGTTGTAATAGCCTGCATAGCCGGCAGGGATATACATCTTCCAGTCAACGGCAAACTGTCCGGCAGTTTTGTCGCCCAGTTTCAGGATGAGGTCGGTGGATCCTTCCACCTGCGCGGAGTTGGAGCCGCTATAGGCCTGGTCGTCAACGATAAGTGCATCTTCGGCCGATCCGGGGTTATTGCTCCAGGTGGTAAACCAGGTAGGGTTCACAACCGCGACATAATCTCCGACGGTGTAAGACTCGAAATCCTCGAACAGGAGGGGTTCAAAGATCTGCTGGTACAGCACGTCATCCATGTAATACAGGGGATCGTCGCCCGTAGGGGCCCCGGCATAGACATTGAGGGCACCAAGCTGGTTGGCACCGGCACCGCCGCTGGACTGTGTGCTCCAGGTCCAGGTATGGATCAGCACGCCGTCCATCCAGATCTCGGCCACGTCGAGGTCCATGTCAACGACATTGACAATCTCGACCCAGGCAGCCGGAGTATAGGTGAAGGGGGTTGTATTTCCATCGGTGCTGATCTCGCCGGTACCGTCGGAACCAAAGAACACCTCCACGGCCCACTCGGTGCCAACGGCTTCGTAGTGCTGCAGGTTATAGTAGCCACCGTAACCGCTTTCGACGTAATATGCGAAGGCCACCTCAAACTTGCCGGCCTGCTTGTCGCCAAGCGGAAGCACGAGGTCGGTGGTACCGTCAACCTTAACCGATTTTGTAGGGCTCAGGGCATAATCATCGCTGATCAGGGCATCTTCTGCCGAACCGGGATTGTTGCTCCAGGTGGTCCAGTCGGGTGACTGAACAGCGAGGTATTCACCCACGTTGTAAGATTCGAAATCATCCTGGTAGATCACGCTCTGTGCATAAGTACCCATGCCCAGGAAAGCGACAGCCAGGAGAAAGAGAAAAGTTCTTTTCATTTTCTTAAGGATTTAGTTAATAATAGGGATTATCATTGCAAAGATAAAAAAAATGAGTTCAGCAAACTTTTTTATTCAGGGAAGGAGAGATTGTCGATTGTCGACGTTCGATGTTCAATATTCGATGTTCGAAGGTCCGTTAATGGATCGAAGTTGAATTAATCGCAAGGTCGAAAGAGTTAATAATTACATTTGCATCCATTTTATGAACCCCTCGCGCACATACCTTCCCTGGCTGATCCACCTCGGTCTGGTGCTCACATGGGGAAGTTCCTTCATCCTGATCAAACAGGGCCTGGAGGGCTTTTCCGGCGACAGCAGCATTGTGGGAGCGCTGAGGCTGGTTGTCACCTTCGTTGTTTTGCTGCCTGTGGCCCTGCTGCGTTTGAGAAAGCTCAGGCGGAAGCACTGGATGCTCCTCCTGCTGATCGGCATCATCAGCAATGCCGCCCCTTCATTCCTTTTCGCACACGCGCAGAAAGGCATCGACAGCAACACTGCCGGTATCCTGAATTCGCTCACCACCCTTTTTACGCTGCTTATCGGGCTGGTCTTTTTCAGGATCAGGACGAAATGGTTCAATATCGCAGGGGTCATCGCCGGGCTTTTAGGTGCTGTCGGGCTGATCTGGTTCAGCGGCAACGGCGACTATATGTTCAACTTCAGCTATGCCGTATTCGTCCTGCTGGCCACCATCTGCTACGCCACATCGGTCAATATCATCAAAACCTACCTCGACGACCTGGATGCCGTGACCATCACCTCGGTCAGTTTTTTGCTCATCGGCCTGCCCCTCAGTGCTTACCTGCTCTTCATGACCGATTTCACCGAGCTTTTATCGCAGGGGCGGCAGGCCTGGGTAGGGCTGGGATACATCAGCATCCTGGGGGTGGTGGGGACCGCCCTTGCCCTGGTATTTTTCAACAAGCTGATCAAGATGACCAGTGCCCTCTTCGCTGCATCGGTCACCTACCTCATCCCCGTGGTGGCCATTGCCTGGGGTTTTCTCGACGGGGAAAAGTTCGAGTGGAACTACATTTTATGGGTCGTCCTGATCATCGGGGGTGTGTACCTGGTCAACCGCAAACACATCGGATCGAAAAAAAACATTTAAAACCTTTGCACTATAATTTTTTTTACTAATTTTGCACTCCGTTTTTGACAGATAAGTAATAAGAAATTAGTGATGTACGCAATAGTAGAAATAGCAGGACAGCAATACAAGGTGGAGAAGAAACAGGAGATCTTCGTGCACAGGCTGGAAGGGGAAGAAGGTTCGAAGGTTGATTTTTCGGATGTAATGCTGATCGATAATAATGGCAAGGTGATCGTCGGTACGCCCCTGATCGACGGGGCCCTCGTCAGTGCCAAGATCCTTGAGCACATGAAGGGCGACAAGGTCCTTGTCTTCAAAAAGAAGCGCAGGAAGGGTTACCAGAAACTCAACGGGCACAGGCAGTATATGACGAGGCTTGTCATCGAGAACATCCTGGAAAAAGCACCCAAAGCTGAAAAACCCGCTGCAAAGGAAGAGGTGAAGGAAACAGCACCCGGTGCTGAAGTAAAGCCCAAGGCCGAAGCAAAGCCAAAAGCCGAAGCGAAGCCGAAGGCTGAGAAACCTGCCGAAGAAAAGAAAGCAGCAGCCCCAAAAAAGCCTGCAGTAAAAAAGGCAGCACCCAAGGCAACAAAGGCCGAACCGAAAAAAGAAACGAAGAAAGCTGCACCCAGGGCAAAGAAGACCGACGAAAAAGAAGACAAATAATTAAGGAAACACATTAAATCAAAATAAAATGGCTCATAAAAAAGGTGCCGGTAGTTCAAACAACGGTCGTGAATCGGAAAGCAAACGACTGGGCGTAAAAATTTATGGCGGACAGTTTGCCAAGGCCGGCAACATCATCATCCGCCAGAGAGGTACAACACACCACCCGGGCCTGAATGTAGGCATGGGAAAAGACCACACGCTCTTTGCACTTGCCGATGGCAGGGTTGAATTCAGGAAGAGGAGGAACAACAAGTCATATGTGAACGTGGTGGTTGAAGAGAACGACACTGAAAAATAGTTTATCTGCACTTATAAACGATGGATCCTCTCCTGCCATGCCGGGGAGGATTTTTTGTTCATGACAGCCTGCACCGAAACAAGTGTTTTATATTTTTGAAAAAAAACAGCATGCTCCAGCTCAGTATCATCAAGGAAGACCCGCAGCAGGTGATCGATCTGCTCCGTATTAAGAATTTTGATGCCCGTGAACTTGTCGAAGAGATCATCAGTATCGACAAGCATCGCCGTGAAACGCAGAAGAAGCTCGACGAAGGCCTGGCTGAGGCCAACAACATTGCCAGGGAGATCGGCGTGATGTTCAAGGAGGGCCGGGGCCGGGAAGCAGAAGCCCTCAAGCAAAGGTCGGCGGTACTGAAAAAGGAAACCCAGGAACTGGGTACCGTTCTCGAAGAAGCTGTAGCGGCCCTGGAGGAGAAGCTGGTCATGCTTCCCAACCTCCCCCACCCCTCAGTTCCTGCAGGTAAAGGGGCGGAAGATAACGAACTGGCCGAGTCGGGCGATTTTACCGTTGACCTGACGGAAGGTGCACTGCCGCATTGGGACCTTGCAAAAAAATATGACATCATCGATTTTGACCTTGGCGCCAAGGTTACCGGAGCCGGGTTCCCATTCTACAAAGGAAAGGGTGCCAGGCTGCAGCGGGCCCTCATCAACTTTTTCCTCGACGAAGCCATCGGGGCCGGTTATGTCGAATACCAGCCACCCCTGTTCGTGAATGAAGATTCGGCTTTTGGCACGGGGCAATTGCCAGATAAGGACGGGCAGATGTACCTTATCGGTGAGGACAGGCTGTATGCAATCCCAACGGCAGAGGTTCCCGTGACCAACATTTACCGCGACATGATCCTTCGCAGGGAAGACCTTCCCGTCAGGAATGTTGCATATTCAAGTTGTTTCAGGCGGGAGGCAGGATCTTATGGCAAGGATGTGCGCGGCCTGAACAGGCTGCACCAGTTCGACAAGGTGGAAATCGTACACATCAGCCATCCCGATCGTTCATACGATGCCCTGGAAGATATGCGCCGGTATGTCACGACCCTGCTCGTGAAACTCGGGCTTCCCTACCGCGTCCTGAAACTTTGCGGCGGCGACCTCAGCTTCACTTCGGCACTCACCTACGACTTCGAAGTATATTCAGCGGCCCAGCAGCGCTGGCTTGAGGTCAGTTCGGTTTCCAATTTCGAAGCTTTCCAGTCCAACAGGATGAAATTGCGCTTCCGCGACGAAGACGGGAAGACCCGGCTGGCCCATACACTAAACGGCAGTGCGCTGGCGTTACCAAGGATAGTGGCTGCACTGCTCGAGAACAACCAGAACAGCCGGGGGATCGCCATCCCTGAAGCGCTAAGGAGCTATACGGGCTTCGATTTGATCTCCTGATACAGGAGTTGCCCGGGAATAACAACCACCTGGAGGTTACCTATGAGAATCCTCAAATGCATGATCATCATTCTTTTGCTGCTGACCGGCGCACCGCAGCTCCATGCGCAGATCGAAATGCGCTCTTCCCCGGCTGCCAAACAGGTGGAAAAGAACAGGGAAAGGCAGCGCCTGGGGATACAATATTACCAGAACAGGGAGTTTGAAAAAGCCCTGGAGATCTTCACGGCACTGTATGATGAAGACCCGAGCCATATCAACTACACCTATTATTTATATGCTCTCACAGAGCTGCAGCAATACCGCGAAGCTGAAAAGCTGATCAGGAAACATTCGAGGAAGAATCCCGGCAGTTTGCGTTACGAGGTGGACCTGGGCTTTATTTACCTCAGCGCCGGTGAACCCGACAGGGCCCGGGAGACATTCGGGAAGGCGATCGAAAGCCTTCCTGCCAATCCCCATGAGATCAGGCAGATCGCCAATGCCTTCTATTTCCGGAACCAGCCCGAATATGCCATCCTCACCTACCTGAAAGGAAAGGAACTCCTGGCCGGGACCTATACCTTCGACATTGAGCTGGCCACCATGTACGAACGGAACGGGAATTACCCGGAAATGGTCGAGACGCTGCTCGACTACCTGGCCGAAACTCCTGATGCCATGGAGGAAGTGCAGAACAAGCTCCAGTCGGCCATGGCCCAGGATATTGAGCAGATCCTGCCGGGCATCCTCCGCGAAAACCTTCTGATCAGGTATCAGGCTTCGCCGGAAGAAGTATACCTTAATGAATTATTGCTCTGGCTGTCGGTCCAGCAGCGCGATTTTTCCTTCGCCTTTGTCCAGGCACGCTCCCTCGACCGCAGGTTTAACGAGGATGGTTACCGTGTGCTAGATGTGGCCGACCTGGCACTGGCCAACAAAGATTTTAATGCAGCCCTGGAAGCTTACGAATACGTGCTTGGAAAGGGCAGGCAATCCCCGCTTTACCTTAACGGGCTCATCGGATTCCTGGAGACGCGGTACCAGCAACTGGCAAACAACATCAAAATAGAACCTGCCGGGATGCAGGAACTCGAATCAGCTTATATCGAGGCCATCGATGAGTTCGGTGTGCATAACGAAAGCATACAGCTGTTACGCGACCTGGCGCACATTCAGGCCTTCTACCTCGGGAAGGAAGAAGAAGCCATTGAAAACCTGAACCTTGCGCTGGAAGTTCCGGGCCCGGAGACCCTGCAGCGGGCCATGTGCAAACTCGAGCTTGCCGACATCTACCTTTATACGGGTGAAGTATGGGAAGCAACCCTGCTGTATTCGCAGGTTGAAAAGACCTTCAAGAACGAACCCATCGGACACCTGGCAAAGCTGAAAAATGCCAGGCTTACATACTATATCGGCGAGTTTGCATGGGCCAAGGCCCAGCTGGATGTGCTCAAGGCTGCCACCCCCAAGCTTATTGCTAACGATGCCCTGGAACTGTCGTTGCTTATTGCCGATAACGTGGAGATCGACAGCACCTATGAAGGCCTCAGGCTTTATGCCAAAGCTGAATTACTCCTGTACAGGAACATGCTCGAAGCTTCCCTTCAGACCCTTGATTCGATCAACCTCCTGGCCGCCTGGCACCCGCTGCATGATGAGGTGCTTTTCAGGGAGGCCGAGATCAGGGAAAAACAGGGCCTTTTCCACCAGGCGGACAGCCTGCTGGAAAGGATCACACGTAACTATGGTGATGATATCCTCGGAGATGACGCCCTTTATAAACGGGCCAGGATGCATGAGGAAGTATTCGGTGACCCCGAAAAGGCCAGGGAACTGTACCGTGAATTGCTCACCCGTTATCCCGGCAGTGTGTATACCATGGAAGTCAGGAGGAAATTCAGGGAACTCCGTGGCGATGAACTATGATCTTCCGCGTAGGCCTTTTGCTTCAATGCCCTACGCCAGATGTGCCGCCAGGTCAATGAACGCTTCCACACCAAGTTGTTCAGCCCTCTTCGCCAACAGGTCCTCGATGGCCGTAACATCCCTGCCACTGAGCATGGGCCTTAAGGCATTCCGAAGAGTTTTGCGCCGCTGGTTGAATGCCGCTTTTACGACCCTGGCATACATCGCTTCATCACAGCCTATGTCAATGGTATCGTTCCTGCTGAGCCTGATCACGGCAGATTTTACCTTTGGTGGCGGCAGAAAAACATGTTCTGATACGGTAAAGAGGTATTCGATCCTGAACCAGGTCTGCAGCAGGACGCTGAGGATGCCGTAAACCTTGCTTCCCGGCCCTGACCTGATCCTGTCGGCCACTTCCTTCTGTACCATCACTACTGCCGACCTCAGGCGCTCGCGGTCCTCGATCATCCTGAAGAATATCTGGCTGGAAATATTGTATGGCAGGTTGCCCACGATCTGGTATTCCCCGCTGACAACGCTGCGCAGGTCGGTCCTGAGAAAATCCCCGTGAACGATCCTGCCGGTGATGGCAGGATAGGTCCGGAGCAGGTGGTCTACGGCCTCCCTGTCGGTTTCGATGAACACCGGCTCGAAATGCTCCCGTTCGAGGAGGTACCTGCTGAGCATACCTGTGCCGGGCCCGATCTCCAGCAGGGCTGAAGGGCTGGCAGGCAGGGATCCCACGATCTTCAACGCGATGTTGTGATCGGTGAGAAAATGCTGGCCAAGCGATTTTTTGGGCAGGACCATTGCCTGAGGTTTTCACAAATATCGTAAAATTTCCCGATGATCATTCATAAAGCCGGGAAGATCGGTTTGCCGGATCGTTTTAATAAGTCTACAGGATTTTATATATTTATACGGCCAAATCAAACCATCTAACTTCCAAACTGCCATGAAAACGCCTGCCGTCCTTCTGAACCTGTTGCTCCTGCCCTTCTATCTGTGTACGGCGCAAACCCTTGATTACTCATATATATGCCCGGTACCGGGGTCCGCGAACCTGAACCCGGAGCAGAACATCATCCTGAAATGTGAAGAAGGATTCGACAGGTCGGCCATTGGCAAAGACCATTTTTATATCAGTAGTACTTCAGGTCAGCCAGTTGATTTCACGATCCTGTTCAGTGACGATGCACGTACCATGATCCTCAGGCCGCTCACCCCTTTCATCAAGGGTGAAAGGGTGAGCGTGAAAATTCGGGAGGGTATCCGTGGGGTGAATGGAGCGGAACTTGACCCGCTTGACTTCAGCTTTTCGATCATCCGTCACGATCGTGACTCGCTGTGGATGCGCCTGGAGGAACTTGAGCGTACCAGGTTGGAAGAGGATCTCGGCCTGGTCGCATCGCCATGGGTTTACGAGGCACCCGCCCTGGATAACAACCTGCCGCCCGATTACCCCGCACCCTCGGTATACTCATACGGCGAGCACGACGATGAGTACCTGTTCATCAACATGGGTTGCTGGAATGCCGGACTTCCATGGAAGAACTACATCACCATCCTTGACTCATACGGAACACCGATATATTATGACAAATCAGAGGTCAACCGAAATAATTTCCATGTGATGCCAAATGGCCGGCTGACCTATGCAAAGAATTACCTTGGCAACAATTCCGACGAAAAGTACTACATCATGGACAGTGCTTATGTGCTCATCGATTCGGTGAATACCGGCAACGGTTACATCCTCGATTCGCATGATATGCTCTTCCTAGGCAACGGACATTACCTGGTGATGTCGTACGATCCCCAGCCTGTCGACATGAGCCAGATCATCGAAGGCGGCAATCCCAATGCCATTGTCACCGGTCTGGTGATCCAGGAGGTGGATCACAACCAGAACGTATTTTTCCAGTGGAGAAGCTGGGACCACTTTGAGATCACCGATGCAACTGATGATGTCAATCTCCTCGCCCAGAACATTGATTATGTGCATGGCAATGCATTTGAAATCGATTTCGACGGGCATATCCTGCTTTCGAGCCGCCACCTTGACGAGATCACCAAGATCAATTTCAATAACGGTAATGTGATGTGGCGCTTCGGGCTCAACAGCAAGAACAACATGTTCGAGATCCATGACGATCCTGTTGGCTTCACGCACCAGCATGACATCCGCCGCCGCACCAATGGCAACTATACCATTTACGACAATGGAAACCTGCGCAACCCGCAATACTCGCAGGCTGTTGAATACCAGCTTGATCAATCAAGCCTTGATGCTTACCTGGTATGGGATTATGATCATTCGAAGAATGTTTACGCAGGTTCGGCGGGCAGTTTCCGCACCCGGCCCAACGGAGAAAGGGTAGTGGGATGGGGAGGCCACTCTCCCCTTGCCGTGACGGAACTCAAGGCTGACAATACGCCCCTGAGGGATTACCTGCTGCCCAATTTCGTCACTTCTTACAGGGCCGTCAAGGCGCCCTGGAAGACGAGCCTGTTCAAGACCCAGGAGGAGCTGTCGATGGGTAATTATGCGGGTTATAACGACTGGAAGACAAACAAACTTTATGTCTTCAACCGTTCCAACAAGGTCATCAAGATCACCAGCGTGCACCACCATCGCGATGAATTTGCCGTGCTGAATGAATTTCCGGTATCGATCTTCCCCGGATCGCATGCCACCCTGGATGTGGCCTTCCAGCCTTCGACGGAAGGAAGCTATTCCGACAGGTTAACCCTGAACTACGACAACGAAGGCAATACACGCCGCATCGCACGTCAGTTGAAAGTACAGGGCATTTACAGCGAAGACACCCCATCGGTGCTGTTCGATCCACCGCACGGATCCGTCAACGTCAGCCCGGATGTGGTGATCCTGATCAGTTTCGACGAGCCGGTGAGAAAAGTCTTCGGCGGAGAGATCGGCCCTGATGACATCCCTGAATTCGTCGAGCTCAAATTATATAATTTCCAGGGTGAAGATGTCCCGTTCACGGCTTCCATCAATGAGGAGAAAACGGAGATCAGCCTGCTTCCCGCCCAGCCCCTTGTCGAAAACAAACAGCATTATGTCCTTCTGAAGCGGGGTTTTATCTGCTATTACGAGGGTAATGTGATCAAGCTCGATGAGGAAAGTTATTTTACCACAGGGATCATGACTGCAGTTGAGGAGTCCGGATCCGATCGGGTCAGCATATTCCCTAATCCCTGTCATGACCAGGTCATGATCACTGATATGGAGAAACTTTACAGCAAGCTGATCATTTACGATCTTCAGGGCAGGAAACTCCGGGAAGACGGATTAAAGGCACCGGTCACCCCTGTCAACATGGAAAACTACGATCCGGGTATTTATTTTTTCAGGTTACTGGATGAAGAAACAGGCATTTCGAAGGTCTTCAAAACCATAAAGCACTGAGAAGATTACCTGTGGGCAATTCCCGGTGCTTTACGGTTGATCTCTAAACAGCGGTCTTCAGCGGCAGGTCCGCACTATTCCTTCTCCCATTCGGGGATCCTGCCGGGGGTCCATGGGGCTCCGATGGCATCCAGGTCTGCTTCGAGTGCTTTGAGGTCGACCTCTGCGATATTCTTCAACTTCTCCAGCACAGGCGGAAACTCCTCGGCCAGGATATCGTACATTTCCTGCTGGGTTTCCGACACCCTTGAAGTAGAGTTCCAGTGGGAATAGACCAGTGCACCCAGCCTGTCGTTGAGGGGTACGGGGGCAGGCCAGTTCTCCTCGCTGCTGGCTTTAGGTTCCTGGCCGTTGAAGGTCCACAGGATCGCATCCAGCTCTTCACCCAGTGCCATGGCCCTGGTCATGAGCCCGTCAGGTGCTTCCGGGGTGTTTTCGATGGACTGTTTTGCATATTCCACTCTTTTGGCCAAATCTTCGGCAAGTTGCTCGGCCGCATTCATGGCCCTCACCAGTTTGGAAGCCTTTTCCTGGAAAGCCAGCATCTCGGCGCGGTCGGGGGCCGGAAGGGTGACATTATCCAGCACTTTCGCTTCAAAAGGCACAGGGCCGGCCAGTTCGGTGATCTCGCCCCTGTAATACTGTGCCATGCTCACATAGTATCTGCCAGGCATAACCCCCAGCCCGTCCCTGTCGTTGGCCAGCGGGTTGTATTTATCGTTCCTCAGCCTTACGCTGCCGCGTGCCGGGTAGGTCAGGTTCCACGATATGCGGTTGATGCCTTTCGACATGCGCTCGTTGATCTTCCTCACCACGTTGCCTTCTACATCTGTAACGGTGAAGATAAGATAAGGGCTGATCTCCTTTTCCTCAGCCCGGAGCTCATCCATCGTAGGGATGGGGATGGGCGCCTTTTCCTTTACCAGTTCTTTTTCCCTCTCCTTGCGTTCCTGCTTCAGCGTTTTGGGCACTTCCTTCACATAATAGGTGAAGATGGCCCCGAAATCAGGATTGGGAGCAAACCAGGGCATGGAACCCTGTCCGTATTTCGCACGCCGGAAAGTATACATCAGGGCATCCTTCACGGGAAAGATAAAGGCAGCTGAATCCAGAACGCCATTGTCGACCTGGCGCAGGGGCGAATAATCGTCGAGGATGTAGAAGCCCCTTCCGAAGGTGGCCAGCACCAGGTCGGATTCGCGCTCCTGGATCACCATGTCCTTCACGGCAATGCTGGGAAGACCCGATTTGAGCTGGGTCCATGTTTCCCCACCGTTCTCACTGAAGAAAGCGCCAAACTCAGTCCCTACGAACAGCAATTCAGGTTTGATGAAGTCCTGCTCGATGGTGTGCACGGTCCCGTTATCGGGCAGGTTGCTGCTGATGGACTGCCATGTGCGGCCCTTGTCCGTGCTTTTCAGGATATAGGGTTTGAAATCGTCGCGTTTGTGGTTGTCGAAAGCGGCATACACTACATTCTCATCGAACTTGTCGGGGAGGATGTCGCTGACATAGGTATATTCCGGTACTCCGGGGAAATTCTTCACCTGGAACCAGCTTCCGCCGGCATCCTCTGTCACCGAGATCACCCCGTCGTCGGTGCCCACAAACAGCAGGTCTTCCTTCACTGCTGATTCGGCCAGCGATACGGCCATCCCGAAAAGTGAGGTCGAAACGTCTTTCTGCACGGCGTCAACACCCCAGTATCGGTCCATCACCGGCCAGGTGTTGCGGTCGACCTGTGCGGTGATGTCATCGCTGATCACCTCCCATTTATCACCCCGGTTGTCGCTCCTGAACACCTTGTTGGCAGCCATATACAGCCGTGTGCCGGAATGCGGGCTGATGATGAAAGGAGTGTTCCAGTTCCACTTATAGGTTTCCTCGCCTTTGCGCGGCTGGGGCTTGATGCCCGTATTCTGTCCGCTCTGCTTGTCGTGACGGTAGATATTGCCGTACTGGTAAGCCGAATAGACGATATCAGGATTATCGGGTTCGATGGCCTGCCAGAATCCGTCGCCGCCCAGTGTCACGATCCACTCGCAGCTGCCAACGCCCTGGTAGCTGGTATTCCTCGAGGGCCCGCCCATACTGTTGTTATCCTGCGTGCCGCCATACACCCAGTAGAATGGCCAGGTATTGTCGACATTGACACGGTAGAACTGGGTTACGGGAAGGTTCGACTTAAAGATATAGTGGTTGCCCTCATCGAAGGTTTCATAAACACCCCCGTCGCCACCAATGATAAAATGCTTTGTATCTTCCGGGTCGATCCACAGGGCATGGTCGTCGACGTGCCGGTTATTGTTGCTGATCCTTTCCCAGGTCTTCCCCCCATCGAGGGTCACATGTGAAACCGTTTCCATGGAGTAAACCTTGTCCACATCTTTCGGATCGCAATAGATCTCGTTATAATACTGTCCGCTGGCATGGTGGTCGCTCATCTTCCGCCAGGATTCACCCCTGTCAGTCGAGCGGAAGAAGCCCCCGCTTTCGCCGGCTGCCTCGATAATGGCATACACAACATCGGGGTTAACCGGGGAGATGGCGAGGCCTATGCCGCCGACATCACCGCCCGGAAGACCTGATTTTAGTTGTTTCCAGGTTTTGCCTCCGTCGGTGGTCTTATGGATACCCGATTCGGGTCCGCCGCCGATCTTGGTATGGACATGACGCCGGCGCTGTTCCGATGAGGCATAGATCACATCCGGGTTGCGGGGATCCATCACCATATCGTTGATGCCGGTATGTTCGCTGATCTCCAGCACCCGTTCCCAGGTTGCCCCGCCGTCGGTGGTCTTGTAAAGGCCCCTGTCGCCGCCGGGACCCCAAACGGAACCCTCGGCAGCCACGTAAACGACGTCCGAATTCCGGGGATCGATGAGGATCTTGCCGATCTGGCGCGACTCTTTCAATCCCATGTTTTTCCACCTCTTCCCCCCGTCCATGGTCTTGTAAACACCATTGCCGTAACCCAGGGCCCGCTGATGGTTGTTCTCGCCCGTACCTGCCCATACCACATGATGGTTATTGGGGTCCATGGCCAGGCAGCCCATGGAATATGCGCCATAGTTGTCGAACACAGGGTCGAAGGTGTTGCCGTTGTTTTCGGTCTTCCAGATATGTCCCGAAGCCACCGCTACATAATATTCGCTGTGGTTTTCGGGGTTTACAGCAAAATCGGCGATACGGCCGGAGGTAAAGGCCGGTCCGATGCCCCTCCATTTCAGGCCGCTCACCTGGCCTGAGGTGATGGTGTCGCCTGTGGCTTCTTTCCTGTTCTTTTTCTGTGCCAATGCCTGATCCGGCACAAGCAACCATGCGGCAACAGCCAGCATTAGCAGGGCCTTGCCGAACAGCTTACGTGATAGGTTCATGATCTTGGATATTGGTTAGTCGAGTTAGTGAAGCGGTAAAGATAAAAAATATTTGGTACTGGGGGCTGGGGGCTGGGGAGTTTTGAGTTTTAAGTTTTGAGTTTTGAGTTTTGAGTTTTTAATTGATCATGCCTGAATAGTGTTGACCGTTTTTATAAAACTAATTGGTGTATTTCTATGTAATGCACTGTGTGGTTTTTCATTGTTATACATCC
>JAXGTH010000069.1:0-13285 GCA_040775045.1 Bacteroidales bacterium
AATACAGTGAGGCAGGGAATATGGAAAATGGAATAAGGAAAAGGGAAAAAGAAAAGAGAGTAGGGATGAGTGACGGGAGGATTTTTTTGACTGCAATGTTTTGCCTGCTCATCTCATTGACATTGCAGGCGCAAAATTTTTGGGAGTGGTCGGATCCTGAACCACTTACGGATTCACTGCACAATCACGGCAACATGCACATGAGCATCAGCTACGAGAACGGTGAAGCGCTCTTTATGACCTGGGAAAGATCGACCGATCCGGTCTCCACCTCCATCATGTTTAACAATTTTCTGGATGGGATCCCACCCGTTGAAGTGCTTGCTGACTCAGGCATCCACTATACCAGCCCTAAAATCATGGATTCCTGGTATTTCCCGGAATCCGATTCACTCCTGTTCCTCTTTTATATTTCTGACCAGGGTGGAAAGAAAGACATTTATTATACCGTTTACCTGGATGGAGGAACTTTCACAGCGCCTGCCCTGCTGATAAACTCCGCAGGTGACGAAAGTGAACTGGTTGTAGGACAGGATGTATTCTATAAGAGTACGCCATACGTGATCAATACCCTGGCATATACCCGCAACGACAGCCTTTTTGCCGTTAACCTGATGAAAGAAGGGAATTCGATGTACCTGGGTGATGAGGCCCTGGTAGATGCTCCCGGCTGCAGTAACCCGGCACTGAACGGCTCCGGGTCGCAGGCCATGCTGAACTACCTCAAAGCCGACACCAGTGAGCTACATATCTTCCACACGGCATGCGACTGGGTGGGCAACTGGAGTGCGCCGGAGGTCTTCTACGACAGCAACGATTGCCGAAACCTGAGCCCGGCCCTGCACTATGGTAATTTCATCTGGAGTGTTTACAAGGATTCCAGCTGGCGCATCATGATCGACTGGCCCTGGTCTTCGGATCTTTTCAGTACATACCCGCTCAGCAGCGATTCAGCTTTCGACCCTGCAGCACTCGGAATGGTGATCGCAGTGAAAAGCTGGTTTCCTGATAATTGGGTGGCAATTCCGTATCCCGACAACGGGGTTGATGAGATCTATATGACTGAATGGGCAGGTTCTCCCGTATTCCTCGATTTTACAAATTCAGGAACCATGAACAGGAACCCGCAGACATTTGTGGGAGAAAGTGCCAGTTCGTACTACTGCTGGTATGACTATCTGGTATGGGAATCCTATCGTAACGGTCACTGGCAAATATGGTACTCAAGGTTTCTGCAATGTGCCGGTAATATCGCTGAAGAGGATATGGGTGCTGATGCTCTCTCCACTCATCCCAATCCGTTCTCGGGTGAAACAAATATCAGGTTTACCCTCGAAGAAGAAGGCAATGTTCAGGCGGATGTTTTCAACAACCAGGGAGAACGCATCACTACGTTGATCAACAGGAGCTGTGAACCAGGCACCCATCAGCTCCGCTGGGGCGGAGAAGACCTGGCCGCCGGGATATACTTCGTCAGGATGAGCGTTGACGGGAAAATATACACCGCGAAGGTCATTAAAGAATAATGAAATCATCATTGAGCGCCGGTAAGTGGTGCGCGGGACGAGGGACGGAAAGCCGAGACGGAATGGAATGATGAGATCCTAATGATTATTTAATTAAAAACTCAACACTCAAAACTTAAAACTCAACACTCCCCGAGGCGGGTCACCATGCCAGCTTCACGAAGGGGTAGGCATTGGGGAATTGCGGGTTGATCACGTATTTTCCCTTGTTGTCGATCCAGCCCCATTCGCCGTTCTTCATCACCATGGCAAACATCTTGTCGAAACTACGGGCCTTTTCAAACTGGGGATTCACGATATACTCACCCCTTGTGTTGATATAGCCCCATTCCTTGTCCTTTCTCACGGCGGCCTTGTCGAAGTAAAAATCCTCCACATCGGCATATTGCGGATTAACGACATAGTTGCCTTTGCCATCAATGAATCCCCACTGCCGGCCTTTCATGATGCCGGCCAGCCCGCCTGAGAAATCGCGGGCCTTCTCAAACTGGGGATTGATCACATAATTGCCTTTGTCATCGATATAACCCCATTCCTTACCCTTTAACACGGCGGCAAGACCTTCGCTGAAATCATTGGCATCGTCGAACTGCGGATTGATCACGTATGTGCCCTTGGTATCGATAAAGCCCCATTCACCGGCCTTACGTACCCTGGCCAGGCCATTGTCAAAATCATAAGCCTTTTCGAACTGGGGGTTGATCACCCAGTTGCCCTTGTTGTCGATATAACCCCATTCCTTTCCCTTGAGGGCACAGGCAAGCTTTTCCGAAAAAGGGTTCACGTCGTCGAACTGGGGATTGATCACATAGGTACCCTTATCGTTGATAAAGCCCCACTCACCCCCCGACTTCACCGGGGCCATGTTGTTCTCGAAATCCAACGCCTTTTCAAACTGGGGATTGATGACCCATTTGCCATCGCTGTTCACATAGCCCCACTCCTTGTCCTTTTCAACGGCTGCAAGGCCATCATGAAAATCCCTTGCATTGGAGAATTGCGGATTGACCCTGAAATTCCCCTGTTTGTCGATGAAGCCCCACTCACCTGCCTTTTCCACTGCAGCAAGGCCCTCACTAAAGTCGTTCACATGCTCAAACTGGGGATTCACCACCCATTTCCCCTCCGTGTTGATATAGCCCCATTCCTTATCTGCCCTGGCACGGGCAAGGTATTCCTGCGAAAAACAAACACCGGCCATCATGGCCATCGTAAAGAATAATAATGCTTTTTTCATAGGTTTTTGGTCTTTGAGATTATTGTTATCAGGCAAATATAAACCTTTATCCTAAAACATCTGCCCCCTGTTTATCCCATTGTTATTTATAAGCAATATATATTACCAAAAACCATACATATCTATTCATCTATATAATGAATTTTTTATAATTTTCGCCGCTCAAAGCTGACCCCCATGACTGATGGCCAATGCCCTAATATGAATACCTGCCGCCTTGTGCGTACCGATGAAGTGGAGCCCGATCGGGATAAAAGGGAACATTATATTAACCGCTGGTGCAAAGGGCTGGAAGAGGACTGGAACAAATGCAAGCGATACCAGGTAAGGAAAGAGCTTGGGTTTTGTCCCGATTTTGTAGTCCCCGATACCGGGCTTGGCATCGAAGAGATCATGGATAAGTTTGAGGAAGAACATTGAAGCATAAAAAACAAAAATATGGCAACATTAGAAATTGAAGGCAGGACTTTCGACATCGACGGTGACGGCTTTCTGTCAGATCCTTATGTCTGGGATAAAGAGGTGGCCAGGCTCATTGCGTTGTACGACGGCATTGAAGAGATGAACGACAAGCATTGGGCCATCGTCAATGTGATCAGGAAAAACTGGGAAGAGAAAGGCATGGCCCCCATGGTCAGGACCATCTGCCAGGAGACCGGTGTCAGGCTCAGGGAGATCTACGAGCTCTTTCCCCTGGGACCTGCCCGTGGTGCCTGCCGCGTTGCGGGACTGCCAAAACCTGATGGTTGTGTTTAATTAATTCTTACCCTTATGACATGGTATCTGTGGCTGGTCATTGTTGCGCTGTCCGTCTGCACAGTCAGTTGCCTGTATCATTTCTACAGGATCGTGAGCCTGGGCAACCCGCCTGAATATGCGCGAAAAGCAGGGCATATCGGAAAAGCTGTACGTTATTCCTTCACCGGTGCCATGAGCCCCAGGAATAAGGAATCGGCATACCTTCACATGCCCACCTATACTGCCGGGATCATATACCACCTCGGCACCTTCCTGTCGATCGCCCTTTTCTTTGCATTCCTGCTCAGGCTTTTCATCCCCGGATGGATATCTCCCGTTCTTGCCATCTTAACCGGGTTGTCGGCCATATCAGGGATCGCCATCCTTGTGAAGCGGATCAGCATCTATCAGTTAAGGAGTCTTTCCAATCCCGACGATTACATCTCGAACATACTGGTAACCGCATTCCAGGCAGCAACCTCATTTGCCTTGTTTTACGGGGGCCCCGGGATATCATATTTCATCATCACGGCATTGCTCCTGTTTTATTTTCCCCTCGGCAAACTGAAGCATGCGGTGTATTTCTTTGCCGCGCGCTATCACCTGGGGTACTTTTACGGATGGAGAGGTGTATGGCCTCCCCGAAGCATGAGGAAATAAGCTATGGAAAAGCTGACCGAAGAAAAAAGGAGAAAAGGTCTCGAAGTGCTTAAGCGGGAGGTTGGAAGCAAGCTGCTCACCCATGTGAATGCCTGCGTGCACTGCGGCCTCTGCGCCGAAAGCTGCGTTTATTACAGGCTGAAGCCCGACGAGCATTTTGTGCCCGCCAAAAAGGTGGATATCGTTTCTTCAGTCTACCGCAGGTACAACACCCTGAACGGCAGGCTGGCTCCCTGGCTCACCAGGGCCCGGAAGCTCGACGATGCCACCATCGAGGATATGGTCGACCTGCTCTATGGTTCCTGCACCATGTGCGGGCGGTGCAACAAACATTGCTCCGTGGGGGTCGATATCGAATTCCTTGTCAGGACGGGCAGGGCCATGCTGGCCGAGATGGGCTATGTCCCGGAAACACTTCAAAAGACCGTCGATGCCGCCATCACCACCGGCAACAACATGGGCATCCCCACTGAAGAGTTCGTTGATACCCTCAAATGGCTGGAAGAAGACCTGCAGTTTGAGGTGAACGACGACAAGGCCACCATACCCCTCAACGAAAAGGGACGTGATATCATGTATACCCTGAACCCAAGGGAGCCCAAATTCTTCCCGCTTTCCATCTCGGCCATGGCCAAGGTGTTCTATGCGGCAGGAGAAAGCTGGACCCTCTCCACCAGGATGTATGATGTGACCAACTATGCCTATTTTTCAGGAAACCTGGAGGAGGGCAGGATCATCGCGCAGCGGATGGTGGACGAGATGAAAGAACTGGACGCAAAGCGATGCATCCTGGCCGAATGCGGCCACGGAACACGTTCGTTCCGTTGGGAAGCCCCCAACTACCTTGAACAGGAATTCCCCTTCAGGGTCGACACCTCTGTTGAACTGCTTGCCGAATACATCCGCTCGGGCAGGATAAAGGTCGACAAGGAAAAAAACCAGGAACCGGTCACACTTCATGACCCCTGCAACCTCACGCGGGGCGGAGGCATATACGAAGAGCAGCGGTATATCATCTCTAAGTGCGTGAAGCATTTTATCGAGATGGACCCCACCGGAACCGACAACCTGTGCTGCGGGGGCGGGGGCGGACAACTCTCGATGAGCGAATACAATGAACGACGCATGGGCATTGCCGGGCTCAAGGCGGAACAGATACGAAAAACTGCTGCCACGGTGGTTGCCACACCCTGCCACAACTGTGTCGATCAGCTGATCCAGACCAATGCCGCCTACAAGCTGAACGTGAAGATCAAGACGCTGGCCGAAATCGTGGCCGATGCCATCGTCCTCGACGAAAAAGAATCAAAAAACCAATAAAAGTAAAAACCATGAGTAAGCTGATCTATCTCGACAATTCTGCCACTTCATTCCCCAAGCCCGAAATCGTCTACGAATTTATGGACCAGTTTTACCGCACCAAGGGGGTTAGTCCCGGGCGGTCGGGTTTCGATGCGGCCCTCGAGACCGAAGAGATCGTACAGAACACCCGCAAAATGCTTGCGGACCTTTTTAACGGGGATGATCCTAACCGGCTTACTTTCAGTTACAACGCCAGCGACTCCCTGAACATGATCCTCATGGGGCTGGCAGAAAAGGGCGATCATGTGGTCACCACCATGCTGGAACACAATTCGGTGCTCCGCCCCCTGCACCACCTGGAACTCAACGGGGTGACAGAAGTTACCCATGTACCCTTCGATGCACACGGCTATGTCGATCCCGGCGATATCAAAAAAGCCATTAAAAAGAACACAAAGATGGTCGTGGTGAACCACAGTTCCAATGTGATCGGGACTGTTCAGCCAATTGGCGAGATCGGGAAGATCTGTAAGGAGGCCGGGGTGTATTTTGTGGTGGATGCCAGCCAGAGTGCCGGAGCCATCCCCATCGACATGAAAGCCATGGGTATCGATGCCCTGGCTTTCACCGGACACAAATGCCTCATGGGACCTACCGGCATCGGTGGCTCATACATCATGGAAGATGTGCCGGTAAAAGGTACCCGCTTTGGCGGCACGGGGGTTCGTTCTGCCCAGAAGACCCACCTTTCCGAATTCCCTTACAGGATGGAATGCGGCACCCTTAACACCGTAGGGGTGGCAGGCCTCTATGCCGGTACCAAATGGGTGCTCGAACAGGGCATCACCAGCCTGCATGCCCGTGAGATGGCCCTGTGGGAGAAGCTCAGGAAAGGCCTGAGCGATGTTGAGAACATCACTTTATACTGCGCCAACAGTTCTATGGAACGTAATGCCGTACTCAGCCTCAATATCAGCGGCTTTGATTCGGGTGATGTAGGCACCATGCTCGACGTAGATTATAACATCGCCTGCCGTACGGGCCTGCAATGTGCACCGCTGGTGCACGAAGGCATCGGCACAGTGGATATCCACGGTACCGTCAGGCTCAGCATCGGCCCGTTCAACATCGATGAACATATCGATGCCGCCATCGCTGCCCTCAGGGATATTGCATCTATACCCAGGTAGGCTGACGCCCGGTACAGCTCATTTTTCACAAAAAAACACTACTTTTGCACCGCTGAATCAAAAGCTGCAGAAATGGCCAAAATCATAGGGCTGGGGAACGCCCTTGTCGACATTATCGTATTCCTCGAAAGCGATGCACTGCTGGTGGATCTTGGGTTGCCCAAAGGCAGCATGCAACTCGTCGATATCGAGAAATCGGGCCTGATCCGGAAAGCCTGTGAGCATCTTCCCTCTTCCTTTGCCGGCGGGGGATCTGCAGCCAACACCATTCACGGGATCGCCAGGCTTGGAGTCGAAGCGAGTTTCATCGGCAAGATCGGTCAGGATGATTACGGAAAGATCTTCAGGGACGATCTCATTAAAAGCAACATACGTCCGATCCTGCTGAACAGCCTGACCCATTCGGGTCGTGCCGTCGCACTCATCAGCCCCGACTCGGAACGCACTTTTGCCACGCACCTCGGTGCAGCCATCGAAATGACCATTGAAGAGCTGCTGCCCGAGCATTTCGAAGGGCACAGCATCTTCCATATCGAAGGATACATCGTGCAGAACAATGCCCTGCTCGAAACCGCTGTCAGGCTGGCAAAATCACACGGCATGCTTGTTTCGATCGACCTTGCCAGCTATAACGTGGTGGAAGAGAACCTTGATTTTCTAAAACGTATCGTTAAAGAATATGTCGACATTGTGTTTGCCAATGAGGAGGAAGCGCGATCCTTTACGGGCATGCCCCCCCTGGAAGCCCTGGATGAACTCGCACGGCTTGCAGGGATCGCCGTGGTGAAGATCGGCAGGGAGGGCTCGCTGGTGAAAAGCGGCGAAGAAAGATACAACATCCCCGCCATCAGGGCGACGGTAATTGATACCAACGGGGCCGGCGACATCTATGCAGCCGGTTTTCTTTACGGGTTGAGCCAGGGATGGACCCTCGACAGGTGCGGCAGGGCAGGAGCCCTGCTGGCAGGCAAGATCATCGAACAGTCAGGTGCCAGGCTGAAAGACGAGACCTGGGAGGAAGTGATTCCCCTGCTCAGGAGCATTTGAGCAGAATACATGCCTTTCACGCCGGGTATCCTCCTGAAACACTGAATTATTTAGCCCCCTTTTTTTTATTATTTGCCGGTTTTTTATACTTTTGCAGCCCGTTTCGGGCAATACGTTCATTAACTAAAAGATAACCAGATACACATGAAGGCCTATCAAACCCATGAAATCAAGAATATCGCCATCATAGGCGGTGCCAAATCCGGAAAAACCACCCTCGTCGAAAGCATGCTTTTCGAAGGTGGCCTCATCAAGAGAAGAGGGTCGGTCGACGACAAGAATACGGTATCCGACTATCGCGACATAGAAC
Organism: Bacteroidales bacterium; assembly: GCA_040775045.1. GTDB lineage: Bacteria > Bacteroidota > Bacteroidia > Bacteroidales > B18-G4 > B18-G4. Next base: position 8,011 of record JAXGTH010000069.1, read on the forward strand.
TGGAGCGCCAGAACTCGATATTCAGCACGGTCCTGTATACCATTTACAAGGATAACAAGATCAATATTATCGACACACCTGGTTTCGATGATTTCGTCGGGGAAGTGATCTCCACCCTCAAGGTGGCCGATACGGGCGTTATGGTGGTCAACGCACAGAACGGCGTTGAGGTGGGTACGGAAATTTCCTGGCGGAACGCCAGCAAGACCAATACACCAATCATTTTCGCCATCAACCACCTGGAGCATGAAAACTCCAATTTCGATGAAACCATTACCCAGCTGAAGTCTGCCTTCGGTGCCGGTGTTACCGTTGTCCAATACCCGGTGAACCCCGGTATCGGGTTCAACGCTTTCATCGACCTCATCAAGATGAAAATGTTCAAGTATGCTGCCGACGGCGGCGCTGCCGAGGTGCTGGACATCCCTGCCGACGAAAAGGCCAAGGCCGAAGAACTGCAGGCTGCCATGATCGAAGATCTCGCAGCCAGCGATGAAGCCCTGATGGAAATCTTCTTTGAAAACGGCACCCTTAGCGAGGAAGAAATGCGCAAAGGCCTCAAGACCGGCATTACCGGCAGGGGTTTCTTCCCTGTGATGTGCATCAATGCCAAACACAATATGGGGGTCGACCGCTTGCTCGATTTCATCGTGGGAAATGCTCCCTCACCCAACGAGGTTCCCGCCATCAAAACAAAGAAAGGCAAGGAGCTTACCTGCAATGCTTCCGATCCGGCCACGGCCTTTGTGTTCAAAACCACCCTTGAATCGCACCTGGGTGAAGTTTCTTTCATGAAACTCTATGCCGGTGAGATCACCGAAGGAATGGACATGAACAACTCCAAAAACAGCGGCAAGGAAAGGATTTCGCAGCTGTTTTCTTTCTGGGGAAAGAACAGGGAAAAACTTGATAAGGTCTATGCCGGCGACATTTTTGCCACGATCAAGCTCAAGAACACCCACACCAACAACACGCTCAACTCGATGAAGAATCCCGACGACGTGATCGAGCCCATCGTGTTCCCCAATCCAAAATACCGCACGGCCATCAAGGCCAAGAACCAGGCCGATGATGAAAAACTGGGCCTCGCCCTCAACGAAATGCACAAGTCGGATCCCACGATCATTGCCGGGCACTCAAAAGAACTGCGCCAGTTGATCGTGGAAGGGCAGGGCGAGCTGCACCTTAACATCATGAAGTGGCACCTCGAGAACCAGTACAAGATCCCCGTTGAATTCCATACACCCAAGATCCCTTACAGGGAAACCATTACCCGGGTTTCGCAGGCCAATTACCTGCATAAGAAGCAATCAGGCGGATCAGGCCAGTTCGGTGAAGTGTATATGCTCATCGAACCTTATACCGAAGGCATGCCCGAGCCCTCCAAGTTCAAGCTGAAACAGCAGATCAAGATGTCGTCGGTAAACCCGCTCAGCATCATCAAGGGTGATACGGAGATCACGGTCAGCGTGAGGGGTAAGGACGAGATCGAACTCGACTGGGGCGGAAAACTCATATTCTACAACTGTATCGTTGGCGGTTCCATCGACGCAAGGTTCCTTCCGGCCATCCTCAAGGGCATCATGGAACGTATGGAACGCGGTCCGCTCACCGGCTCCTATGCCCGAGATATCAGGGTGATGGTTTACGACGGCAAGATGCACTCCGTCGACTCCAACGAAATTTCCTTCAAGCTTGCCGGCCGCAATGCCTTCAGCCTGGCCTTCAGGGAAGCAGGCCCCAAGATCATGGAACCCATCTACGATGTTACCGTGATGGTTCCCGAAGACAAGATGGGCGGTGTAATGACCGACCTGCAGGGACGCCGTGCCATCATCATGGGTATGGAAGGCGGTACCATCAAGGCCCGTGTACCGCTGGCCGAAATGAACAGGTACTCGACAGCCCTCAGCTCGCTCACCAGCGGACGGGCATCCTACGAGATGACCTTTGCCGAATACGCACAGGTGCCCCCCGACATACAGGATAAACTGCTCAAGGAATACGAAGAGCAGAGCGAAGAAGACTAGCATTAAAACCCCGCAATTGCGGGGTTTTTTGTTACCCTTTCCTGTCTCTTTTTCAATTTTATAACCGGCAAATTTCTGTTTTTCAACATTTTCATATTAAATTTGTGTATGAAGTAACATATATACAAATCATCCGTATACATCAGATACTTCATAAAAGCCCATAAACGACCAAATTTTTATAAGCCATGAAGAAAATCACCCTCTGGTTATTCAGCATGCTTTTTGTTTTTTCCGGCATGCAATCCCAGGAGTGGATCAACAAGCTTCCGCAGGACAAGCTTGAATCCGGTACGCTCACTTTTTACGAGATACAGGATGCCTTCTATGATTACTGGGAACCCTTTGATGTTGAGAACGGTTATTACATGCTCGACGGTGAAAAGGTACGGGCCCCGTATTATAAACAGTTCAAGCGCTGGGAATGGTACTGGGAGAACCGGGTAGATCCCAAAACGGGAGCCTTCCCCGATATGAAAACCCTGGATGAATACTACCGGTCATTCGATAACAACAAAAGCCAGTCAGGGAACTGGGTCAGCCTTGGGCCCAATACTTCCCCGGGCGGATATGCCGGCCTGGGCAGGCTCAACTGCATTGCCTTTGTGCCCGGAACAACGGCTGAATATTACACAGGTGCCGCTTCAGGTGGTATATGGCATACCATCAACGACGGGGCTACCTGGACTAACCTCAACGATACCACACCTGTGCTGGGTGTCAGCGATATTCTTGTGGTCAAGCCGGTGATCGGCCCCAACACCCTGTATATCGCCACCGGCGACCGCGATGGCGGCTCTATGTGGTCACTCGGGGGTGACCAGAGCAACGACAACAACAGCGTCGGAGTCCTGAAATCCGTCGACGGCGGTGCTACCTGGACCCCCACCGCACTATCATTCACCGCCAGCCAGAAAATCAGGGTGAACCGGCTGCTGATGGACCCGAACTCGGGCTACCAGACCATCTACGCCGCCACAACCAACGGCCTGTACAAGACCACCGACGGGGGGGCAACCTGGCCCTTGATCAGCACGCTGGCATTCATCGACCTGGAATTCAAGCCTGGTGATCCGACGACCCTCTATGGATCGACCGAAGGATGGAACACTACATATATCTATCTTTCCACCAACTCGGGTGCAGGCTGGGGATCCGGACCTGTGGCGACTTATTCGGGACGCAGGACCGAACTGGCTGTGAGCTATAATCAGCCTACATGGGTATATGCCCTGGTGGCGAACACCAACGGAGGCTTGCTGGGCGTATACAAATCAACCAATAGCGGCGCCTCGTATTCACAGGTCCTAAACGGTTCCGTTTCAGGCAACTACCTGCTCAACTGGAGTTGCGACGGCACCGGCACCAACAATGGCCAGGGAACCTACGACCTGGTCATCAACGTCGATCCCAACAATGCCAACACGGTTTATGTGGGCGGTGTGAATCTCTGGAAGTCGACAGACGGTGCCCTGTCCTTCAATATTGTGAACCACTGGTCAGGGTGCACCGGGATACAGACCGTGCATGCCGACAAGCATTTCCTTGCCTTTCAGAACAACAGTTCAACACTTTTCGAAGCGAACGACGGCGGATTGTATAAAACCTCAAACGGGGGGGCTACCTGGACCCACCTGTCGAGTGGCATGGCGATATCGCAGATCTACCGGCTCGGTGTAGGACAGGTCAGCGCCGACGAGGTGATCATCGGCCTGCAGGACAACGGCACAAAGTCGAGGATGGGCGGTACCTGGACGGATGTGATCGGGGGCGACGGTTTCGAATGTATTGTCGATTACACCACAAATTCAACACAGTACGGGGCCCTGTACTACGGGCAGATCCGCCGTACCACCAACTCCTGGAATACATCCACCACCATCACCTCAAGCCTGCCGGGACAGGGCTACTGGTGTACCCCGTACCTGATGGACCCTTCGTCGAACCAGACGCTATACGTGGGATACAGCGATGTGTGGAAGACCACCAACCAGGGCAATTCCTGGTCGCAGATCAGCAACCAGGGCTTCCCCAGTAATACAACATTAAGAAGCATGGCGATCTCCACTTCCAACCCGCAATATATTTATGCCGCCACTCTCAGCAATATTTACCGCACCACCAACGGTGGCGGATCCGCGCAACAGTGGGCCGACATCACTTCCAACCTGCCGGTATCGCTCAGCAATATTACCTATATCTGCGTGAAGGACGACGATCCCAACCATGTATGGGTATCGATGGGAGAATATAATTCCCACGGTGTGTATGAAACAACCAACGGGGGTACCAGCTGGACCAATATTTCCCAGGGCTTGCCCAGCCTTCCCGTGATGTGCGTGATTCAGAATACCGACTATACGGGTGTAGAACTCTATGCCGGTACCGATGTAGGGATTTATGTGAAACGTGATGGCGGCAACTGGACCGCCTTCAGCAACGGCCTGCCCAATGTGGTGGTCACCGAACTGGAAATATTCTATGCTTCCAATCCCTCCAACAACAGGCTTTATGCCGCCACATACGGCAGGGGCGTCTGGTGGTCCGACCTCTATTCGCCGGCCATGGCACCATTGGCTGATTTCATGGGTACGCCCACCTCAGGATTGCCACCGCTGAACGTGGTCTTCACCGACCTCTCCCAGAACCCGGTCACCAGCTGGAACTGGGACTTTGGCGACGGCAACACCTCCACGATGCAGAATCCCATCAACGTATACAACAATCCCGGCCTTTATTCGGTCCAGCTTCATGTAGCAGGCCCGGGGGGCACGGATTCCCTCACCAAGATCGATTATATCCAGGTGAACTATTTCCCGCCCACGGCCGACTTCACGGCCGATGTTACTTCGGGGATTGCACCGCTGACCGTCAACTTCACCGACCTGTCGGTCGACTCGGTGAACACCTGGAGCTGGAACTTCGGCGACGGGGGAACCTCCACGGAACAGCATCCACAGTATGATTATGGTACTCCCGGATTGTATACGGTCTCGCTTACGGTGACCGGCCCCGGTGGTACCGGCAGCGCCACGAAGACTGATTATATACAGGTAATGTATGCCCCGCCAACGGCAGGGTTTACCGGCTATCCGACCATCGGTACCCCGCCGCTCAATGTTACCTTCAATGATCTTTCGGCAGATTCGGTAAACACCTGGAACTGGAATTTCGGCGATGGCGGAACATCGGTCCTCCAGGATCCAGTGCATACTTATAATAATACAGGCACCTACACGGTAAGC
>JAXGTH010000070.1:0-13024 GCA_040775045.1 Bacteroidales bacterium
GTACTTGATGATGACGCCGTTCCCGGCACACCGGCAAAAGAATACTTTGGCGTTACCGAAGATGTGGTTTTTGAGATCGGTCTCACACCCAACCGTACTGATGCCACCTCGCATATCGGGGCGGCACGCGACCTCGTAGCAGTGATAAACAGCAGGCAGGGAAAGGGTACCGTCCGGCTCAACGTACCCTCCGTTGATGGTTTCAGTGCCCCCGCCAGGAAGGCAGAATTCCCTTTAGAGGTGCTTGACACAACTGCCTGTCCGCGGTTCAGCGGCCTGACCATCAGCAATGTGAAGGTGAAGGAATCACCGCGATGGATGCAGGACCTGCTGCTGGCGGTCGGCATTCGGCCGATCAACAATATCGTCGACATTACCAATTTCGTGCTCATGGAAACCGGCCAGCCCCTGCACGCCTACGATGCCGAAGCCATAGAGGGCGGCAAGGTGGCGGTGCGCAAGGCCCATAAGGGAGAAAAATTCATCACCCTCGACGAGGTGGAACGCGAGCTTACGGAAGACGACCTCATGATCTGCAATGCAGCGCATGGCATGTGCATGGCCGGGGTGTTCGGCGGGGAAAAGTCGGGCGTGACCGAGAAGACCGTCAGGATATTCCTCGAGAGTGCCCATTTCGACCCTGCCACGATAAGGAAAACAGCGAGACACCATAACCTGTCGACCGATGCCTCTTTCAGGTTTGAGCGGGGTGCCGACATCAACAACACCCTTTATGCCATGAAACGTGCGGCCCTCCTGATCACGGAGCTCGCCGGCGGGGAGGTGTCGTCGGAGGTAGTGGATATTTACCCCGATGTGGTGGAAGGCTACTCCGTGGATATCAGTTATCAGAATATCGACAGGCTGATCGGACAGGAGATCGGCAGGGAGAAGGTTGACTACATCCTCAGCGATCTCGGCATCGTGATACAGGGCCGACATGGCAACATCATGAACGTACTGGTACCAACATACCGTTATGATGTTCGCCGCGAAGCGGATGTGATCGAAGAAATCCTTCGAATATACGGTTATAACAAAATCGCGTTCCCGGAGGGGATAAGGTCGTCGCTTGCACACTTTCCGCAGCCCGACCCCGACAGCCTTCAGAACAAACTTTCTGATCTGCTTACAGGCTTCGGTTTTTCGGAGATCATGAATAATTCCCTCACGAGGGCATCCTATGCTGAAAAATCAGGCGCTTTCGATGCTGCAAATACAGTGTTGCTGGAAAATCCCCTCAGCCAGGACCTTAATGCCATGCGGCAGACCCTGCTGTTCGGTGGCCTCGAGAATATCGCTTTCAACCAGAACCGGAAGATCACCGATATCCGTTTCTTCGAATTCGGCAACGTTTATTCCATTGATCCCGGACTTAAGAACGAAGAGCCCCTGGCCCGCTACCATGAGGAAAAACGGCTTGCCCTCTTCATGTGCGGAATGAGGAGCAGCGAAAGCTGGGAAACTGAGATGCGCCCTGTCGACTTTTTCCTGCTGAAATCCTATGTGCTGAACCTGTTCAGGAAACTTGGCATTGGTGAAGACGCCTTTGAGACCAGGGACGCCCCCAATGAAATCTTCAGCGAAGGGCTTAGCTATTTCCTCGACGGACAAGAGGTGGTTTCTTACGGTGTCATCAGCAGGAAGCTGCTGAACACCTTCGATATCCGCCAGGAGGTGCTGTATGCCGATTTTTCGTGGGAGATGATCTTTGCGATTGCAGGCCGGGCGGGCATTGCATCAATTCCCGTTCCCAGATTTCCCGAGGTGAGGCGCGACCTGGCCCTGCTTCTCGACAAGGGTGTGACCTATGGCAAGATCCGCAACCTCGCCTTCAGGACCGAACCCGTCCTGCTGCGTTCTGTTGGCCTTTTCGACGTATACGAGGGAGAGGGGATCGGGAAGGACAAAAAGTCCTATGCCGTCAGCTTTATTTTCCGCGATGACGAAAGGACACTCACCGACAAGGTGATCGACAAGACCATGAAGCGCCTTGTTGATGCCTTTGAGAAAGAACTTAATGCCAGCATCCGATAAACGGCTCTTGCATGGCCTCAACTATTTAACTCCGATTAAATGAGCAAAACAGAAATGATTTATTCCCTCACCCCGAAGGGTGAGAAGTTCTCCCTCCCCCTGCCGGAGGAATACGGGCCAGAACTGGAAAGGATAGAAAGGCTTGTCGGCCTTGCCCGGGCAAAGGGTCAGGAGATCGTCGTTGTTATGGGCGTTGGATTTGTCGGCGCTGTGATGGCTGCCATTGTGGCCGATGCAAAGAATGAGCAAGGTGAAAACACCAAATTCGTGATCGGTTGCCAGCGTCCCAGCGTCAGGAGCTACTGGAAGATCCCGATCCTCAACAGGGGCCAGTCGCCGGTCAAGGCCGAAGATCCGGAGGTGGACGAGCTCATCGAGCGTTGTGTGCTGCATTCGGAAACCCTTACGGCTACATACAACAGCGACTGCCTCAAATTTGCCGATTGCGTAGTGGTGGATGTACAGTGCGACTATTCGAAGCAGGAGCTGGGCAATATGCGCAGCGGCGAAGTGGAGATGGCAGCCCTGGAGGCTACCATGAAGACCATCGGGGAGAAGATCCCTCCGGGCGCCCTCACCCTGATCGAGACCACCGTTGCACCAGGCACCACCGAAGTCGTGGCCTGGCCGATCCTCAAGAAAGCTTTTGCCAGGAGGGGGATTAAAGAAACCCCGTTGCTCTCGCACAGCTTTGAACGAGTGATGCCCGGCAAGGAATATGTTCGGTCGATCCGCGATTTCTGGAGGGTTTGTTCGGGTTGTACCCCCGGGGCCCGCGACCGCGTGGAGAAATTTCTTCATGAGATCCTGAACACCAAAGAATTTCCGCTCACGGTGATGGACCGGCCCATAGAGTCGGAAACCACCAAGATCGTAGAAAACTCATACCGCGCTACCATCCTGGCCTATATGAATGAGTGGAGCCTGTTCGCCGAACGCAACGGCGTCGACCTCATCAAGGTGATCAACGCCATCAGGATGCGCCCGACCCACAGCAATATGATCTTCCCGGGACCAGGCATCGGGGGCTACTGCCTCCCCAAGGACGGCGGCCTGGGCTACTGGGCCTACCGGCATATCCTCGGATTTGACGATGGCGACCGCATCTTCAGGATCACACCTGCGGCCATCGACATAAACGACACGCGTTCGCTCCACGTGGCCACCCTCACCCGTGATGCCCTGCGCAATATGTCGCGCTATATCGCAGGATCAAAGGTGCTGCTCTGCGGTGCCAGTTACAGGCAGGATGTGGGTGATACACGTTACAGCGGCTCGGAAATGGTTGTGAGAAAGCTCACCGAGATGGGTGCCGACATGCATGTGCACGACCCTTACGTCGACAACTGGTATGAATTCGAGAACCAGGATACCGAATATGCCGAACATTCGTGGAAACGATTCTTCCGTAACCAGGAAAGCCTGAGCGATATTGTGGTCGAAAAAGACCTGGAAAGATCGCTGAAGGGTGCCGATGCCCTCATCCTGGCTGTGCCACACGAAGAATACCTCGGCCTTGATCCCGACACCATTGTAGGATGGGCCGGCAATGCGCTCGCGGTGATCGACTGTTTCGGCATACTGAGCGATGAACAGATCCGCCGTTATTTTGAGCTGGGATGCGAAGTCAAAGCCCTCGGCAGGGGACATATCCAGCGCATCAAAAAGGAGGTTGCCGCAGCAAAGAACGGCAGGTAAGAAGGCCTTGGGACCTGGCGAGACAGCATGCCCTGTTTGCTCCCTAAGGATTAGACCGATAGGTTTTTACCTAAAAAACCTTAACTTTACACTTTCAAAACACCCGGTACGTTTAAATGAGGTACCAAAACCTGCGAGATGGAAATTCAAGGCATTAAACAGCGTTTTAGCATCATAGGTAATTCCCCCTTACTGAACAGGGCTATCGACATTGCCAGCCAGGTGGCCCCCACCGACCTTACAGTGCTGATCAGCGGAGAGAGCGGCGTGGGTAAGGAAGTATTCCCGAAGATCATCCATCAGCAGAGTTCCAGGAAGCACGGGCCATATATTGCCGTTAACTGTGGGGCAATCCCTGAAGGCACCATCGACAGTGAGCTCTTCGGGCACGAAAAGGGATCCTTTACCGGCGCCCATGAAGCACGGAAAGGCTATTTTGAGGTGGTGAACGGTGGTACGATATTCCTCGACGAGGTGGCAGAACTTCCCCTTTCAACACAGGTGAGGCTCCTCAGGGTGCTCGAAAGCGGTGAATTCCTCAAGGTTGGTTCTTCAAAGGTGATCAAGACCGATGTACGCGTAGTGGCGGCTACCAACATCAACATCCCGGAGGCGATCAGTACGGGAAAGTTCAGGCAGGACCTGTATTACAGGCTTAACACGGTACCCATCTTCATCCCTCCCCTACGGGAGCGGAAAGAAGACATCCACCTGCTTTTCAGGAAATTTGCGTCCGACTTTGCCGAAAAATACCGTATGCCGGCCATTGAGCTCGATGCAGAAGCACAACGGCTGCTTGAAGAATACCGCTGGCCCGGCAACGTGCGACAGCTGAAGAATATCACGGAGCAGATATCCATTATCGAAGAAAACCGTTTCGTGTCGGCATCCGTGCTCCGGCGCTACCTCCCTGCTGGTCAGTTCAGTGACCTTCCGGTGCTCTACAGGAAAGAAGGCGGAGACAAGGAGTTTTCGGAGCGTGACCTGTTGTACAAGGTTCTTTTTGACATGAAAAAGGATATCCATGAGCTAAGGAAGGTGGTGGCCGATATTACACGAGAGGGTTTCGCCGGGGATACGAAAACCCGTGAATCCCTCCTTATCGACAGGCTTGAAGATGAAGCGGAGACCCTGGAGGATATGCGTGATGAGATCGAGATCCGCCGGTCTGCCGAGCTCGGCGATTACGATGAACCCATCCATGCCTCGGAGGTCATAGATGAACCACTCTCCCTGCAGGACAAGGAGATCGAACTGATCAGGAAGGCATTGAAAAAGCATAACGGCAAACGCAAGAGTGCAGCCAGGGAGCTCGGTATTTCCGAACGCACCCTGTACCGGAAGATCAAGGAATTTAATATAGAATAATTGAAAATCTCCAACAGCAATATCATACCGGGAGCGGCATTCTTCACATTGCTTGCGATCTCTTTGCTTGGCCTGGGTGGATGCGGCGTATATTCATTCACCGGCGCTTCGATCTCGCCCGACACCAGGACCATATCCATACAGCGCTTCCCCAACAATGCCCTGACCGTGGAACCCACGCTGAGCCAGAAGTTCACCGATGCGCTTCGCGACAAGTTCAGCCGCGAGACCACGCTTATCCTTGTCGACAGGAACGGTGACCTTCAGATAGAAGGAGCAATAACCGGTTACCGGACAAGCCCCGTGGCCATCCAGGGAAATGAGACTGCAGCCCTGACCCGGCTCACCATCACCGTCGATGTCACTTTCGTCAATACCAAGGACGACAGCAAGAGTTTCTCAAGTTCTTTCTCCCGTTTTGAAGACTACCCGAGCACGCAAAACCTCAGCGAAGTGCAGGAAACACTCATCGATGTGATCAACGAGATCCTGGTGCAGGACATTTTCGATAAGGCTGTGGTGAACTGGTAATTGGGATTGCTATGGACCGTCATGAATTCATAACATACATCAAGCATCCGTCCGGATTGAATAAAAACACGCTTCCGGGATTGGAAAAACTGACCGCTGATTTCCCGTATTGCCAGAGCCTTAGGATCCTGCACCTGCTCAACATGAAGATGACCGGTCATGTGATGTACGGGGAAGAGTTAAAATCGACGGCTGCCTGTATCGCCGACCGCAAAAGGCTCAGGGAACTCATCAAAAGTTTACAGGATGAAGAACAGGTTCTGCCGGAGCCTGCAAGGCCTGAAGATATCAAACCGGAAGAAACACGGCCGGAAACGCCAGCGGATGTTCACGAAGAGAAAACTGCAAAGCCCGAACCGGTGGTTCCTGTCATTGAGCAGGATGAAGAGGCGCGCCTCCTGAAGCTGAAAGATATCGTTGAGAACAGGCTCAGGGAGATCGCTTCCGAAAAGGAAGCGTTAAGGTTGAAAGAAGAAGAGGAATCCGGGGCAGGAAAAATGAGCAAGGAAGAAATCATCGACAAGTTTATCAGGGAAGAGCCTTCCATCAGCAGGCCAAAGTCCGATTTCTTCAACCCGGTGAAAGTTGCGCGCAGCAGCCGGGAGGAAAAGCCCGGACTGGTCAGTGAAACGCTGGCACGCATTCATGTTCAGCAGGGTAACATTGAGAAGGCCATCGAAATTTATCGGAGATTAAGTTTGAATTTCCCGGAAAAAAGTCGTTACTTTGCAGCCCAAATTGAAAAACTGAGTTCTGAAAAATAAATAATTACATCAATGGGCTTATATATTCTCGTTTCCGTTTTTATCCTGATGATCAGCGCGCTCATCATTCTTGTTGTACTGGTACAAAACAGCAAGGGGGGTGGCCTGGCTTCGAACTTCTCAAGTTCGAACCAATACATGGGAGTCAGGAAAACCGCTGATTTCCTGGAAAAAGCTACCTGGACGCTGGCTGTCGCACTGCTTGTGCTCAGCCTTGCTTCCATATTCGTGATCCCCAAGGGAACTGACCGGACCAACAATGTCACCCAGGTGGAAGAAAGGGCGAGCGAACCCCTCCCGGTGCCGACGATGCCTGGTCCGACTACTGATGAACAGCCCGAATAAGGCCAGTATTTAGCCTGAAAAGAAATAAAATGTCAGAATGTCATATTGTTCTGACATTTTTTTTTGTTTTCCACTTTGGCATAAAATATGACCATGCCGGGATAGCGAAAGAATAATTGTTTAAACAATAAAATACAGAAGAAATGGCAAAGTTGAACATTAAACCACTGGCAGACCGTGTGGTCATTGAACCTTCGGCTGCAGAAGAGAAGACTGCGGGTGGCATCATCATCCCCGACACGGCAAAGGAGAAACCCCAGAAAGGATCCGTGGTGGCTGTCGGCCCCGGAAAAAAGGACGAACCCCTTACGGTTAAAGTGGGCGATACCGTACTTTACGGCAAGTATTCGGGCACGGAGATCACTTTTGGCGACAAAAACTATCTTATCATGCGCGAAAGCGACATCGTTGCCATCATATGAATGAAATCACTAAAATTTTAACCTTATAAATTATTACAACAATGGCTAAAGATATCATTTTTGATCTGAAAGCAAGGGAAGGCCTGAAAAAGGGTGTAGATGCACTGTCAAATGCAGTAAAAGTCACCCTGGGGCCTAAAGGACGCAATGTGATCATTGAAAAATCCTTCGGCTCACCGGCCATCACCAAGGACGGTGTAACCGTTGCAAAAGAGATAGAACTCAAGGACGGCGTAGAGAACATGGGCGCCCAGATGGTAAAAGAGGTGGCTTCCAAGACCAACGACCTCGCCGGCGACGGAACAACCACCGCCACCGTGCTGGCCCAGTCGATCGTTACCACCGGGCTGAAGAACGTGACCGCAGGGGCCAATCCCATGGACCTCAAGCGCGGCATCGACAAGGCAGTGGTGGAAGTCATCAAGAGCCTCAAAGCCCAGTCCAAGGAGATCGGCGACAACAGTGAGAAGATCGAACAGGTTGCTGCCGTTTCGGCCAACAACGACGAAACCATCGGAAAACTCATTGCCGAAGCCATGGGCAAGGTAAAGAAGGAAGGTGTGATCACCATCGAAGAGGCCAAGAGCATCGAAACCCATGTTGAAGTAGTGGAAGGGATGCAGTTCGACCGCGGTTACATCTCCCCTTACTTTGTGACCGACACCGAGAAGATGGAAGCGGTTTATGAAAATCCCTATATCCTCATCCACGACAAGAAGATCTCCGTAATGAAGGACCTTTTGCCCATCCTCGAAAAAGCCGCCCAGACCGGAAGGGCCCTGATCATCATCGCAGAAGATGTTGAAGCTGAAGCACTTGCCACACTTGTGGTGAACAAGATCAGGGGATCGCTAAAGGTAGCAGCCGTAAAGGCCCCGGGCTTTGGCGACAGGAGGAAGGAAATGCTGGAGGACATCGCCGTGCTTACAGGAGGAACCGTGATCTCTGAAGAGAAAGGTTACAAACTGGAAGATGCAGACATAAGCTATCTCGGCGAAGCCGAAAAGGTTTCCATCGACAAGGAAAACACAACGATCGTAAGTGGAAAAGGTGAAAAGGAAGCCATAGAGGCCAGGGTGAAGATGATCAAGACGCAGATCGAATCATCAACCTCCGACTACGACAAGGAAAAGCTGCAGGAAAGGCTTGCCAAGCTTGCCGGCGGTGTTGCCGTGATCTATGTCGGTGCTGCCAGCGAGGTGGAGATGAAAGAGAAGAAAGATCGCTTCGAAGACGCCCTCAACGCGACTAGGGCTGCCATTGAAGAAGGTATCATCCCTGGTGGCGGGGTGGCTTACCTCAGGGCCATCGAAAAGCTGCACAATCTTAAAGCCGAAAACGATGACGAAGAAACCGGTATTGCCATCATCAAACGTGCCCTGGAGGAACCCCTCCGCCAGATCGTTGAAAATGCCGGGATGGAAGGTTCCGTAGTTGTTCAGAAGGTAAGGGAAGGCAAGGGTGATTTCGGCTTCAATGCCAGGACCGAGAAATACGAGAACCTCTTAAAATCGGGCGTGATCGACCCGACCAAGGTGGCCAGGGTAGCCCTGGAAAACGCAGCCTCCATCGCAGGCATGCTGCTCACCACCGAATGCGTGCTTTCAGAGCACAAGGAAGAAAATCAACAAGTCCCGCCAATGCCGGGTGGCATGGGCGGCGGAATGCCGGGTATGATGTAATAATAAAAGCCCTCTCGATGAGGGCTTTTTTTGTATCTTTACGGTACAATATTTGCACTAAGTGCACGTATATCAACAAAGAATACCATGAAGAAAGCAGTTTTGTACTTCAGCCTGCTGCTCACTGGAGTGTTCCTCTTCGGGCAGGAAGAACAGGTTACCGGCACAGAGGCTATTCCGGTGGACCCGAACACGGGACTGATCACCTTTCAGGAGGTGGTGGAGGAAACCGGCACCAAGCAGGAACTTTTTAACCGGGCCAGTGAATGGCTGCATCATTATTTCGAACAGCCGGTATATGTGACACAGGTCAGGGATGCCGCATCCGGGGTGATCAAGGGAAAACACCAGTTCGAAATATACTTCTACGAAGACGATGTTAAGAAAATCGCCGGGATGATCAAATATTATTTCAAGATCGAATGCAAGGACGGCCGATACCGTTATACCCTTGACAATTTCACCCTGACACAGCAGTCGCGTTACCCCTGCGAACGCTGGCTGAACACCGCCCACCGCGATTACAACGAACAGTGGCCGATCTACCTTGAACAGATCCGTGCCTATTCCATCGACGACTTCGCCGCCTCACTAAAGGAATATATGGTGCCAAAAGTCGAGGTTGAGGAAGAAGAATGGTAGGTGATTGAACATTCCGGATTTCTCATTGCTGATTTTTTTGCCATAATCACGATCCGATGGTGTAAACCTCAGGAAGTTTAGTTGTTTTGAACCGGTTGCCTCCGGTTACCTGAGAATCAATATTTTTTATCTTTGCAGCACCATGCAAAAACAACAGATCCGCAAAGGCTTTTCAAGGCTGAACAAGGAACAGAAAATCGACCTTACTGCAAGTTATTTCGAAGACCCTGCAGCAGCCGCCAGGGAATTGAAATCCTTCTGGCATAACGATCCCGACATACAGAAGAAACTGGATGAGTTTGCTGAAAATACCATCTCCAACTTCTTCTTCCCATACGGGATAGCTCCCAATTTCGTGATCAACGGCAACATGTACCTCGTGCCCATGGTGATCGAGGAAAGTTCGGTGGTTGCCGCCGCCTCCAACGCGGCCAAATTCTGGGCTGAAAAAGGCGGTTTTCATGCCGAGGTGGTGTCGATGACCAAGATCGGGCAGGTCCATTTCATCTGGGAAGGCGACAAAGAGAAACTCCGGTCGGCCATGCCGGAGATCAGGGAAAAACTGATTGCCGAAACGGACCATATCACGGCCAACATGCGCAAGCGCGGCGGGGGTATCCTCGACATAGGGCTTGTGGACATGACCGATAAGATGGACCATTATTTCCAGCTCAAAGCAAGCTTCAACACTGCCGACAGCATGGGGGCCAACTTCATCAATTCCTGCCTGGAGGAATTCGGGCTCCTGCTCAAGAGATTCCTGCAGGAAGACAAGCGCTTTACGGGCAAGGAAAAGGATTGCGACATTGTAATGGCCATCCTCTCGAATTATACGCCTGAATGCCTCGTAAGAACCTGGGTCGAATGCGATATCGAGGAATTTTCAGGAGTCGACCGCAACATGGATGCACGGCAATTTGCCAAAAAATTCGAACGGGCTGTCCGTATCGCACAGGAAGACACCTACAGGGCCACTACCCATAACAAGGGTATCATGAACGGCGTGGATGCCGTTGTACTGGCTACCGGCAACGACTTCCGTGCCATCGAGGCCTGTGCACACACCTATGCCTCAAGGAACGGACAGTACGCCTCGCTCACCGATATCAGCCTCGAGCAGGGCCGTTTCCGGTACGAACTTACCATCCCCCTTGCCCTGGGAACGGTCGGCGGTCTGACTTCCCTTCATCCGCTCGCCAGGTTCTCGCTGGAGCTTTTGAACAACCCGGGGGCCGAACAGCTCATGATGATCGCTGCTACTGCAGGGCTTGCCAACAATTTCAGCGCCATAAAGTCGCTCATCACAAAAGGCATACAGGTAGGCCACATGAAAATGCACCTTTTCAATATCCTCAACCATATCGGGGTAACCAGGGAAGAAAAGGAAAAAGCCATCGACTATTTCAAGGACAAGAAAGTGTCGTTCAGCAATGTAAAGGAACTGGTGGCCAACCTGAGGAAAGGGAAATCCTAAGCTGCATACCTTGGAACAGGAAAACTTTTATTCCAACGGAAAATTATTGATCACAGGAGAATACCTCGTGCTGCATGGAGCCCTTGCACTTGCCGTTCCGGTAAGGACAGGGCAGGAAATGATCGTTTCTCCGGGTCATGAAGACCATGTCCTCAGATGGGAAAGCTATTATGAAGGGCGCTGCTGGTTCGAAGCCCGTTTTTCGGTCCCCGGAATGAAGATCCTCAGCACATCCGACCCGGATACGGCCGATTACCTGAAAAACATACTGGAGCAGGCAGGGAAAATGAATAAGGGATTCCTTGAGACCAAAAGTTCCTGGTATATCAGGGCTAACCTTGGTTTCGACCGGACCTGGGGTTTGGGCAGCAGTTCAAGCCTGATCAGCAACATTGCCTCCTGGTTTGGCATCGACCCTTTCAAACTGTTTTTCGCTACTCAGAAAGGATCTGGTTACGATATCGCCTGCGCTCGGGCTGATGGCCCCATATGGTACCGGCTTATGATTGGTTCGCCCGTCATACAGAAGGTTAACTTCGACCCGCCCTTTGCCGACAAGCTGGCATTCGTTTACAGCGGGGCGAAACAGGATTCATCGGCCAGCGTGAGCAAATTCCTGGATTCGGTCAGGTTCACGGGAACGGCCAGACAAAGGATCACTGATATCGGCAGGGAATTGCCCATGGCGACAAGCCTCATGGAGTTCGATGCACTCATCAACGAGCATGAGGATATCATGTCGGACCTGCTTGGTTTGCCAAAGGTGCATGATGAGCGTTTTCTCGATTATCAGGGAAGCATCAAATCACTGGGTGCATGGGGCGGAGATTTTCTGCTGGCTACGCACGAAAGCGGGCATAAAGCAATAAGGGATTATTTCAAGGGTAAAGGGCTATCCGTCATTTTCCCGTTCAGGGGATTTGTGCTCGGCACATCCCGATAAGCGGGCGGCCAGAGATATTCATGCCATATTTGATCAAATATGGGCCACTGTTTGTTAATAATCAATTAAATTAGGCGTCGATTAACGGGTACCCTATTCCTGGTCGCGAAGGACCAGGTGATATTCGGTTACCAAATCATGGCATCAGATGAAAAGCATAACCTGGCAATCCCCTTCAAATATCGCCCTTGTCAAATACTGGGGCAAACGCGGGAACCAGCTTCCCTCCAATCCAAGTCTTAGCTTCACCCTCGACGAATGCCACACCACTACGCAAATCAGGTGGGAAAAGGGTAGCGGTAAAACCGAATTGCTGTTTAACGGTGAACGCCTGGAGAAATTCACGGCACGTGCAAGTGCGTATATCCTTTCCTTGGGAAACATGCTCCCCTTTCTCGCTGAGCTGGACCTGCACATTGATTCAAAAAACAATTTCCCACACTCTGCCGGCATCGCTTCCTCGGCCTCAGCCATGAGCAGTCTGGCACTTTGCCTGTGTTCCCTTGAAGAAGAGGTGACGGGTACAAGGCTTCCTGAAGAAGATTTTTTCCGTAAAGCATCACTGCTTGCCCGCCTGGGGTCGGGCAGTGCATCGAGATCGGTTTACGGTGGCTTTGTAAGTTGGGGGGCATCACCAGCAATTGACGGCAGCAGCGACGAATATGCCTCTCCCCTTTCGGGAGAGGTCCATGAACATTTCCGTGACATGCGCGATACCATCCTTGTTGTTGACAGGGGCACCAAGGCGGTAAGCAGCAGTGCAGGCCACCGGCTGATGGATCAGCACCCTTATGCCGCTGCACGTTTCGAACAGGCCCGAATTCATTTCAGTGCATTGGTAAAGGTGTTAGAGGAAGGGGACGATGACCGCTTCATCCACATCGTGGAAACGGAAGCCCTCAACCTGCATGCCCTCATGATGAGTTCCGATCAGGCCTATATACTCCTGAGGGCCGAAACCCTGAAGGTCATCGAAAAGATCAGGGCGTTCAGGGAGTCATCCGGCATCCCGATCTGTTTTACTCTGGATGCCGGCCCAAACGTGCATCTGCTGTATCATGGATCCGACATTAACAGGGTCGGGGAATTTATCAAACAGGAATTATTGTTATATTGCA
>JAXGTH010000071.1:0-12978 GCA_040775045.1 Bacteroidales bacterium
CCAGGGGAGAGCCGCAGCCTACGGGCACTTACCTGTGGACCATATCGGCCAAATTCAAAGACGGCAGCGTCTGGAACGGTACCGACGCCGGCGACGGAAATACCAAAACATATGGGAAGGTGCTGCTGATCAGATGATTATCCAGGGTTGGCAACCCTAATAAGGTTGGCAACCCTGTTATTCCATTAGGAAATTTACATCTTCTCCCTGCTCAACCTCAAGGGGCTCTTTCCCGAAGCGGAATACCCGCAACGGACGGTTCCCCTTGAGCTTCAGTTCAAAACCGTCGACCTCGAAGAGAGAACTTTCTCGCAACCCGGCGACGGCCATCTCCTTATTGACCACCAGGAATTCTTCGATGCGCTGCTGGCGGGTCTCACCTCCATGGCCTTCGGGGTTGGCATCAAGATAGTGGGGATTGATCTGGAAGGGGACCAGGTTCATGCATTTGAAACTTTCAGGTTCTATGATGGGCATATCGTTGGTGGTCATGAGCGTGGGGCAGGCCACATTCGAACCGGCACTCCAGCCCATGTAGGGGATCCCGTCGAGGGCACGCCGGCGGATGGCATTCATGATACCCGTCTTGTGCATCATGTATACCAGGTGAAAGGTGTTCCCCCCTCCCACTGCGATGGCCTCGGCACTATTAACCGCCTGAACGGGTTCAGGCTCCCGGTGTACCGAATGGATGTTATATCCAAGTTCGCCGAAAACGCCTTTTACCCTTTCCTCGTAACGGTCGTAGGATGCCCTGATATCACCGTCGGGTGAAAGCCCAACCCCTGCATAGGGTACGAACAGGATATTCTTCACCCCGGTGGAGGCAAGGAATTCGGAAATATACGGCCTCGGCCAGCCCAAGTATTCTTCTCCGTAATTGGTTGAATTGCTGATCAGTAATAAACGCATGTTGTGGAATTTTTGGATGTTGAATGCTTAATTTTTAATGATTTCTTATGTTTTCACGGATAAAAATAGTAAAAAATGTTCGGTCCGGTTGCCATTAAAGATGAAGGGATATGCAGAGGGAATAATAAAACGACAAGTTATCTGACTAAATTTGAGCTGATGTGTAAAGCAGGATAATCCATATCGTATTAGGAATTAGCAGATAAAAGACATGAAAAGTTGGCATAAAAAAAGCCGCAAAATTTGCGGCTTTTACTGTGCCCAAGAAAGGACTCGAACCTTCACGACCATGCGGTCACTAGTCCCTGAAACTAGCGCGTCTACCAATTCCGCCACTTGGGCAATCTTTAATGAACTTTTAAAATTGTCAATACAGAAAAACAGAATTGACAATTTTCAGTGCCCAGGACAAGAATCGAACTTGCACTCCCTAGCAGGAACATGGCCCTCAACCATGCGCGTCTACCATTTCCGCCACCTGGGCAATCGGGGTGTTTGTGTGTGGTGTGGGTGTGTAAATGATAATTTCGGGCTGCAAAGATACAAATCTTTTTACAATAAAAAATTTTACCTGATAAAGTTCATCTAAAAAAATATCGCCACACCATGATCCATTCGATACCCGTGGAAGACTGCATTATTTTAACGTTAATTCCGCCCGGGCCCGGCTGTCATTGCACCTGATTTTCTTACCTTTGTAACATCTAACCAAACCCGTAAGCCATGTTTACAGCCTCCGACCTGCAACAGTTTGAGAAAAAAGGTATCAGCCGGGAAACGATCGAAAAGCAGATCGCACATTTCCGCGAAGGTTTTCCGTTTGCCGTGCTCACCGCCCCGGCCACTCCCGGAAACGGCATCATGGTGCTTGACGATGCCGGGGTGGGCAGGTATGAGGAACTTTTCAACAGCAAGGCCGACGGATACGAGACCACAAAAATGGTACCTGCTTCCGGGGCTGCAAGCCGCATGTTCAAGGACCTGCATGCCTACCTCGATGACGGGAATGCCGAACCCGGCAAGGCCGTGATGCAGTTCATCGAAAACATCAGGGCCTTTGCCTTTTTCCCGGCCCTGAAAAGCGTCCTCGCACGTGACGGGCACGATATCGACGACCTGATCGCAGAAGGGAATTACCGCAGGGTGATCGCCGGCCTACTTGATGACAAAGGGCTGGGCTATGCCAGCCTGCCGAAGGGCCTGCTCGATTTCCATACCTATCCCGACGGGCCACGCACCCCTATCGAAGAACATATGGCCGAAAGCATCGAATACAGCCGCGACAGCCGGGGTATTGCATACCTGCACTTCACCGTATCGCCTGAGCACCTCGACCGTTTCATGGAAAAAGCGCACAAAGCCTCCGAAAGGATCGGCAGCGCAACGGCTACCCGCTTCAATATCACATATTCCGTGCAAAAGCCTTCCACGGATACCATCGCAGTCGGCATGGATAATCTTCCTTTCAGGGACGGGGATGGCAGCATCGTATTCAGGCCGGGCGGACACGGGGCACTGATCGAAAACCTCAACGAGCTGGATGCCGATATCGTGTTCATCAAGAATATCGACAATGTGGTGCCCGACAGTCTCAAACAGCCCACCTACACCTATAAGAAGGTTCTCGGCGGGTTGCTCATCGAACTGAAGGAAAAGTCATCCTTATTTCTCAAAGAACTTGAAAACGGCCAGGCCAACAAGGACAGGCTGAGGGAGATCACGGACTTCATGGCCAAAAATATGAACATCAGGTTCCCTGAGACATACAACCAAATTGACCTGCGGGAAAAAACCGCTTACCTTAAATCGATGCTCGACCGTCCTATCAGGGTGTGTGGCATGGTGAAGAATGAAGGTGAGCCGGGAGGCGGCCCCTTCTGGGTGACCGGCAGCGACGGCAATACAGGCCTTCAGATCGTGGAATCATCGCAGATTGATATGGACGACCCGCAACAGGTGGATATACTCAATGCTTCCACGCATTTCAATCCCGTCGACCTGGTGTGCAGCATCAAAGATGCCCATGGCAGGAAATACGATCTCCACCACTTCATCGATCCCCGTACCGGGTTTATCTCCATCAAATCCAAAGACGGCAGGGAACTTAAGGCACAGGAACTGCCGGGGCTCTGGAACGGTGCCATGGCGCACTGGATCACGGTTTTCGTGGAAGTTCCCATCGAGACCTTCAATCCCGTAAAGACCGTCAACGACCTGCTCAGGCCACAGCATCAGTAAGCTTTACCATGACTTCATCCGTGGCCTTCCTTAGATCCTTCAGGAAGTTCAAGGCATTTGAATTAATGAAATATTAACACATATTTCACATTCACTTAAGGATTACGCCTGATTTTTGCCGGCTGACAATACATGTCAAAACACAGCCATGCAAATCAGCCGGAACACCATATTGCTCGTCGACGATGAAAAGGATATCCTTGAGTTCCTGGGATACAACCTGAGGAAGGAGGGCTATGAAGTGATAACGGCCAGCAACGGTAAGGAAGCGGTAAATAGGGCCAGGGCCTCGATGCCAGGGCTTATCATCCTTGATGTGATGATGCCGGGCATGGATGGCATTGAAACCTGCCAGGCCATCAGGGCCATCCCTGAGCTCAGGGAAGTGGTCATTGCGATGCTGAGTGCCCGTGGTGAGGATTATGCGCAGATTGCAGGTTTTGAAGCCGGCGCCGACGACTACATCAAAAAACCCATTCGCCCGTCGGTTTTCCTTTTCCGTGTAAAGGCCCTGTTTCGCAGATTATCAAGCAATCTTGAAAACGAAGACCGGACGATCCGGCTCAGGGATATCACGATCGACAGGGAGCGTTACCTGGTATTAAAGGACGGGCGGGAAATATACCTCCCGAAAAAAGAATTCGAAATGCTGATGATGCTTACCTCCAAACCCAATAAAGTTTTTACCCGTGAGGAGATACTCCAGGGCATCTGGGGCACAAATGTGGTGGTTGGCGACCGCACCATAGACGTTCACATCCGCAAGATCAGGGAGAAGATCGGCCTCGACAGCATACGCACCCTCAAGGGTGTTGGTTACAGCTATTCCCTTTAATATAAGGCCTTTTGCAATACCATGTTAATTTATCGTTAACTGCCTTTCCTGTTTCCCGGCTATTATTAACATAAGATTAATGTTAAGTTAAAACTCAGTTTCGATTGCCGGTATTCCTTTGCACAAAAATTTGAATCCCAATTAAAACTGAATTCAACATGAAAAAAGTAAACTTCAAGCTGGCAGCCCTGCTCTTTGCCGCTGCCATGGTGACATTATCCGCCTGCAAAAAGGACGACGATGATGAAACGCCTTCCACCGGGGGCACCAATATGGTGACCACTAACATCACCAGCAATACCACATGGGAAACCGGAAAGGTATATGTTCTGGGTGGCCGTATCGCAGTAGTCAACGGTGCAACCCTTACCATCCAGCCCGGGGTGATCATTAAAGGAGAAGCCGGCACGGGCGCCAATGCTACCGCCCTTCTCATTGCACGTGGTGCCACTCTCATTGCTGAAGGTACCGCTACCCAGCCAATCATCTTCACCTCGGTAGCCGACGAGATCAAGCCCGGTGAAATTGCCAGTCCCAACCTCGATCCCGACCTTAACGGTTTGTGGGGAGGTTTGCTTGTACTTGGCAATGCCCCCATCTCCGCCGACGCTTCATCGGTTCAGATCGAAGGTATCCCCCCGTCAGACCAGAACGGCCTTTACGGCGGTGATGTTCCCGGCGACAATTCAGGTGTGATCCGTTATGTTTCCATCCGCCACGGCGGTGCCAACATCGGTGAAGGTAACGAGATCAACGGGCTCACCCTTGGCGGTGTTGGTTCAGGCACCATCATTGAGAATGTTGAGATCGTCAGTAACCAGGATGATGGCATCGAATGGTTCGGCGGCACAGTCAATGTTAAGAACGCCATCGTGTGGAACACCGGTGACGACGCCATTGATACCGACCAGTCGTGGGCAGGTACGCTCGACAATTTCATCGTGGTAAACCCTGGCGACGAATGTTTTGAGCTTGACGGCCCCGAAGGGAGCATGGAAGCTGGCCACATCATAAAGAATGGTACGGTTTATGCCGGTGATGCTGACGGCCTTGTCGACCTCGACGACAACTCGATCGTTGAAATGACAGGTATTTACTTCTTTGGTTTAAAGGAAGGCCAGGATTTCGACCTCAACCCGGCCGGACTTACAGCCTCGAACCTGCAGGCCAGCATCCCCGACACCCTTGCCGTGACCGATTTCTTCAAGGATGGATCGGATGCTTTCGTGACTACCGTAGCAACCGGAGCAAACACTGTTGGTGCAGACGTTTCGAAATTCCAGGGTTGGTCATGGGCAGCTGTTTCAGGAGCCCTGAACGACTTCAAATAATTGATCAAATTACCGTAATCATGATAAAACTCGCAGGACACCCGTGCCTGCGGGTTTTATTGTAGTTATAAAAAGCCCTTTTAAATACAAGAAATGCGCCTTAAAACCCTTTCAATAGTAATGGCAGTGATCCTTTGCAGCCCGGCCCTGTTGGCCCAGGAGGGCTTCATCAGGGGATCGGTGTTCGACGCGGTAAATGGTGAATCCCTTCCCGGTGTCGCTGCTTATGTGGCCGGCACAACCATCGGCACTACAACCGACCTTGACGGTAAGTTCAACCTCAGCATTGAGCCGGGAACCTATGAACTGAGCTTTTCCTATATCTCATATGAAACATTGGTCATCAAGGAAATAGAGGTTAAACCCGGGGGGGTGACCCTGCTCGACGATATTGCATTGAAGGAGGCCACCTTTGAACTGGCGGAGGTAATCGTGACCGCACAGGCCATAAGAAACACCGAGACAGCACTGTTCACCATCAAGAAAAAATCGGCCAACCTCCTCGACGGCATCTCTGCAACCAACCTCAGAAAGATAGGCGATTCGGATGCCGCAGCTTCCATGAAACGAGTGACGGGGGTATCGGTGGAAGGAGGGAAATATGTTTATGTGAGGGGCCTGGGCGACCGCTACACCAAGACCATCCTCAACGGGGTTGATATCCCGGGCCTGGATCCCGACCGCAACACCATACAGATGGATATCTTCCCCACCAACATCATCGACAACATTATTGTACACAAGTCGTTCAGTGCCGACCTCCCTGCCGACTTCACGGGAGGTGTTATCGATATTACCACCAAGGATTTCCCCGAGGAACGGACTTCAAAGGTTTCCCTCGGGTTGGGTTACAATCCTGCAATGCATTTCAATCAGGACTACCTCACCTACAAGGGGGGAAGTACCGACTGGCTGGGGTTCGATGACGGGACGCGGGACATCCCGGCCACATCCAACATACCTTTCTTCTCAGAGGTGGTAGGGAATCCCGATGGGGAAAAGGCAGCCCGCTACAGGGAGATCCTGGGTGATTTCAATCCTACCCTGTCAGCCATGAAGCAACAGAGCTTCATGGATTTCGACCTGGGGTTCTCCATCGGCAACCAGACACCAAAAGAAAAATATACCCTTGGATATAATTTCGCCTTCTCATACAAGAACAACACGAAGTTTTACCAGGATGCAGAGTTTGGGCGTTACGGACTATCCGGCGATCCTGACATCACGGAGATGGAAGTGCGTGAATTCCAGAAGGGTGATTACGGGGTGAACGATGTGCTGCTCAGCGGCCTTGCCGGTATTGCCTTCAAGACAAAGCAATCGAAATACAGCCTCAGCGCATTGCACCTGCAGAATGGCGAAAGCAAGGCCGGGGTCTTTGATTACCAGGGTTCAGACCAGGGATCAATCTTTTATGGTTTTCAGCACAACCTGGAATACAGCCAGCGTGCACTGAGCAACATCATCCTTACCGGTAATCACAACTTTCCCAAACATCGCTGGGAAGTTGAGTGGAAACTTTCCCCAACCCTTTCCAGGATTGAAGACCCCGACATCCGTTTCACGCGTTATGAAGACCGGGACGGCACCTATTCCATCGGCACCGAAGTGGGATTCCCGGAAAGGATATGGCGCGAGCTTGAGGAGGTCAATGCGGCTTCTGTGCTGCATACAACAAAGAAATTCGACTTTATGGGCGATGCAGCCAAACTTCAGGCCGGTGCTGCCTATACTTACAAGGAACGTGATTATGCCATCCGCAATTTTGCCCTCAACATCCGCAACGTACCCCTCACGGGCAATCCCGACGAGCTGATGTATCCTGAGAATCTCTGGCCGCGCGAAGGCAATGTGAGCAGCGGGACTACTTACGAAGCCCGTTTTGTGCCAACCAATCCCAATCAATACAATGCGAGCGTGAGCAGTGCAGCGGCCTATGTTTCCACGGAACTCGGTTTCTTTGGTAAACTCAGGGCTACACTGGGCCTGAGGATCGAAAACTATGTGCAGCGCTATACTGGTCAGGACCAGCTCGGGAACAACGTGCTTGACAATGATGTGGTGCTCGACGATCTCGACCTTTTCCCTTCCGTTAACCTGGTCTACAACATCACCAAAGAACAGAACCTCCGGTTCTCTTATTCAAGAACGATCGCAAGACCTTCGTTCAAGGAACTCTCTTACGCCGAGATCTATGACCCGATCACGGGGCGCACATTCGTCGGTGGCCTTTTCCGCGATGCCAACGACATTGCCGGTATCGAATACTGGGACGGGAACCTCGTGAGCACCGGGATACACAACTTCGACCTTCGCTGGGAGCTGTATGCAAAGGAAGGGCAGATGTTCTCCCTGAGCGGTTTTTACAAGAAATTCAACAACCCTATCGAGATCGTCCAGTACGCCACACTGGCTGGCGCCTTCCAGCCGCGCAATGTCGGCGACGGACAGGTGATAGGTGGCGAGGCGGAATTCCGTTTGAATATGGGTACCTTCACCCAGTCGCTGAAAAGGATCAGCCTGCAGTTCAACTTCACCTATGCCAGTTCGCAGATCAAACTCAGCAAGACCGAGTATGATTCGCGTGTGGAAAACGCCCGAACGGGGCAAAGCATCGACGAATACAGGGTGATGGCCGGGCAGGCACCTTATATCGTCAACGGCGGCATTGCTTACGAAGGCGGGGAATTAGGATTCGGCAAGGGGTTCGAAGCAGGGCTGTATTACAATGTGCAAGGCCCGACCCTGTTGTATGCAGGAATTGTCGACCGGCCTGACATCTATTCAAAGCCATTCCACAGCCTGAATTTCAATTCATCCAAAAAAATCGGAAAAGACCAGCGCATGCAAGTGGGCTTCAAGGTGGAAAATATCCTCAATGACATGGAGGAAGCGGTTTTCAATTCGTTTGAAGCTGCAGACCAGTATTTCACAAGGCTAAGCCCCGGCATTAAATTCAAACTGAGTTTCAGTTACACCATCTGGTAAACGGCAAGCTGGATATTCCATGTTCAGGGCGCCAGCCTCCTGATCTCCCATTTATCATCGACCTGGACATACTGTATCCTGTCGTTCAGCCTGTTTTCCCTGCCCTGCCAGAACTCGTAAGTTAGAGGTTTTAGGATGTATCCGCCCCAGTGTGGCGGCCTTTCTGGAGGTTTTTTATCATCAAGTACTTTCGTGAATCGTTCTTCCAGGTAATCCCTGCCGGGAATGACGGCGCTCTGGGGCGAGATAAATGATGCGATCCTGCTGCCGACGGGTCGGGAAGAAAAGAACGAATCCGACGCTTCTCCGTCGATCTGCTCCGCAAGCCCTTCCACCCTCACCTGCCTGTCGAGCAAGGGCCAGTAAAAGAGGAGGGCAGCATGCGGGTTCACCGACAGCTCAGTTCCCTTGCGGCTCTGATAGTTTGTAAAAAAGGTGAATCCCATTGCAGTAGCATCCTTAAGGAGTACCATCCGCACAGAGGGCTTTCCGTCGGCACCGGCTGTGGCCAGGGCCATCGCTGAAGGGTCAGGCACACCGGCAATAACAGCGTCCTCGAGCCACTTCATGAACTGCAGGAGGGGATCCTGGTTCACATTATGCTCAAGCAGTTCTCCGGAAAGATATTCCCTCCCCTTTCCAAAAAGCCTTTCCTTCTTCATATCGTGATGATAAACTGTTCAACACTAATAACATGGCTGCCCCGCGATTGTTCAAAGTCCCTACGGGATAACAGACGAATTTATTTCTTACCTTAGCCATATCATTCCCCTGCGGAGGATACAGGATACCAACCATGGCCACAAAACCGAAGAAACTGCCCATTTCCGTATTGTATGCCGAGGACAAGGCATCCATCAGGAAGGTTTATTCCAATGTCCTCAAGACCTTTTGTGAAGAAGTCCATGTGGCAGTCAATGGTAAGACCGGGCTGTCCCTTTTCAACAAGCTCAGGCCCGACCTGGTGATCACCGACCTCAATATGCCTGAGATGAACGGCCTGGAGATGATCGCGGAGATCAGGAAGAAAGACCCTGATACGCGCATCATCATCATGACGGCCCATGATGCCAGGGAAAACTTTCTGCATGCCATCAGGCACAGGGTCAGGGGTTACCTTATCAAGCCCGTGGAGCATGATGAACTTGAAGCCCAGGTCAGGGAGCTTGCCCGGGAGATCCTCTTCGAAAAGAACATGGTGGAACAGATGAGGCGCCGGGAGGAAGCGGAAGATGCACTGCACCGCAGCGATACCATCCTCAAGGCAGTGAACTATGCTTCTGAACTATTCTTCAAATACAATTACACCACACACAGCATCGCCGATGTGCTGAAGCGGCTGGGTGAAGCCACGGAAGTCAGCCGGGTATACATTTTCGAGAACTTTGAGGACAACAGGCAGCAAATCTATACCAGCCTGCTTTTTGACTGGGTGGCTCCCGGTATCGACGACAATGTGGATGGCAGCCTGCTTAAGGAGATCTATTACAAGGATGGCTTCGGCAGGTGGGTAAAGACCCTGAGCAAAGGCAAGCCAATTTTCGGCAATATTGATGGATTCCCTAAGGCGGAAAGAAAGTTCCTGGAAAGCTTCGGACTCGTGTCGACCGTTATCATGCCCATTTTTGTCAACAACCAATGGTGGGGTTTCATCGGTCTCGACGATTGCTGTACTCCCAGGGAATGGACCGAAGCCGAACTTAATGCCCTGGGCACCGCCGCCGACATCATCGGAGCCGCCATCCACCGCAAAAGGGTCGATATCGAACTGCTGAAGCTCAACAACGAGTTGGAAAGCAGAATACAGGAGCGCACCAAGGACCTGATCAAGGAGATATCCGACAGGAAGAACATCGAAGCCTTATTGCGTGAAAGTGAAGAAAAGTACCGGCAGGTCTTTGAAAACGCCAACGACGGCATCCTGCTCACCGTCGACGGGATCGTGAGGTTCATCAACCCCAAGATCTACGAGATGACAGGCTATATGCCCAAAAATATTATCGGTAAGCCATTCAGCGACTTTATGCATATTGACTATAAGGATCTCATCATGGAGAACCATATGCGCAGGCTGCGCGGGGAAGATGTACCCGACCGTTACGACATCAAGTTCGTCGACAGGAAGAACAGGCTGAAATGGTTCGAGATCAAATCGACGGTGATCACCTGGGAAGGTGAAACGGCTGTGCTGACCTTCGTATCGGACATCACCGACAGGAAAAAAACCGCTGATGAACTGAAAAAGCTGAACCGTAACCTCGAGCAGCGGGTGCAGGAAGAGCTGGAAAAGATCAGGAAGCAGCAGGAAATGCTGATCCAGAAGTCGAAGCTGGAATCATTAGGGGAACTGGCCGCCGGCATAGCCCACGAGATCAACCAGCCTCTGGGCAGTATTGCCATGGGGCTCGACAACCTCCAGATCAAGTTGCAATCGGGGGAGATCACGGAAGAATATGCCAGGCGGAAAACCGATTCCCTCTTCAGGGATATCGAACGCATCAGGAACATCATCGAGCATGTGAGAATATTTTCGCGCGACCAGCAAAATGCACTGATCGAGCCTGTTTCGGTGAGTGAGGTGGTCTACAACGCCCTCTCGCTCATTACCAAACAATACGAGAACCGGGGCATCGACCTGCAGGTGAAATATACCGGCAGGCCCGACATGACCCTGGGCAATAAGTACAAACTCGAGCAGGTGATCCTGAACCTGCTGTCGAATGCCAGGTATGCCGTATCCGAAAAAGAAAAGGCCGAAGGATCGGATTACCGTAAAGTGATCAAGATCAACACCTTTACCAACCGGAAAAACTGCGGTATGGTCGTTTACGACAACGGCACGGGTATCCCCGAAAGCATCATCGGCAATATCTTCGATCCCTTCTTCACCACCAAAAAGGAAGAGATGGGCACCGGACTGGGCCTGTCGATCATTTACGGTATTGTAAAAGAGATGAAAGGCGACATCAAGGCCGAAAGCAAGGAAGGTAAATACACGAGGGTATTGGTCACCCTTCCCCTTTACAGGGAGGAAAAAGAAAAGAAAAACTAATCTGCAACCCATGAAGCAGCTGAGTATACTGGTCCTGGACGATGAGCCAAGGATGCGCGATGAGATCGAGGAGTTCCTTACCGGGCAAAACTACAGCGTGCATAAGTCAGGCACTCCCACGGAAGCATTCGGGATCCTCGACCGATATGATATCGACATCCTGGTGCTCGATGTCAAACTCCCGGAGATGGACGGCCTGGAGGTTCTCCAGCGGGTACGGAAGAGTCATCCCGGCATGGAGGTGATCATGATCTCGGGCCATGGCGATATGAACACGGTGATCGAGGCCATGAGGTACGGTGCCTTCGACTATTTCCGGAAACCTTTCAGGCTGCCCGAGATCAACCATGCCATTGAACGCACGAAGCGTTTCATCATGCTCAACAAGAAACTCAAAAGTACCGAGCATAAGTTCGAGATCCTGTCGAAGGAGATCCGCCAGAGTTTCGGGCATGAGCTGATCGGGCAGAGCAGGGCCATGCGGCAGGTGGTGGAACTCATGACGAAGGTGGCCACCGCCGATAACACCTCGGTGCTGATCACGGGAGAGAGTGGTACGGGCAAGGAGCTTGTAGCCAGGGGTATACATTTCCTGAGCAAACGAAACAGGCAGATGTTCTATTCGGTGAACTGCTCGGCGGTTCCCGAAACGCTTTTCGAAAGCGAATTCTTCGGCCACAGGAAAGGAGCCTTTACCGATGCCACTGAAGACAAGGAAGGGTGGTTTGAGATCGCCGACGGCGGGACCTTGTTCCTGGACGAGATCGGTGACATGCCGATGAGCCAGCAGGCCAAACTTTTGCGCGTGCTCGAGGAAAAAAAGGTGAGCAAGGTGGGGTCGCGCAAGGAGATCCCCGTGGATGTGAGGGTGATCACCGCATCGAACCGCAACCTCTATGATCTGAGCAGGAAAGGGAGATTCAGGGCCGACCTCTACCACCGGCTGAGCACCTTCGTGATCGAGATTCCACCGCTGAGGGAACGTAAGGACGACATACCTCCCATGCTCGACTACTACGTTAACTTTTTTGCGGAGCAGATGGGCAAACATATCGTGAACATCAGCCAGGAACTCTACGATTACCTAATGGATTATGATTTCCCCGGCAATGTGCGGGAACTCAAAAACATGGTGGAACGGGCCATTATCCTTTGCGACAGGGACACCCTGGGCAGAGAGAATTTCCGGTACAGCCTCCCGGGCAGTAAGGCCGGAACGGATGAACAGGCTCTAAGCGGCAATACGCTCGATCTCGCCGAAATGGAAAAAAACATGATCATGAAAGCCCTGAAGCGCTCGGGAAACAACAAGTCGAAAGCCGCCGAACTGCTGAACATCACCTGGCAGGCCCTCGACCGGCGGATGGAAAAGTATGGGCTAAAATATTAAATTAGCACAATAAAATATACCTGTTTGAAACCTAAGCTGGTTGGCATATTGTTGTTCTTGTGTCTGGTGGCCCCCCTGCTGGTTACCTTCACTTACCTGCACCATCAGAAGGCAGCGGTGCGGAAGGAGCTTAAGTACCGTATGATCGAAGGTATAAGCCTTGATCAACTGGTGCTCCTGAAGTTTACCTTCGGGGAGTCGCAAACCAGGCTTCACTGGCATCATGCAGGAG
>JAXGTH010000072.1:0-12919 GCA_040775045.1 Bacteroidales bacterium
CTGTTCCCTGTTCCCTGTTCCCTGTTCCTCTGTTCTATTGTTCTATCGGTTTTTCACAAACCTCCCCACATCATCCCCCGACCGGATGATATAGATACCCGGGCGGTATCCCGAAACATCGAGGATCACTTCCCCTTGTCCTCGGGGAAGATGTATTTGTCCGGACGTCTGCC
The DNA here is from genome assembly GCA_040775045.1 of Bacteroidales bacterium. Lineage (GTDB taxonomy): Bacteria > Bacteroidota > Bacteroidia > Bacteroidales > B18-G4 > B18-G4. The sequence continues at coordinate 174 of JAXGTH010000072.1, forward strand.
CGGTACTGCTGAAGATTTGCAGGATCCTGCTTTCTGCCTTTTCATCCAGCAGTATATTGACCTTCTGCACGGCAGGATTGGGATAGGTCCGGATCCTGCAGGGCCCGGCGCTGTTATCGTGATCCTTGATGCCCACCCATTGCATCTCATAGCATCCCATGTCGATGAGCTGGGCATGAATGTCGATGCGGGGCATCCCGTCCAGATCGGTCGTTGGCAGCCTGAGCCCCGATGTGTCGGGGGTGCCGGTATTCATGCAGGGTGATGCATCGTCATCAAGGCGGAAATTTTCCTTAAAAAGCGGATTGAGGTCGATATTGTTTTCATAGGTCCCCGCATAGCCTGCTCCGCCGCCGCTGCCTCCGAACAGTTCCGGTCCTCCCTCGACATCGCAGTAATAAAAATCAGCCGACGAGAGTGCATCCCAGAGGTAGACCTCCGGGCCCACCTGGGCATTGTTATTCCACAATATGCTGTTATACACTGCCGGGATAAGTGAATCCTTCACATAAAAGGCCCCACCGTATATGGACGAATTACCCGTGATCGTATTGTTCACGAAGGTGGGACCGGCATCGATGTTGGCGACCGCGCCACCGAAAAATTCGGATGTATTACCAAACAGCAGGTTGTTGCACTGGCTGTATGGGTACTCATAATAGTGCAGGTACCCGAGCGCGCCACCCAGCCCGCTGTGATTTTCGGAAAAGATATTGCTATGCACCCTCGCGTCGCGGAAGCGGATGGCCACTGCCCCTCCCACCCCCGTGGAGCTGTTGCCTTCGAATAGATTGCACTTGATGTGAGGGGAGGAATGATCGGAACATATGGCACCGCCGTAGCCCCATGGGAATACTGCCGGTCCGCATCGGTTGGCCATGAATCCGCAATGGCTGATCACGATATTGGCTTCATCGAGGTAGATGGCCCCTCCGTTGAGCAGGGCGAAGTTATTCTCGAAAACACAGTGCGACACGCGCAATTTCCCCGAATAGCGGATATTCATGGCACCGCCATGGTTCTCGAGCGTATCGGGGCTTACCGCCTTCGCATGCCTGAAGATACAATATTCGATAAGGGAAGAATCGGGCGGGGCCACGTTGTAATAGAACTGTATTCCGTTCCATCCCCCGCCGGGGATGGTATCGACCGAAAAACCCGTAGTGTCCATCACGTCGAATACGATAGGCTGTGATGATGTCCCCAGTGCTTTCAGCACGCCCCTGACATAAAAGGAATACGATCCCCTGAATTCGATCCGTACGCCGGGCATGATGAACAGGCTGTCGTCCTCCTCCACGTCGATATCGTCAACCACCCTCACCGTGTCGACATCCCAGGTGCCCGAAACATTGCCGCTAACCGTGATGGAAGAGGCATACAGCAACTGACAGCTTGCAAAAAGCGCCATAAAAAGAGTAAATGGCAGTGGTTTCATGGTTCATATTTTATCACGCAAATATATTACTTATTGATACCTGGCGAACGCAATGAAAGAAATAGGATCGTCAGATAATTGCCGCTGTTTTTGGAATCCATTGAACACGTCTTTATATTTGCGATAGCAGACGGCTGGTGCGACATTCGTTCATGCCACTATCCGCCAATATAAAACACTACTAATCAATCAAAACCACCGGTTATGAAAAAATTAACCCATGTTGTTTTATCTTTTTTACTAACAGCCACTCTGGCCGAAGGATATTCACAGGTGGCTGTCAACACCTCCGGCAATGACCCTGATCCCTCGGCTATCCTTGACATTTCGTCAACCGATATGGGTATCCTGATCCCCCGTATGACGGCAGCCCAGCGGGACGCCATCGCCTCGCCCGCCACAGGACTCATGGTTTACGTGATCGACAGCGACAAGATCTATATTTACGAGGGCAGCACCTGGATCGAAGGCATGGGAAGTTCTGATTGCGGTTGGGAAGTTTCAGGGGATGACGTTTATACCACTGTGCCCGGTAATGTTGGAATAGGTATTGCAACCCCGACATACATGCTGGAATTAGCCAATGCGGGATCGAACCAGTATGAGAGCACGAACATGAGGCTCGGGTTGTATTCCGATGGTTCCGATGCAAAGCCCATCCTGAACTTTCTGCGCTCGCACAGTGCAACCCTCGGGGACCAGAGTTCCGCAACCGCAGTGACGCAGGACGGCGATATCCTGGGCCGGATGTCGTTCAATGGCATCAGGATCAATGGCAGCGGTGGATCCTCGACCGGAGCGGGATGGTTTGAGATCATCCAGTCGGGTGCTGCAACCAGCACCGGGGTGCCCGGACAGTTCCAGATCATCACATCCAATGGGCTCGGCGACCGGGATACAAGATTAGTTGTGGATCCTGTAGGTTACGTCGGGATCGGGACAACCAGCCCTTCTGAAATGCTTGATGTTGAAGGAAATATCGATCTCAACGGCAACCAGGTCAAGAACATGGTGATCGAAACCCGCACCAGCGACCCGGCCAGTCCTGCCGTCGGGCAGATATGGTTAAGGACCGATCTTTAATCCCGCGAAGATGAAAAACTACAAGAAAGCGGCCTTCATTGCCGGTTTGCTGGGCATGGTCATGTCGGCACAGGTCACAATCGCCCAGAGAGCCCTCGATTTCATGCAGATACAGGGTAATAGCGAAGAACTGTTCCTTCGCATCATACCCGAATCCGATGCCATAAGTGCCGGTAACGGAGTTTTAAAGGTACAGTTACCTGACGGCTCAGCCGGTGCCGCCGACCTGGTGCCGACGAGTGATCCTGATGCTTCCGAACTCCGCATCCAGACTCCCTATGGAACAATGGCGTGGAGGAAAGAGACCTTTTATGGCAAAGCTTACGGAGGAAGCAGTACAGAGCGGATCTATGCCCTCACCCAGGGCACCGACGGCGGCATCGCCCTGTGCGGTTATACCGACAGCTGGGGGGCAGGCAGCAGCGATTTCCTGTTTTTCAAGACTTCAGAAGACGGGACCTTTGAATGGGGATACGCCATGGGATTCTCTGATCTCGACGGAGGTTACAGCATCCTGACCACCAATACCGGCGGGTATTTCATCTCGGGGTATTACCGCGATGCAAGTTATGACAGCTATGCATTCATTTACCATACTGACGAGAACGGATCTGTGCTCAACTCCGGGATTTACGGCTCAACCGGCGAAAGCAGTCAACGCAGCCGTTCAGCCATCCAGGCTAGCGACAATAATTTTTTGATCTTCGGAGGGGTGAGTTCACCGTCGAGCCTGTCGGAAATCTTTGTGATCAAGATCGCGCAATGGACTGGTACAACATTATGGGCAAGGGTTATCGGCACCAGCAATTTTGATTACGGCATGTCGATCGTTCAGCGGGATGACGACGGATTTGTTGGAACGGGGAATATGGGGACACCATACAACCCTTACAACATGTACCTTTTGTACATGGACCAGGACGGGAACGAGGAATTATCGTTGGCTATCGGAGGCAGCGACAACGATCTCGGCAATGATGTGATAAAAGCCGGCGACGGGAACTATGTTCTTGCAGGTTCCACCGCAAGTATCGGTGCCGGCTTCAATGATTTTTACATTCTTAAGGTTGACCAGGATGGAAACCAGCTTTGGTCCTCCGCCATCGGCGGAGCATCGCCGGATGCTGCCTATGCCATTGTGGAAGCAGCTGACGGCGGGTATCTTGTATGCGGCGAAACATCCAGCTATGGCAGTGGCAGCATTGATATGTGGCTGATAAAGACCGACGATACGGGCAACCCGGAATGGTCATGGGCTTTCGGGGGCAGCAGCCAGGAATACGGCTACGATCTGTTCCTCGACGACAACGGATGTATTTATGTCTGCGGGGCGACATCGACCTATAGCGCCGGTGGTCTTGATGGCCTCCTGGTCAAATTCTCCCCCGACGGGAAAACCTGCCTGGGCGTTGAGGTCACTCCCGGTGCTGATCATTTGCCCGGCACAGATAAAAACGACCTGAAGGCAATCCATATCGGGCATTTCAACGTTGACCGGACCATGCTGCCTTCTGTCGAGGTTGAAGCACATTGCAAACCAATGAAACTCGATGCCGACAATGAACCATTGCCTATCGATGGTATTATAAGCATCACCCCCACCGTGACCACGATTTGCGATCATTAGCCGAAGAAAAATAAAAAAATCCGGCCTTAACCCTGAAGTTAAAACCGGATCATTGGGCAGGTATGATGGTCAGCCTACCTGGTCAGGAGAACTTTCGTCCTCTGTACAGGCAAGCTGTTGAGTGACGCCTTGATCATGTATATGCCAGCACCCACATGTTGGCCATCGCTATTACGCCCGTCCCAGTTCAACTTGTGCATCCCGGGGGATTGCAGTTCATCGGCAAGGACGTTCACCACACTGCCACGGATGTCGAAGAGTTCAATCCTGACAATACAGCTGGCCGTAAGTTCATAGGTGATACTACAGGCATCACGGGCCGGGTTCGGGAATACCTGCAGGTTGATCCCGGAACCCGGTGTTTCCCCTTCACCGATGCCGGGGATGACATCGACGTACAGGATGTAGTCTTCGGACTCGCCCATTTCAAAACTGCCCGCACCGTCCCAGTCGGTGACTACCGGCTGTTCGCTCACGCTGAACCTTGTCCACAGATATCCCACGTAAGGCCCGGCCATGAAAGGTGGCGGGCCCAGTGCCGAAAGCGGGCCGCTGTATCCGGCAGGGACGGGGAAGTTCACAAGTACATGTTCGGGGACTACGTTGCCGACACACAGTGTTGTTGGATCAAGGGCCCATTTTCCATCCATATTGAAATCCATGAGCACATTCACAACCGCTTCGTTGTTGGTCAGGTTGGTCACATGGATATCCAGTTCGGGGCCCCAGTGCACCATATTGCATATCGTATCGAGTATACCGCCGTTGCCCAGGCAGGGTACTACGGTGTATACGCCACCCGAAAACTGGATGGTGTAAGGACCCGGCACGATCAGGCCCGCATCATTGTCCTGGTAGCATTCATCGTTGTTGTAAGGCATGGTGTAGGGACTGCACAGACCGGCATTGCCGTCGGCTTCGAAATCCTTGAACGGACCGAAGAAGAGCACCTCTTCTATTCCGTGGAAAACATAGGTATTCGGAGGACCCGTATAAATGCAGGTCGGGAAGTTACCCATCTGGCCACTGGCCGGATAGGCCAAAGCGCTGTCGGGAGCATCTCCATAATCCCCCTCAGGAGGCGGTGGCATTACGACGTGGATCAGGTAATCCTCCGATTCGCCATCCTCAAAGGCTCCCTGGCCATCCCAGTTCAATGGCATCATGGCCTCGGAGATCATGAACCTGGCCCAGACATAGCTCCCGTTTGGACCGATGGTGAAGTTGGGCGGGCCAAGGCCCGAGAGGGGACCGGAATATCCATTCGGAACAGGGAAGTTATGCAACACATGTTCAGGGGCAGTTGCACCGGGACAGTTGGCCACATCTCCCCATACGCCGTTCTGCGTCCAGTCGAACACAACATTCATGTAACCGATGGTCTGGTTTGGCATGAAATTCTGCACCTGGATATCGAGGTCCGTACCCCAGACCGCCTGGCTGCAGGTGGTTCCAAGGGAGGTGCCGGCTCCGTTAGGGCATGGTACGACGGCCCCGCCCTGTATCGTATACGGATCGGGGAAGAGCAGCCCGGCATCACCGTCATTGAAGCACTCATCATTGTCGTAAGGTGCAAAGGTCGGGCACAGGCCACCATTGCCATCGGGTTCGAAGTCGAAGGCCGGCCCGAGGAAGGCGCCAAAATTATTATGCTGGATATAGCCATTCGTGGCCACATTCATGCAGGTGGGAAAATTCCCCATCACGCCCAGCAAGGGATAGGCCACCGCCCCTTCAGGGGCATCGCCGTATTCGTATTCTTCACCTGTGGCTGCTGTATCAACGCGGATGAGGTAATCTTCCGATTCTCCGTCGTCGAAGACCCCATTCCCATCCCACGGCACGTTAACGGCAACGTCGGAAATGGTAAAGCGGCACCAGAAATATCCCGGCTCGGGACCGATAATGAAATCAGGCGGTGCCAGGCCGGAGAGGGCTCCGGAATATCCATGGGGAACAATAAAGTTCTGCAGCACATGCTCGGGAACCATCAGGTCGGTACAGTAGACCGTATCACCCCAGTCGCCATCCTTGTTCCAGTCGATGAGCACGTTCATGAGCACATCTGCCTGCGTGAATGAGAAGTTATTCACATTGATATCGACGTTCACCCCCCAGACAGCAGTGTCGCAGGGCTGTCCCAGCCCGGTACCATTGGAGTTGGAACATGGAACAACAATGCCTGCAACAATAGTAAACGGCTCAGGCATGATGAGCCCCGCGTCATTATCCTGGAAACATTCGTCGTTGTCGTAGGGTGCAAAGGTGGGGCACAACCCGCCATTCCCCTCCACTTCAAAGTCGACGGAAGGCCCTAGGTCGGCGCCGTTGCTGAAATGTTCAACATGACCGTTGACCCCGGCACCAATGCATGTAGGGAAGGCGCCATTGGTCCCGGTAGAGGGATATGCCAGCACATCTTCCGGTGCATCACCAAAATCGCTTTGCTCCAGTGGAGCGATGTGCAGCAGGTAGTCTTCCGATTCACCATCCTCGAAAGAGCCATGGCCATCCCAATTGAGGAAAACAGGCTGTTCAGTGATGGAAAACCTGGCCCAGACATATCCACTGTTGGGACCGATCATGAATGCAGGGGGCATCAGGGCCGACAGCGGTCCGGTAAAGCCCCACGGCACGATGAAATTCTGCAGCACATGTTCAGGATAGAGGCTGGGCGGGCAGCTGACCTGGTCGCCCCATGCCCCGTTCTGGTTGAAATCGATGATCACGTTCATGTAGCCGATAGACTGGTTGGGCATGAAGTTCGTCACGTCGATGTCGACATTGATCCCCCAGGCAGCCATGGTACATGGGTTACCCAGAGGGGTTCCGACAAATCCCGGGCAGGGCACCACCGTGTTGTTTACGATCGTATAGGATTCAGGGACCAGCAGCCCGGCATCTCCGTCGGCAAAGCATTCGTCATTATCGTAAGGGGCGAATGCCGGGCACAGCCCCCCGTTGCCATCGGGTTCGAAATCGAAAGCAGGACCGAGGTGTGCACCGAAATTATTGTGCAGGACAAAGGTTGTACCAACAGTAAGACAGGTCGGAAATGCACCGATGATCCCTGTGGATGGATAAGCGACCGAGGCTTCCGGAGCATCCCCGAAATCGAAGATCTCCTGTGCCGGTAGTGGCATCGCCAGGAAGAAGCACAATGTTATCACCAGAAAAGATCTCAGGAAATTTTTCATGACCAGTAGGTTTTGTTTGACAATCAGTATATTAAAAAACCTTTCGACTGGCAATAAGAAATGGTTAATCGATAAATATACGAATAATCAATATGGAAAACAATGATTATCTTATTGTTGTATATTTTTAGTAAGTATTTTTCATTCCATGACATACTAAACAGCATAACGAAATATCAGGCTGTCATCAGTGAATATTTACCTATCTCGAGCATACTGTCATCCTTTCTTACTGACTTTCTTCATTCTTTTGCTATATTCGTTCTCTTAATTCCGCATCCGTATGCGTATCATCATCCTGGCAGATCCTCTCGATAATCAGCAGGCTGGCATACATCATTATACTGCCAATCTGATTACCCACCTTGCACGGATCGACCATGAGGGTGAATACTACATATTATGCCGGAAGGAAAGCGGATTATTCCCTGCCGGACGGCAGATCATCATCCGCAATTACCGGTTTCCGGGATATGCTGCCCTGCGCATGTTCGTGATCATTCCTTTGAAACTGATCAGGATGAAAGCCGGTGTGGTGGTCGAGCCTGCGCATTTCGGGCCATTTAACCTGCCAGCAGGGATAAAAAGGGTGACGGTGATCCATGACCTCACCCCCCTGATGTTCCCGCGCATGCACCGCTTTCACAGCCAGCTTTTACAGAGGTTGTTTTTAGGGGGTATCCTCAGGAGGGCGGATCTCATCATCACAAATTCCGAGAATACGGGCAGGGATGTGAACAGGTATTTTCCCAATGCGGAAAAAAAGGTAAAACGCATCTACCTCGGCAGGGATGAAAGGGTAACTTTCAACCCCGACAGGAACATCCTTCATAAATTTGGCGTTGATAAGCCTTATTTTGTCTTTACAGGTACCATCGAACCCCGCAAAAACCTTGTTAATCTGCTGGATGCATATACGCTGTTCCGCAAAAGTTCAGGGTTTATGCACATGCTTGTGATCGCAGGCAGGAAAGGATGGAAAAGCAGGGATTTTTTCAAGAAACTGTCCGCACATCCTTATGCTGATGATATCCGGTTATGCGGGTACGTTGAACGCCACGAGTTGTCAGCCCTGTACAGCCAGGCTGTGGCCCTGGTATACCCATCGAAATATGAAGGTTTCGGTTTGCCCGTGGTTGAAGCGATGAGTTGCGGGACACCCTGCCTGCTGTCGCGAAATTCAAGCCTTCCGGAGGTCGGAGGGGATGCCGCCCTTTACTTTGATCCCGGCGACCCCGGATCAATTGCCGGGTGCATGCAAAAGGCCGCAGAAGACCCTGACCTGCGAAATTTATTATCAGGCAGGGCAAAACTACAGGCTGAAAAGTTCAGCTGGAACGATCATGTCAGGATGTTCGATAAAGCCATTAAAAACCTTTTTGCGGGATGAAGATACTTTTCGTACTTGAATTATTCCATCCCAACATAGGGGGTATCGAGAAACTCTTCATGAGCCTTGGGGAGCGACTGGTCGCGGAAGGGCATCAGGTAACGGTCATCACTACTAGGTTCAGGAAGGAGCTGCCTGTCAATGAGATCATCAACGGGATCAGGATCAGGCGGCTCCGCATATCTTCCCGTTTCATGTTCAGCTTTTTCGGTGTTTTCGGTATCCTGCGCGAAGCAAGGCACAGCGATATCATCCACACCACCTCATACAACGCGGCTTTACCGGCCCGGCTGGCCGGATGGATAACCGGGAGAAAGGTGATCATCACCTTCCACGAGGCATGGGGCAGGCTCTGGTTCAGGCTTCCCTTTGCGGGCGCCCTGCAAAAAAGCCTGTATTTCACTTATGAATGGTTCATCCTGCGGCTGGGATTCAGCCGGTTTGTGGCAGTATCGGATTATACGGCCAGGAGCCTTGAAACCCTTGGTGTAAGGAAACGAAGGATCATCCGCATCTATAACGGCCTGGATTATGGAATTTATGACCGGAATAGGCAGGGAGATCCTGAACATTTTACGTTCACCTATTTTGGCCGGCTCGGGATTTCCAAGGGACTGGACCTGCTCCTGCAGGCAGCTCCCTCTTTCCTGGAGGAACACCCTGATGCACATTTCAAGCTGATCCTGCCCCGGCGGCCGGCCGGCCTTTTCCGCAGGATAATCAAAATGCTTGAAAGGATCCCCAACCATCGCCGCACACTGCTGCACCACCTTGATGAAAAAACCCTCCGGAAAGAACTGATGAACTCCTCATGCGTAGTGATCCCTTCCTACAGCGAAGGATTCTGCTTCGCCGCAGCAGAAGCCTCAGCGATGGGCATTCCAATTGTTTCATCCGGCATGGGGGCCCTGCCCGAAGTTGTGTCGGGAAAACATATAGTAATGGCTGAACATACCGGCCACGGGCTCAAAAAGGCCCTCGAAAAAGCCTACCATAACGAATGGATCGAAGTGCAGACAAGGATTTTTCCACTTGAAAACACCATAAGCGAATACCTGGCCCTTTACGGGGTTCTTCTTAAAGATAAGAGGGTGGTGGAGCAAACAATGAACTGATCCGGCCGAAGCTGTTGAGGATCCTCATTCCATCCGGCAGGTATTAATCCCCGGGTCCCTTTGCCTGCTCCTTTTCAATGTCATTTGCGTTATCCTCTTTCTTTTTCCTTTTTCCCTTTTCCATTTTCTTTTTTCCATTCTCCATGGCGCTCATCCTGTGCTTCAGCAAAGCTATTTCCTGTGCCAGCGACTTGTTTTTATTCGACAGCTGGCTGATGATGACGGAATACTCGATCAGGATCAGGAATATGGCCATGAGCAGGATCATGAAGAGCGCAGCAGGAGGATAGGATACACCCAGAAATTCAGCAACATGATCAAGCCCGCTTTTCCAGAAGGAGAAAAGGATGAACACCAGACTGAAAAATATCCACAGGAGAGAATATTCTTCTTTCAGCCTCTGACTCCTGATGAGGTACATGATGAACAGGAAAAGCAGTAAACTTACCGCAACCGCTACAATTTGAATTTGTGAGATGCCTGTCATGACTGCTGGGTTTTGTGGGTGATGATCTGCGACCTGATTGATGCCATGAACATGGCCAGAAGTACCTTCATGATATAATACGGACCTTTTGCCAGTGATATGGAGGATACTCCACCCTGGCGCCTGAGCATCTGCGTGAACACTTCTTTAACCACGAACTTGTTCCTGCCAAGCAGGATCACCACCTCCGGTTCCGGATAATCGGTCGGGTAATGGTCGGCAAGGAAGCAAAAAGCCCGCCTGTTATATGCCCTGAAACCTGAAGTATGGTCGGTGATGCGTTGGTGGATAAGGATATAGCTTGCCACCTGGAATATCTTGATTCCCAGCCTCCTGAGGGGATGGGTCTTGAATCCCCTTGCCTTTTTATTGAACCTTGAACCGATCACCACATCTGCCTCGCTGTTCCTCACCGCCCTTACAAGCTTCGAGATCTCTTCAGCCTTATGCTGGCCGTCGCCGTCGAATTGAAGGGCAATATCATACCCATTGTCCCGGGCATACTTGAAACCTGTCTGCACAGCCCCCCCCTATGCCCAGATTAAAAGGGAGGTCGATAACTTCGGCCAGACCCGACTCCCTGGCAATCTCACCCGACTGGTCGGTGCTGGCATCATTCACCACCAGGATATCGAAAGAAGGGTGGGCAGCATCCACTTCACCGATGATCCGTCCGATGCTGGCCGACTCATTATATGCCGGAATAATGACAAGGATTTTCATAAGATCTGGTCATTCTTTTGATAATGCGTTTTCCAGCGTTTCAAGATAAGCGGGATCAACCTGCTGGCCGGCTTCCCCGGCCTCCCTGATGTACTGCATCGCCCGCTCATAATCGCGAAGGTAATAATACAAAGTGGAAATATTGATCAGCAGCACCGTATTCCCCGGATCCAGTTCAACTGCCTTCAGGAGGTCGTCGAGTGCATCCCGGTACATCCTGAGTTCGGTGCGGACCAGCCCGCGCCACATGCGGGAAAGGGCGAAATCCTCCTTCCTGCTGACCGACGCGTCAAGAAGTCCCAGGGATTCCCGGTACCGGCCCTGCTTGGCCAAAATAACACCTTCGATGTAAAACCTGACATACTCACTTGCAGGTCGCAGGGAAACGGCCTGCTTAACATGCTCCATTGCTTTGTCAAAATCTCCCATTTCAAGATAGATCAGGGAAAGTTCTATCCCGACCTGCGACCTGAATTTTTCTGTTTTGCCGGCATCCGAAAAATGCTTCAGGGCCAGTGCAAGGTCCTGTCTGCGCTGCCTGCTGTCCTGTTCACCGGATGACCTCAACTTATAGGCCAGTCCGAGGTTATACATTGCCCTGGGGTTTTCGGGGTTTTTCTCCAGGCAATCGGTCCAGAGGCTCACCTCCGTGGCCCAAACCTTGTTCCGCTCATAGGTTGCATAGGCCATCACTGCAAATAAGAAAACCATCAGCACCGCGAAAAGGATCAGGCGGTGATAAGGAAGATAACGGAGGATAAGCCCGGCCGCCACCATACCCGCACCGAACATCGGCAGGTAAAGGCGGTGCTCCATCATGATATCCTTGATGGGGATGATGCCCGATTCTACCGAAAGCCCCAAAAAGAAGAAGAATATCCCGAAGGAGAGCAGCCTGTTCCTCCTGAAGAAAATGACAGCGGCAACCATCAGTCCCGACAACAATACGGCGCCGGCAATCTCAAGGCTCCCGATCATAGGTGCGTCGGGTACAATATTATAGTCGGCATTCTGGCTGACCGGGAAAAACATCAGGAGCAGGTATGCAGGAAGCACACCCAGCTGTGCCGCGAGATACTCCAGCCTTGTATATTGATCTGTTTCTGCGGGCAGCCTGCCGGCGGCCGTGACTACAATAACGATGATGGCCATTACGGAGACGGCAGTAATGATATACTTCCGGCAGGCTTTCCCGTCAGGCCTCCGGATAAAGAATATTTCATAAAGGATGAATGCAGCCGGGAAACTGATGGCATTCTGTTTCGACAATACGGCGGCCAGGCCCGACACGACGGCCAGGCCCATCAATATGACAGATCTGGTCGTTTTCCCTTCCTGCAGGTATGATTTCCTGGCCCTTGCGTAAACCAGCAGGGAAAGGATATAAAACATTGCTGCCATGAGGGTCATGCGCTGCACGATGTAAGTCACGGCCATGGTCTGGACGGGATGCAGCAGGAAGAGCAGGGCAGCGAACAAAGCGGCTGCCGTAACCAGCCGCTTTTCAAGCCTGTTGTCGGGCAACACCAGCTGGACGGTATACCTGGTGAGATAGAAAACCAGGATGGAAGTAACCATATGGATTAAAAAATTCACCAGGTGAAATGGCCAAACGACACTTCCTCCCGACTGCCAGTTCAAAAAAAACGTAAACATGGAAAGCGGCCTGAAGTTAATGTCGGCCCA
>JAXGTH010000073.1:0-12867 GCA_040775045.1 Bacteroidales bacterium
ATCGCCGGTTGAGGAGCTGCTCACCGAAAAACTCTGGCCAAAGGGCCAGCTGCCTGTGAACTGCATGTTGAGCGAGTCATACTCGAGCTCCTTCATGCTGATGTATTTCTGTCCGGGTACGGCAGGGGTTTCATCCCAGACCTCCCCCGCGGGAGGACCGCCTTGCAGTAACTGCCATTGGCCTGGGTTGAACTGTGCTATGCCCGTAAGACAGAAGACCATCAAAAGGTTTGCGTAAAGTAGCTTTTTCATAAGATCATAGTTTTGATTGGATAAAGGGATGATAAATATACGAAATCATTTTATATATTCCTGGTGTTGATCTGATGAGTTCCGGCCGTGTGCAATATCCCGCCTCTTTGGCAGTGAGTTCCGGTAAATCGATTAATTTAGTGGTTTGGTTCCGGGATGCCGGCCGGTGTCCCGGGAGATGGATACAACCATTAACCTTTGAACCATGGTTCCACAGATCGAAATGGGAAACGGGCTTAGGCTGTCGCGCATCGTTCACGGGCATTGGCGACTGGCCGGCTGGAATACCAGGGGGAAGGACCTCCTGACGATGATCGGACAGTTAAGTGAAATGGGTATCACCACCTTCGATCATGCCGATATCTATGGAGATTACTCCTGCGAGAAGATCTTTGGCGATGCACTGGCCCTGGATCCAGGGCTCAGGGCCAGGATACAAATCGTTACAAAATGCGGCATCAAACTGGTTTCAGGGAAATTTCCCGGCAGGAGCATCAAAACATACGATTACAGTTTCGGGCACATCATCGCTTCAGCCGAACGATCGCTCCGGAATTTCCATACCGACCGTATCGACCTCCTGCTGTTCCATCGCCCCGCGCCTTTCTTCAACCCTTCTGAAGTAGCTGCTGCCATGGAAAAACTGCACAAAGACGGAAAGGTGCTCAATTTCGGGGTTTCAAACTTCAATCCCATGCAGTTCATGATGCTTCAGGGCCATACTGATCTTAAACTGGTGACCAACCAGGTGGAGTTGTCACCATGGTGCCTCGAACACTTCGACAATGGTAACATCGACTTCTTCCTGAAGGAAACCATCCATCCCATGGCCTGGTCTCCGCTGGCCGGGGGTAAAGTCTTTAACCCTTCCGGTAAAAAGGGCAGTGGTATATTGAAGGAATTGAAAAAGGTGGCTGAGGAAATGGGCGGATGCACGATAGAGGAAGCGGTTTATTCCTGGCTGCTGAAACATCCGGCAGGGATCATCCCCGTAACAGGTTCGGGCAGGATCGACCGCATCCGCCTGGCTGCTGCCGCCACAGCACTGGAAATGAACATGGAGCAGTGGTACAGCATATACAATGCCTCAAGAGGGCAGGAGTTACCCTGAACCGAATTCAACACCCACTTACTTTAAGTTTTGAGTTTTGGGTTTTGAATTTTGAGTTTTGAATTTGTTTAGAATTTAGAGTTTAGGGCTTAGAGTTTCCTGGCTTCGCCAGGCTCATGCCCCTCATTCTTCCATTTCAAACCAGGCGGTCACCAAACTGGTCTTGTCTTCCGGTTCTTCCTTGTGCCTGAACTCATTGAGGCGGTTGTTGTAAACATAATCCCCGGCCCATTCCTCATGGTTTCGTTGTATCTCGGCAAGCGCTGCGGCAATGGTTTCCAGTTCCGCATCGGTCATGGTGGGATGGAGCGATAACCTTATCCATCCGGGCTTTTCCGAGAGGTCTCCGTGGTTGATGAGATCGGTGATATGCCTTGATTTTTCATGGCTCACATCAAGGAGGAAATGCCCGTATGTGCCGGCACAGGCGCAGCCGCCCCTGACCTGTATCCCGTAGCGGTCGTTCAGGAGCTTCACCACCAGGTTGAAATGTATCCCTGTGATGTAGAATGAGATGATCCCCAGCCTGTCGCGTACATTGTTGGCCAGGATGTGAAGGTTGGGGATGGCGTCGAGCAGCCTGAAGGCTTTTTCAACGAGTTCCCGTTCACGCTTTCTCATGTTATCCGTCCCGATCCTGTCCTTCAGCTTAATGACGAGCGCAGTCCTGATGGCCTGCGGGAATCCCGGCGTGCCACCGTCCTCGCGGGCTTCAATATCATCGATGTACTTGTATTCGCCCCAGGGATTGGTCCAGTCGACCGTCCCGCCTCCGGGCTGGTCAGGGGTATGGTTCTTATAAAGACTTTTGGAGAAGATCAGTACGCCTGAACTGCCGGGACCTCCAAGGAACTTGTGCGGGGAGAACATGATGGCATCAAGCCGTTCGAGCGGATCCTCGGGATGCATGTCGATATCGACGTAAGGGGCTGATGCTGCGTAGTCGACAAAGCAAAAACCCCCGTGCTCGTGCATGATCCTGGCCATGTCATGGATCGGGGTCTCGATGCCGGTGACATTTGAGCAGGCCGTAAAGGCCCCGATCTTGATCTTCCGGTCTGCGTATCTCTCAAGCTGGGTGCGTAAATCATTAAGGTCGACCAACAGTTTCCTGTCGGGCTGAACCTGCACCACATCGGCCATGGTCTCGAACCATGATGTATGGTTCGAATGGTGCTCCATATGTGTGACGAACACCACGGGCCTTTCTTTTTCATCCAGACAACCTGTGCCGTTGAGCTTGCCGCACTGCTTCAGTCCCAGGATACGCTGGAACTTGACCACTGCAGCCGTCATCCCGAAACCCGTGGTAATGATCACATCGTCTTCACCGGCATTCACATGCTTCTTGATGATCTTCTGGGCATAATGGTAAGCCTTGGTCATCAGGGTGCCGGTCTCGCTCGTTTCGGTATGGGTGTTGCCTACCCAGGGACCGAAAACATCCCTGATCTTGTCCTCTATGGGGCCGTAAAGCCTTCCACTGGCGATCCAGTCGGCATAGATGAGGTCCTTCAGGCCATACGGGGTGCTGAACTTCAGATCATGACCAATGGTATTTTGCCTGAAATGGTCGAAATAATGTTCCATGTTAATCGGATTTGGAAATACGGATGAGGGCCACCTCCACGTCGCCTCCCTCGGGATAGATGCTCAGCCAGTTATTGTCCTCGCTGAACCACCTGTACAGGGCACCAATCCTGATGATATAATCCCTGACTGCCTCTCCTGTGGGTACAGGCAGCACAACGCCGCCGGTCTTTGAACCATCCTGCCCGAAATTCACCAGCATCTTGAACTCATGATCGCTCACATTCCGAGCCTTGATAAGGATGTAGTTTTCTTTCCTCACGTTCACGGGCAGGGGATCGAAACTGAACTTCCTGTCGGTATTGTTGGGGATGACCTGCGCCAGCGTGTTCACGTCGGTGATGGCATTGTCGTTGATGATCTTCGTGATGCGCTGGATCATCCTTTCAGGGTATTCTTCATCGGGCAGAATACCTGCCGCGATGCGGTAATTCTCAATCGCGCCGTCGTAAATCTTTTCGTTGAAATAGTTGTCGGCATCGGCGATCACTTTACGGTACTGGGTTTTGAGCGACT
Source organism: Bacteroidales bacterium (assembly GCA_040775045.1). Taxonomy (GTDB): domain Bacteria; phylum Bacteroidota; class Bacteroidia; order Bacteroidales; family B18-G4; genus B18-G4. The sequence continues at coordinate 3,470 of JAXGTH010000073.1, forward strand.
CCAGCTCAGCCATGTACAATACCGTAACCTCATCGAGCCGTTCCCTGGCGTACTTGTCGCCGGGCTTGATGTCGACGGCGGTCTGGTATGATGATTTTGCACTGCGGTAATTGCCCAGTTCGTAGTAACTGTCGGCCTGTGCAATGGCAGCATTGAAAGCCTTGTCCCTTTCCGCTTCCAGTGCGGCAAGTTTCACGTTGATCTCCGCGATCTTCTCAGCAGGATAGTTTTCGCCGGGTTTCAGTTCCTTTGCTGCCTGGTACTGCTGGAGGGCTTCGAGGTAGGCACCGCGGTCCAGCATGTCATCGGCATCGGCAATAGTCTGCGCATACCTTTCATCAAGTGCCTGTTGCCTGGCGATCTCCTCCTGTATCCGTTTGATCACGGCGATCTTCTCTCCGGGATAGGTCTCACCGGGTTTCAGCCCGGATGCTTTTTCATAGGCAGCTACCGACGCATCGAATTCCTGGATTTGCATCAATGAATCGGCCTGGCTGATGATCCTGGCATATTCCTGTTCGAGGGCGAACTGCCTGGCCTGTTCGGCAAGTATGGCATCGATCTCACTGATCTTCCCCAGTGGATAGGGTTCACCGGCCTTTATGCCCAGTGCGGAAGTGAAAGCTTCCCTGGCCTCATGATAGTTCCTGGCATCCAGGGCCGCCTCACCGGCCCTGATGGCTTCATTGTAGCTGTCTTCCAGTTCCCGGATGCGGGCAAGCTCATCCAGCATCCCGTTCACCTCGGCAAGGCCCTGTGTTGCAACGGGATCGCCCGGCCTGAGCGCCAGTGCCGTTTCGTATGATGACCTGGCCTCGCGGTATTGTTTGCTGTCGAAATGTTGTTTGGCTTCTCCAATGGCAGCGGTGTATGCCTGTTCAACTTCCAGCAGCCGGGCCTGTTCTGCCAGGATGCCGTCGATCTCACGGATCTTTTCAGCCGGGTATGCCTCTCCGGGCTTCAGCTCCAGGGCCTTGTCGTATTGCTGCCTTGCCAGGGCATATTCTTTGTTTGCCAGGTGATTGTCGGCTAGGGCAAGTGCATTGGCATAGGCTTCTTCCCGGACCTGATTTTGCGCCATTTCTTCAAGGATATTATCGATCTCCTCAATCCTGCCGGCAGGATAAGGTGCTTCCTCCCTGATCGAAAGGGCCTTGTTATAGGCTTCCCTGGCCTCAGCATACTGTCCGTTGTCGAAAAACTGGTCGGCAGCGCTGACGGCAGTCATGTATTCCTGCTCCACCCTGGCCATTTCGGCAAGGATGGTATCTATTTCACCGACCTTATCCAGGGGGTAGGTCTCTTCAGGTTTGATGGCTGAGGCATCCAGGTATGCGGTCCTGGCTTCCCCGTATTTCTGCTCGCTGAACAGGGCATCAGCCAGTTGTATCGCCACTGCATAGCTTTCATCGATACCCGCCTGCCTGGCCTGCTCGGCAAGGATAGCCTTGATGGCATCGATCTTTTCTTTCGGGTAAGCCTCGCCGGCTTTATAGGTCAGGGCAAGTTCGTATGATGCCCGGGCTTCACTATATTTTCCTTCCTGCATCAGCCTGTCGCCTTCATCAACAGCCCCGCTGTAATTAGTTTCTATTGCTGCTATCCTTTCCTGTTCATCCAGCAGGCCGTTGATCTCATCGATCTTCTGGAGGGGGTAAGTTTCATCGGCAAACATACCGGCAGCTTTACGGTACTCGGCCAGCGCGCCATTCAGGTCCCCTCCGGCAAAGAGTTGGTCGGCGGTTTTGAGTGTCAACTGGTAGGTTTCCCTTTCCGCTTTCAGCTGCGCCAGGATGCCGTTGATCTCTGCAATTTTCTGTCCGGGGTAAGCCTCTTCGGGGATGAGGTCATTGGCTTCCACGTAATCGACCTTGGCATCTTCCCATTCCCTCGCGGCAAAATGTTCATCACCCCGTGCGATGGCTGCGAGATAGGCCTCACGGGTAGCTTTTTCCCTGCCCAGGATCTCATCGATCATGCTGATCTGGCCGGCAGGATAGTTCCTGTCGCTCATGATCTCCTGGGCCCTGAGGTACTGCGTTCGTGCTTCCTCGTATTCACCTACATTGAAAAGCTTGTCGGCACCGGCAATGATGGCATCATATTGTTCAAGCAGGTTTTGCATCTCCGCCAGGATCATGTCGATCTCATCGATCCTTACCCCGGGGTATTGCTCAAAGGGATTGATGTCGGCGGCTTTCCGGTATTCGGCCCTGGCAGCCTCATAATCTTTGCCGGCGAAATGCTTGTCGGCCAAAGTTATGGCATTGGCATATGCCTCTTCCTTTGCCTTCTGCAGGGCCATGATGTCGCTGATGCTGCCCACCCTTTCCCTGGCATGCTCGCCTTCGGGCCAGAAATTCAGGGCTTCCGAATATGCTGCCATGGCGGCATCGTAGTTTTCCTGGTTGTATAATTCGTCGGCACGTGCGATGGCCGCATCATAGGCAGCCTTGTCTTGTTCTGTCTTCTCCGCCAGGGCCGCATCGATCTTGACAATAATATCCCTGGGGTAGTTCTCTCCCGGAAGGATCTCGAGCGCCTTCTGGTAGCTGATCTTTGCCGCGGCATAGCGCTGGGAAATATACAATTCGTCGCCCTCGCTCACATAGCTGTTATACGCTTCATACTTCCTGAGGAAATCGTTGAGCTCATTGATCTTTACCTGCGGGAGGGGTTCATCGGGTTTCAGGCGGGCGGCTTCCTCGTATGAACGGAGCTCATTCTCATAGTCCTTGCGTGCATGATACATCTCTGCCTCGCTGATGGCCTTATCATAGCCGCTTTGCTGGGCGGCGATCTCCTCCAGCCTTCCATCCGTATCATCGAGCTTGTCGAGGGCTTCCTGCCTGCCGGGAAATAGCTTCGACGCCTCTTCGTACCGGAGGCGCGCATCCTGGTATGCTTCCTTTTCAAACAGGGCATCACCTTCACTGATGAGCTGGCTGTATCGTTGCTGTGCTTCAGCCTCAAGAGTCATGGCCTCCCTGATCAGTCCGATCTGTTTTGCCGGGTATTCCTCCGAGGGCAGTACCTTTGCCGCTTCCTCGTAAGCGCGGATCGCATTTTCATACGACCCTTCACGATACAGCTTGTCGGCATAGGCCACCTTTTCATTATATATACCCTTCAGCTCCAGCTGCTTGCGCAGCAGTTCAATGGATTCCTTCAGCCTGTCCTTCGGGTATTGCTGATCGGGTGCCAGCTGGGAGGCGACCTGGTAAGAGGCCTTGGCATTCAGATAATCGCCTTTCCTGAAATATTCATCGGCCGATTCAATGGCCTGCCTGTACTGCTCGTCCGTTCCCTGCGACATGGCTGTGATGGCGGGGAGCATCATTGCAGTAAAAAGAAATAATTTTATGAGCGAGGTGATCTTGTTTTTCATCGCCGGGATCGTTCCTTTTCCACTTGTCGTATCCAACACTTAAAAACGTCTGATGTTCAATAATATTGCCGTATAGTCCTAGCCGATGATCCCGTCCCTGATCAGGAGCTGGCGGTCGGCCATTTCAGCCAGTTCGCGGTTGTGGGTCACGATGACGAAAGTCTGGTTGAATTCGTCCCTCAGGTTGAAAAACAACTTGTGGAGTTCAAGGGAGCTTTTTGAGTCGAGGTTGCCCGAAGGCTCGTCGGCAAGTACTACCGAGGGGGTGTTCACCAGTGCCCTGGCCACGGCAACGCGCTGCTGCTCGCCTCCCGACAGGGCAGAGGGCTTATGGTCCATCCTTTCTGCAAGGCCGAGGAAATCAAGAAGTTTCCCCGCTTTCTTCATGGCGGCGGCCCTGGTATCGCCTGCAATGAATGCCGGGATGCAAACATTTTCCAGTGCCGTGAACTCCGGCAGAAGATGATGGAACTGGAACACGAAGCCGATCTCCCTGTTGCGGAATACCGCGAGTTTCCTTTCATTCATGGATTCCACCTCGCTGCCGTTGATCCTGATCTTACCGCTGTCGGCCCTGTCGAGGGTCCCGAGGATGTGAAGCAGTGTTGACTTACCCGCTCCGGAAGCGCCCACGATCGAAACGATCTCCCCCCGTTCAATATCAAGGGATATCCCCTTCAGCACCTCCAGGGTGCCAAAGGCCTTGTGTATGTTGTCGGCATGTATCATCATCTGACTTTTCCGGGCTGCAAAGATAATCTTTTTTGTCGATGCCATATACGTAAAGCTCCATATGGCGTGTTCATGCCACGAAACAAGGCCTGCCGGTGCCGGCATATTGTATAAAAACACTATTTTTGTCGATCATTTAAAATCCGACCCATGAATTTACATGAATACCAGGGGAAAGCAATACTGAAGAAATACGGGGTGGCGGTGCCCCTCGGCTTTGTTGCTGAATCTCCCGAGCATGCCCGTGAGCTGGCCAAAACAATATTAGATGAAACTGGAATGGACAGGTTTGCTGTCAAGGCCCAGATCCATGCCGGTGGGCGTGGCAAGGGCGGTGGGGTGAAGATCGCCAGATCGCTCGACGAAGTGAAGGAATATGCCGGACAGATCCTGGGCATGCAGCTGGTAACGCCGCAAACGGGCCCGCAGGGCAAGAAGGTCAGAAAGGTGCTCATCGAGCAAAATATTTATTACGAAGGAGAATCCGAACCACGCGAATTTTATATGAGCATCCTCCTCAACCGCGACCTGGGCAGGAATATGATCATGTATTCACCGCGTGGCGGGATGAACATTGAACAGGTGGCTGAGGAAACACCTGAACAGATCTTCACAGAGGTGATCGATCCGAGGGTGGGGCTGCAGGCATTCCAGTGCAGGAAGATCGCATTCAACCTCGGCCTCTCGGGCGAGGCCTTCAAGAGCATGGTGAAATTTGTCGGGTCCCTTTACAAAGCATATTCGGGCAGTGATGCCTCTCTTTTCGAGATCAACCCGGTGATGAAGACCAGCGACAACAAGATCTTTGCCGCCGATTCGAAGGTTGTGATCGACAATAACGCCTTGTTCCGCCATCCGGATATTGAAGAGATGCGCGACATTTTCGAAGAGGATCCCATAGAGGTTGAAGCAAGCAAATACGACCTCAGCTATGTAAAGCTTGATGGCAATGTGGGCTGTATGGTCAACGGTGCAGGCCTTGCCATGGCAACCATGGACATCATCAAGCTCTCGGGTGCCAGCCCTGCCAACTTCCTTGATGTAGGTGGTACGGCCAGCGCCAAAAGGGTGGAAGAAGCCTTCAGGATCATCCTTAAAGATCCCAACGTGGAGGCCATCCTCGTGAACATCTTCGGCGGAATCGTTCGTTGCGACAGGGTGGCACAGGGGGTTGTGGATGCCTACCGTAACATTGGGGAGATCAAGGTACCGATCATCGTCAGGTTGCAGGGGACCAATGCCGAGGAAGGGAAAGAACTGATCGACAGGTCGGGGCTCAAGGTAAGTTCGGCTATCCTGCTTGAAGATGCCGCAAGGCTCGTCACGGAGGTGCTTAAGGCATGATCAGGATGGAAAGAAAACCCAATTTGCATTTCCTTTTTTTCAATCCTTTCTTGAAATTTATCCCGGAAATCATTATTTTTAGGGTAAAATCTTTAGCGATGGCTTTTTCGGGCAGCAGGAGCCTGGCAGCAGCTTCGTTGTTGATGCTGCTTTTTATGGTCGGATGTTCATACTCGCAGGACAAGATGGGCAGCACTTATTTTAATTCCCGTATGGAGATGGTGCGCCGGCAGATCGAGGCCCGGGGGATCAGGGATAAGGAGGTGCTCGACGCCATGAAAAAGGTGGAGCGCCACCTGTTCATCCCCGAAGCATACAGGGATGCCGCTTATGGCGACCACCCGCTCCCCATTGGCAACGGCCAAACGATCTCCCAGCCCTATATCGTGGCCCTCATGACGGATGAACTTGACCTGGCAAGCACCGACAAAGTGCTTGAGGTTGGCACCGGCTCGGGTTACCAGGCCGCCATCCTTGCCGAGATCTGTGATTCGGTATTCAGCATCGAGATCTATGAAACGCTGTATGAATCTGCCGGTAAACTGCTGAATGAATTGGGCTACAGGAATATCTTCCTGAAACATGGCGATGGCTATAAAGGCTGGCCTGAGCACGCACCCTTCGATGCCATCATCGTGACCTGTGCCCCCACACATGTGCCCCCGGCACTGGAATACCAGCTGGCCGAGGGCGGGCGGATGGTAATCCCGACAGGCGATGAGTATTACCAGGAACTGATCCTGCTGAAAAAGGTCAACGGCCAGCTCGAGAGGGAAGGCATCGTTCCGGTGCGCTTTGTCCCCATGATCGGAGAGGATGGCACCAGCTATTGATCTGTGGCGCTATTCCTGTTTTGTAATATCCCCGTATATTTCAAGGATCTCATCCCTGTACCTTGCAGGGGCTTCGATAAATCCCCAGCCCTGCTGGTAGGCAAAAAGCCCGTCGTAGGCCGAGTCGTGGTATGTCCTGAGGATGTGCGGAATCTCACGTTCGTTGAGTATCGATTCCATCAGGCGTGCGGTTACCTCATTGTCGAGGTCGAGGATCCTTTCAATTTCTTCCATTTGCTTTTATGAGTTGATGAGGGATATTCGTTTCTTGCTGAGGATGATCATATGACGGGTCAGAACGGCACCTCGTCGTCGTCCATGCTGTTGAGCTTGGAGGGTACCGTGAAACGGTCACCGTCGATGGTGAGGTTTTCGATGCCACCGATGGTGTCGAGGTCGGCATATTTGGCAAATTCCTTGATAAACCTTAGCTGGATGTCGCCTGTAGCCCCGTTCCTGTGCTTGGCAATGCTCACGGTGGCCATGCCCACCGTGGAGTTATGGTTCTCGTCCTCGGTGAGCCCGTAATATTCCGGCCTGTAGATGAAGATCACGATGTCGGCATCCTGCTCGATGGCCCCCGATTCACGAAGGTCGGAGAGGATCGGCTTTTTGTCGCCGGCGCGGGTTTCCACGGCACGGCTGAGCTGTGAAAGGGCCATGATGGGAATGTCCAGCTCCTTGGCAAGAGCTTTCAGCGATCGTGAGATCTGGCTGATCTCCTGTTCACGGGTGGTACCCTTGTTGCTGTCCTGCGGGCCAACCATCAGCTGCAGGTAATCGACAAAGACCATCTGGATGTCGTTCTGGGCCTTGAGCCTGCGGCATTTTGCCCTGAGTTCGAAGATGCTCAGCCCGGGGGTGTCGTCGATATAGATCCTGGCATCCTCGAGCTTCCTGATCTTGGTGTTCAGCTGCTGCCATTCAAAATCCTGGAGGTCGCCTTTCCTGAGCTTGTCCGACCTCAATTGCGTTTCGGCCGAGATGAGCCTGGTGACGAGCTGTATGGATGACATTTCAAGGGAAAATACGGCTACGGGCTTGGAATGGTCAACGGCCATATTCCTGGCAAGGGTGAGCGCCAGGGCAGTCTTCCCCATCCCCGGACGGGAAGCAAAAATGATCAGGTCGGATTTCTGGAATCCGTTGGTGATCCTGTCGAGCTCGGTGAAGCCGGAGGGAACCCCGCGCATCTTCGTATCGGAGTTCTTTGCGATCTCGATGTCCCTGATGGCTTCCTGCATGAGCTGGTGCATCTCGCCCTGCTGCCGCCTGATATTCTGCTCGCTCACGGCAAAAAGGTTCTGTTCGGCCTTGTCGAGCAACTCGAACACGTCGGTGGTATCCTCAAAAGCATCCTTGATGATCTCGCTGGAAACCCTGATAAGTTCCCGCTGGATGAACTTCTGAAGGATGATGCGCGAATGGTATTCCACATTGGCCGAAGATGCAACCCTGTTGGTTAGCTGCGAAATATAATATGCGCCACCCACCACCTCGAGATCACCCATGGTCTTGAGTTGGCTGATCACGGTCAGAATATCGACAGGCTCCAATTTATTGAAAAGCTTGACGATAGCCCGGAAGATCACCTGGTGAGCCTCCTTGTAAAAGGCTTCGGGTTGTAGGATGTCGATCACAGCGGTGAGGGCATCCTTCTCAAGCATGATGGCACCAAGCACGGCCTCCTCGAGGTCGACAGCCTGGGGTGGCACCCTGCCCTGATCGTATAATGCCGCTGTTTCAGGGGCTTTCCTGATCCTTTTCCGGTTGCCGTCCTGCTGTGATGAAGGTTTATTTTCCATAAGGTCAAAAATACAAACATTGTACACTCGAAAGAGGGCATCCCGGGTTTATTTATCCAGTAAATGGTGTTGATAAAATGTTAATAAATAACCTGCCGGGATGACCCTGGCAGAAGCGTCGGGAGCACCCTGTTCAGGGAATGATGCCCCTGTTTCAGACTATCAGTGTGTTATGTTGCAGCAGGTTGGCGGTGAGGCAGGAGTGAACGGGCAGCACACCCAGCAGGTCGCCGTGCTTCAGCTTGCTGAGCATATCCGCGTCTGTCCTGATGATCCCGTGCTCCTGGCTCAGGGACACCACCCTGGTTCCGGCATACGGAACAATTTGTCCTTCGGGACCATAGATGCCCGCAAGCCCGAAATGCCTTTCCTTATCGCCAAGGTATTCTTTTGAAAGGTGCACTGCACCACCATATATCAGGACCTCGCACCTGTCGGGATAGATCCCGGCAACCGGGCAGGCTACACTTACGGCAATATCGCCGATGCTACAGCTCCCGATGGCCATCTGCATCAGGTCATAAAAAACGAAATTCCCGGGCCGGATCTCATCAACTTCTCCAAGGTTTTCGATGATACTGCATGTGGGCGTGTCGCCGATGGAGATGATCGCGCCCGGATAGACGGCTTTCAGGTCCCCGAGCTCCGACACCGTGTGCGCATAAATCTCCCTTACCCTGCCGGGATCCGAAGCACGGTAAGTTTCACCGCTGTGGGTGAGGAATCCCCTGAAGCTGATGTGCCGCGTGGCTGATATCGATCCGGTTATCTTTGCGATCGCATCTTCCTGCACGGGCTTGAGACCGCTGCGGCCGTAACCGGTATCGATCTCGATGAACAACCCGGCCGGATTATTCATTTTCCTGCTGAGCATAAGGGCAACTTCCGGTGAATCGACGAGAAGGTTAAGGCTGACTTTGGCAGCAAGGGCGTCGAGAACAGGGATCTCCCTGGGATTGACGGGAAAGGCCAGGGTGATGTCTTTCCACCCGTCACCGGCAAATTTCATGGCCATCTCCGTCGATGATACCGTAATGGCCTCAACGCCCTCCTCCCTGAACCATCCGGCCACCTTCAGCGACTGGTGGGTCTTGAAGTGCGGCCTGAACAACACGCCTGAGGCAATGGCCTTTTCGGCCATGCGCCTGATGTTTTTCCTGCAGGCAGCTTCATTGATGATGAGCGTGGGACGCGTAACGGATTTGTACAATGTTGAATTTTTAATTTTTAATGCTTAATGAGATATGAGACATGAGATATGAGACATGAGATATGAGACATGAGATATGAGACATG
>JAXGTH010000074.1:0-12840 GCA_040775045.1 Bacteroidales bacterium
GGGCCTGTACTTTATTCGCAGGAGAGGATAGGCTTGAACGGTGTGCCTTTTTATATGCACAAATTCAGGACGATGTACAGGGATGCAGAGCGTGCCGGCCCCCAGCTCTCTTCCGATAATGATCCGAGGATAACCCCTTTTGGCAAGTTTCTCCGGAAGGTCAGGCTGGACGAAACCCCTCAGTTCTATACTGTGTTGAAAGGCGACATGTCGCTTGTGGGCCCAAGGCCGGAGCGACAGTATTATATCGACCAGATCGTACAGAAGGCCCCGCACTACCGTCTTTTGCACAAGGTTAAGCCGGGCATCACTTCCTGGGGACAGGTCAAGTACGGTTATGCTTCGGATGTTGATGAAATGATCGAACGGCTGAAGTACGACCTGCTGTACATCGAGAATATGTCGCTGGCCATGGATTTCAAGATCCTCATCTATACCGCGCTCATCGTCATCCAGGGAAGGGGAAAATAAACCCTTGGCATCAGAGTTGCCCCGCCTCGATCATCCTCACGATGAATTCAATTTCCGCATCTTCCCCTTCGGGGTCGTACTCGTTTTTAAGGTTAAAACCGAATATCCTGGCAAAGGCCTGCCAGAAAAAGGCCCTGAACTTGCCCCTCAGTTCGGCCACCAGTTCATAGGAAGAGGCACCTGTTTCGCGGTACACCAGCTTAATGAGTATTTTTCCCTGGGAGAAGGTCAGTTCACGCAGGTCATCGCCAAACTCTGCCTCCAGTTCATCTTCAGCCTGTTTCATGATCTGGCGCCTGGTTTTTTCATCTTCAATGCCGGCAAGGATCTCCTCATATTCGCGAAGCTTGATGCCCGCCAGTTTGGCATAGGGATATACCGCCTTGACATTGCGGATCAGACGGGTCATCTGCCTTTCTTCCCTCTTATTTTTAAATGGCCTGAGGGAATATATCCTTACTTCCGAAAGTTCTATTACCGGGATGGTGTCGCCGTTGAGCATCTCGGCATAAACCACCACTCGTTCTTTCTTTTTTTCCTGTGCCGAAAGCGGTGCCAGCAGGAACAGAGAAAGTATGAGCAGCAATAGTCTCTTCATGTATGGTAGCATGGCAATTATCATGCCGAAGGCAGGTGTAAAGATAAAGAGAAGAATGGTGCGCCTTCAGGGTATCAGGCTACTTTTAGTTTTGAGATGTTCGATTTTTTGAACTTGCTTTCGGCATATTCGAGTGTGATCCGCAGGTCGGAAATATCGCCGTCAGAGGGAAGGTCGAACATGGCATCGGTTAGGATTGCTTCCATGATCGACCGGAGCCCGCGTGCACCCAGCTTGAATTCCACCGATTTATCAACCATGAAGTCGAGGGCGTCATCCTCGAACGATAGGTTGATCTTATCCATGGCAAAAAGCTTGATGAATTGTTTGACCAGGGAGTTTTTAGGTTCGATGAGGATCCGTTTGAGCGCATCCTTGTCGAGCGGGTTGAGGAAGGTCAGCACGGGCAGCCTTCCTACGATCTCCGGTATCAGCCCGAAGTTCTTCAGATCGCCGGGGGCGATGTACTGCAGGATGTTGTCCTTGTCGATCTTGCCTTTTTCCTTGTCGAAGCTGTACCCGATCATATTGGTCTGCAGGCGCGACCCGATGATCTTGTCGATGGCATTGAATGCGCCCCCGGCAATGAACAGTATGTTCTGCGTGTTTACCTGTATCATTTTCTGCTCGGGATGTTTGCGTCCTCCCTGGGGCGGTACGTTCACTTCGGCACCCTCAAGGAGTTTCAGCAGGGCCTGTTGCACGCCTTCGCCCGACACATCGCGGGTAATGCTTGGATTGTCGTTCTTGCGGGCGATCTTGTCGATCTCGTCGATGAAGATGATCCCCTTTTCGGCCGCAGCAACGTTATAGTCGGCTGCCTGCAATAGCCTCGACAGGATGCTTTCAACATCCTCGCCCACATAACCTGCCTCGGTAAGCACCGTAGCATCGGCAATGCAGAAGGGCACATGCAGCAACCGGGCAATGGTGCGTGCCAGGAGTGTTTTTCCCGTGCCGGTTTCCCCGACAATGACAATGTTCGACTTCTCGATCTCGATCTCTTCTTCTCCCTTCCTTGAGGGCGGCTGTGTAATCCTTTTATAATGATTATAAACCGCCACGGAAAGCACCCTTTTGGCTTCTTCCTGTCCGATCACGTACTGGTCGAGGTAGGCCTTGATCTCGGCAGGTTTCAGCAACTTGATGTCGCCGATCCGGAATTCATGCTTCGAGGCCATCTCCTCCCTGATGATGGCCTGCGCCTGTTCCACGCAAAGATCACATATGTATCCCTCAAGGCCGGCGATCAATACATTGGTCTCGGCCTTCACCCTTCCGCAAAACGAACATCTGTCGGTTTCTCTTGCCATTAATAATCAATATTAGGGTCTTATACGGGAATGATCACTTTTTGTTCTTGATCAATACCTCATCGATCATTCCGTAATCCTTTGCCTCTTCCGATGTCATCCAGAAATCACGGTCGCCATCGTCCCAGACTTTCTGGTATTTCTGCCCTGAATGCTTTGCAATGATCTCGTAAAGCTCTTTCTTGAGCTTCTGTATCTCCCTGGCTGTGATCTCAATATCGGAGGCCTGTCCTGAAGCGCCCCCCATGGGCTGGTGGATCAGCACCCTCGAGTGGGAGAGGGCAGTCCGTTTTCCCTTGGTTCCGGCACAGAGCAGCACGGCACCCATCGATGCGGCCATACCCGTGCAGATGGTGGCGATGTCGGGGGTGATGTACTGCATGGTGTCGTAAATGCCGAGCCCGGCGTACACTGACCCGCCAGGAGTATTCAGGTAGATCTGAATATCTTTACCCGAATCGACCGATTCGAGGAACAGCAGTTGAGCCTGGATGATGTTGGCCACATAGTCGTTGATGGGTACGCCCAGGAATATGATCCGGTCCATCATCAGTCGCGAGAACACGTCCATGGTGGCGATGTTCATCTGCCTTTCCTCGATGATGGTGGGAGAGATATAGTTTCCGGTTACCGACATGTATTTGTCGAGCGTAATGCTGCTGATACCCCGGTGCAGGGTAGCATATTTTCTGAATTCTTCAGGATCCATCGGGTTCATCTTACTTTGTTTCTGTTGCTAATTTAATAAATTCGTCGTAACTCACCTCTTTGTTTTTCAATTTCAGGGTAGATTTCAGAAGGTCCCTCATGCGGGTGTCGAGCAGCTGGTCGTAGATACGCTTGACCTCCTCCTGGTTTTGCATGATGTTGTCGGCGATGTCGTTGAGCCTTTTACGGGTTTCTTCATCGAGTTCGCCGGGGGCCCGGAAATAGCCCATGATCTGCTCCCTGATATCATCGGCCGTAACCTGAATGTTGTGGTCGGCCACGATCTTGCTCTCGATGAGTTGCCATTTCAATGCACGGGCATATTCATCGTAATGTTCATTGATCTGCTCTTCTTCGACCGAGGCCTCGCCGCTTTCCACCAGCCAGCGTTTCAGGAAATCATCGGGAAGACTGATGCCTGAATCATCGATCAGCTTGTCGGCCGTATGCCTCATGAACAGCCTGTCGCTTTCCTGCCCGAAGGAGATCCTGAGCTGTTCGGCAAGCTTTTCCCTGAAGGCCTGTTCATCCTTAATGTCCGATCCGGGGAAAATGCTGGTGAAAAAATCCTCATCCATTGCGGCAGGCTCGAAGCGTGTGATATTCTCGACCGTAAACCTGAAATCACCTTTGATCTCGCCGGCGGCGGCTGCGTCAATGCCCAGCATCCTGGCTGCCTGGGTTTCGTCCTCCATGGCTTTCATGGGGTTGAACACGATGTCGTCGCCCGGAGATATGCCAACGAATTTCTTTCTTGATGCTTTCACCTTGATCAGGTCGGTCGAAATTGTCGTTTCATGGCTTATCCCGCCCTCTTGCTCATTTCCTTCCTTATCCAGTTCCACGATCTTACCCCTCAGGATATCACCTTCCTCACTCACCTCCGGGTTTGAAGGTATGCCATTCTTCTTTCGCAGGTCGGCTATGTACTTGTCGACACTCTCCTCGTCGACCCTGATCTGATAATAATCGATCTTGATCTTGTCGGAGATAAGGGTGTCGACCTCGGGCTGCAATCCGATATCGAAATAGAAACTGAACGATTCCTGCTTGTCGAAATCGATCATTTCCTGCCTGTCCTCGTTGGGAAGGGGATGGCCGATGGTTTTGACATTGTTCTCTGTCAGGTACCCGTGAAGGTTTTCAGAGATGATCTTGTTGATCTCGTCGGCCATGATCGCTTTCCCGTACATCTTCTTGATCATGCCCATCGGGACCTTACCGGGCCTGAAGCCCGGCATGGCAGCTTTTCGCTGATAGTCTTTAAGGATGGTATTCACCTGATTCTCATAATCGTCCTTAACCAGTTCAATCTTGATGGTAGCCGTAAGATCGCCGGTGGGTTCCTGTGTAATGTTCATGCCCCTGCTACTGTTTTTAAATTAAGGCTGCAAAGATACATAATTCTTCGACAGATGGAGGAGGGGTCGGGCAATTATGTTTCATCGAACCATGATGCCGGGCAGAGAGCGACCGTAAAGGCATCAGGCTTCATCATAGGGCAGCTCGACATAGAATGTACTGCCCTTTCCGACGGTCGACTCCAGGTGGATGCTGCCGCCCATAAGGTTGACAAGCTCCCTGCAGATGGCCAGGCCGAGGCCTGACCCGCCATGCTGCCTGGTGCTGCTGTTGTCTATCTGCCTGAAACGCTCGAAAATGACTTCGTGATGGCTGCGTTCGATACCGATACCGGTATCGCTTACAAATATTTTTATTTTTCCATCGGAAATCTCGTAGCCAAATGAGATCTTTCCTTCGGTGGTGAACCTTACGGCATTGCTGAGCAGGTTGTAAACCACCTGTGCCAGCCTTTTCCTGTCGGCCATGCATTTGTGCTTCTCCGCATCTTCCGGCGGATCGTAGGTGAGCGTTACGTTTTTATCCTCCAACTCGGAGAGTTCCCTGCTGAAATACGCGTTAAGGTCGGAAAATACCCTGTGCGGCTCACACAATCCGGTTTCGAGTTTCATCTGGCCGGTTTCTATGCTCGAAATGTCAATGATGTCGTTGAGTACCTGCAGGAGTTGCCTGCTGGAGGAGGCAATATATGAGAGATAAAGTTGCTGCTGTTCCTCGCTTGCCGATCCTTTCCGGAGCAGATCGGTAAAACCCATGATCCCGTTCATGGGTGTGCGCAGTTCGTGCGAAACATTGACGAGAAATGCTGTTTTGAGCCGGTCCGATTCTTCGGCTTTTTCCTTGGCCCTGATAAGTTCCTTCCTGTTTTTCAGGATCTCTTCATGTTGTTCGAGGAGCTTCCTCCAGGCCTTCATCCTTAAACGGTATTGTCTGATAAGCAGGATGGAAAAGAAGAATATGGTCAGGACCAGCACAGCCATCCCGGTCATAACGAACTGTTGCCTCCTGATCTTGGCCTTCTGTTCATTCATGCGGATCTTCTGGAGTTCCATCTCCTTTTCATTCTGCTCGATCTCCCAGGCATTGTTCAGCGAAGCCAGGCGGTTACTGATCTCGATGTCGAATATGGAGTCCTTGATGCGATGGTATTTGTCGTTGAATTCAAATGCGCGCTTATAATCGCCCAGCATAAGGTAGGCCTTGCTCATGCTCGAATAGGCATTGTGAGTGGGAGTATACAGGTTCATGGGTTTCACTATATCAAGGCAATTCCTGTAATACCCGATCGCTTTTCCGGGTTCGCCTTTTTCCCTGTAGAGGTCACCCATGAGCAATTCCGTTTCGGTGATCCCGATGATCGAGTTGGCAAGCTCATAATGTTCAAGCGTTTCCTTGTAATACTGTTCAGCCTTGTCGAACTGCCCTTTTTCCACCATGATACTTCCAATATTGCTGTTGGTAACGGCGATCTGGTAATCGTTTCCGGCTTCTTCGGCGAGCTTGAGCGAGCGGTTGTAAACCCTGAGTGCTTTTTCATCATCCCCCGTCTCATCATAAATGATGGCGATGTTATTCAAAGTCTGGGCCTGGCCGATGGTATTGTTCATCAGGCTGTCGACCTCGAAACTGAGCTGGTAGTATTCAAGCGATTTATCCCATTCCTTCCAGTCGAAATAGATGATGCCTATGTTGTTGAATGCTTTTGATATACCGACACTATCACCGATATCCCGGCAGATATTCAGTGCTTCGAGATAAAAGTCGAGCGATTTATGGTAATTGCCCCATGAGAGGTAAATGTTGCCCATATCGTTGAGTATACCGGCCCTGGCTCCCCTGTCGCTGAGTTGGTTGGCGATCCTCAGGGCTGAATTATAAAAGACAAGGGCCGAATCGTATTCTTCCCAGAGGTAATATGCATGGGCAATATCCCTACTGGCATCGAGTATGCCTGCGCTGTCGTTCCGTTTTTGTTCAATGAATAATTCCTTGTTGTAGAAGCCGAGGGCTTCCTCGTAATTATTGGATTCTTCCAACAGCATTCCGGCCAGCTCAAGGGCTTCAAGCATCAGGGTAATCTCCTGCAGGTCTTCCAGTATGGCAATGGAGGTTTCAACATTATCGAGTGCCATTTCGGTCTCCTTAATACTGTAAAGGGCCTTTCCCTTTATGATCAGGGCACGGGCAAGCTCAGATCCCTGCTGGTTGATATTGGCAAGGTAAATGGCTGAATCGGCGTAACAGAGGGCCTGATCAGGCTGTAATTCCAGGAAAGCGTTCGCCAGTTCATTGTAAATGGGAGCCATCTCATCGGGTTCGGCCTGCTTGATCAGGCGGATGAGGCTGTCGTGATGATGGTCCTGTGCTCCGGCCTTCCATATGATTAGGAATGAACCAAGCAGGAGTATTACGCTTAAAGATCTGAAAATGAGATTCAAGGATCCTGGATTTAGGGTCGTTAGCAAATTTTAAGATTGGGCTAAGTGCAGGTGGTCACCCCGCTCTGTGCGGATGAAGGGACTCGAACCCATACGCCTTTCGGCACCAGATCCTAAGTCTGGCGCGGCTACCAATTACGCCACATCCGCTCGGTCATGGCAAAGATAATTTATTTTTGGCTGCCTTTCAAAAGAAATGTATGAAAGAATCGGGTCGTGAATGGTCGATACTTTTGCAGGCAGGAATGCATCATTGCTGCAATAAATCAACTGGAAAAAAGTTATGGATATAAAGCAACTATCCCTTGTATCATTCATCTTATACTTATGGAATGTAGTGTTACGCTTATCAAGAAATGAACATCCGATAACACTTTGGAAAAGAAAATAATTATTTTATTGGTCTGGCTTACGGTCTGCGGCGGAGCAGGTGCACAGGAGATGTGGGGAGTGGTGAACGGTAATTATGCCGGCATCAGCAGTACCCTGATCAACCCGACGGGTATGCTCCATTCAAAACTTTATCTCGATGTGAATGTGGTTACGGCGGATGTTTTCTTCGAGAACAATGCTTTTTATATCCACAGGGCCGATTACCGTCCCGTGGCTTTCCTGCGATCGTCCGACAACCTGCCCGAATATGGAAAGGATGATCTTCCTTTCGATTACTATCGCAACACCGGCCGGAAGAACATCCACCTGAGTACCTATGTGATGGGCCCGTCATTTTCGGTCTCCCGCAGGGATGATGCCTTTGGTTTCAGGACTGCTTTCAGGACCGTGGTTTCTGCCAGGGATATTCCTTACGAGATCATCCCCTTCAGTTATGAAGGGCTGAATTATGAACCGCTCCACAACATCAATTTCAACAACGACGAGATGGTGATCACGGGGATGTCATGGATGGAGACTGCGTTCAGTTATGCACGTACCATTTACCGCCGCGGGCCCGACCATATTTCGGGGGGCCTCTCGGCGAAGGCCCTGTTCGGGATGGCCGGGGCTTACCTGAACCTTGAAAACCTTGATTACATTGTAAACAACGACAGCACCCTGAACCTCAGGAATATAAGAGGAGAACTTGGATTTTCCACGACCAGCCTGCCGGGGGAACAATTCCTGAACGGCAGGGGCTTTGCTTTCGACCTGGGCTTGAGCTATGTGAAAAAGCGCTCGGGATATTCAGGCAATATCCGCGGAAACCTTTGTAAGCAGCCCTATGAGGAGTACCGGTACCGGATCGGTATTTCGTTGCTCGACCTCGGCATGATGCGTTTCAGCGGCGATGCGCAGCAACATGCCTATGATGACGTGGGTATCTTCTGGGAACATGTCGATACTGTCGATTTCAGGGGTCTGGATCCCTTTGCCCGCATGGTCAGCAGCCAGCTCTACGGTGATGAATATGCATCGCTCAGGGGCGAACGCATCAGCATGGTCCTGCCTGCCGCCTTCAGCCTGCAGTACGATCACCATTTTCCCGGCGACTGGTACCTGAACGGGACCGTGGTACTGCCGATGATGAACGGCGTTTCGGCCATATACAGGCCCGCACAGCTCGCGGTCACTCCGCGGTATGAAACACGCTACCTGGAATTCAGCATGCCGGTGTCATTATATGATTTCCGATATCCCCGGGCAGGCCTTGCAGCCCGCTTCTGGTTCTTTACCATTGGAAGCGATAACCTGCTTGGGTTTTTCAACCTGACCGACTTTACCGGACTCGATCTCTATGTTTCACTGAAATTCAATTTCCTGAAAGGCAAGTGCCGGAGCAGGTCCTGGGACTGTGATTACCAGCGCAGTTGGAGAAAGTGATGCTCACTTCAGGGAGACCCGGTCTTGTTGTGTGCCGACGCGTCCCCGCCTTCCACCTGTATAAGTGTTTTTACGCGTTGCGGACTGGTATCTCACTGAGAAAAAATCAGCATATCCGCTATGGCGCACCGTATCCCGGGTTATTATCTTAGCCCATGCAGCAGGGGAACCTTTCCCCCGTAATGCCGTATACAGTTTCAATCAAGCCCTTAGGCAGGGTTTATAAGGCAGAAGCGTGGATAATACAAAACCATCCCTGATCAGGAAGCTGGCCGTGATGCTGGCAGGGCTGCTGCTATTTTCATTGGCGGGCCACGAAACTTATGCCCAGGTCAATGCAGGGTTGACGAACGGAACCTATGCCGGTATCGGAAACGTATGGCTGAATCCGGCATTTCTGGGCAACAGCCGTTATTATGTCGACATCAATCTTGCAGGGGGGGATTTCTTCATACACAACAACTATGCATACCTCTCGAAGGGCGAATACCGCTTTTCGAATTTCATGCTTCCCGGCTACCAGTACCCCATGCACAGTAAGGAATACGGGCAGGGCGAACGTCCCGCCTACACTGTGGAAGATAAAAGGCCCAAGGATTTCTTCCTCGACGCCCATATCCTCGGGCCTTCGGTGATGGTTGCAGTGAATGACCACACTTTTGCCGTGCAGACCGGGTTCAGAATGGTGAATTCGATCAGGGACCTTCCGTATGATATGGCCAATTATTTTTACTACAGCCTGGATTACAAACCCCAGCACGGGATAGAATACGAACACCGCGATCCCATCAGATTCGGGACCATGGCCTGGAGTGAGGTCGGCATTTCATGGGCCTATATGTTCAAAAAGTACAATCGCGACCGTTGGTCGCTGGGCATTTCCGCAAAATACCTGATGGGGCATGCCGGATCTTATGTGTACCTCGATCATATGACGTATTTCACGCCTGATGATGATAATGTATATGTGAGGGATCTCAATGGAGAGGCTGCCTATGCCTTACCGGTGGAGTATTCCGAAAACACATTCAACGGGATGGGAATATACGGCAGGGGGATGGGATTTGACATTGGTGTATCATACATGCATACCGAGAAAGGGCATTCCAATATCCGTTACCGCCAGCTCTGCCAGCAGCGCTATGAGGATTACAAGTTCAAGGCGGGTGTCTCAATAATGGACATCGGCTGGATCCGATTCAGCAGGCAGGCCAGGAAATACGGTTACCATCATGTTCAGGGATACTGGCAGCAGGTCGACACCCTGAAACCCTATTACGACAACCTGGAATATATCAGCGGGGATATCGGCGAACGTTTTTACGGAAGCACCGACGGAGCCCTTGAGGGCAATAGTTTTGCCATGTACCTTCCTGCTACACTGGGCTTGCAGTTCGATTACCATTACGTAAACAACTGGTACCTGAGCGGCTCGATCCGCCTTCCCCTGAACTTTGCCAAAAGCCAGGTGCGAGCTCCCGCGGGATTACAGGTTTCGCCCAGGCTCGACATGCAGGAACTGGAAATCGGACTGCCCGTCACCCTTTATGATCTGCGCTATCCCATGCTGGGGGCATACCTGAGGTTTTACAATTTTACAGTGGGGACCGATAACCTCGCGGGATTTCTCAGCATGACCAACCATTATGGTTTCAATGTGTATTTCTCCGTCAGGATCAGCCTGATCAAAGGCAAATGCAAACGCAAACTGCCCCGCTTTTGCATAGACGATTTCCGTTTCAAGAACAGCATATGACCATTTCAGGCCGTGCTTATTATTCCCCGGGCCTGATACCGGCGATCTCCTCAAGCATACTGGTGGTAAGTGACTTCGGCCTTTCCAGGGGGTACATCAGGGCACGGTCCCAGATCACATTGGCACATATCCCAATGGCCCGTCCTACACCAAAAAGTACCGTATAGAAATCATATTCCCTCACGCCGTAATGCCATTGAATGACCCCTGACTGGGCATCCACGTTGGGCCATGGGTTTTTAGCCTTGCCGTGTTCCATAAGGATGGGCGGAACTACCCTGTAAAGGACGTCGACCAGCCTGAAAAGGGGATCGTCCTTGATGTATTTGAGGCTGAACTCCCGCTGCAGGGTATACCGGGGATCGGTTTTACGAAGGACAGCATGGCCGTATCCCGGGACCACGAAGCCTGCGTTAAGCGTATCCCATACATATTGTTTGATCTCGTCCTCCGTTGGTTCGGCACCTCCCATCTTTTCCATCAGGTCCTGAAGCCACCGAAGCACTTCCTGGTTGGCAAGACCGTGCAACGGGCCTGCCAGGCCATTGATCATGGCCGAAATGGACAGGTAGATATCTGAAAGGGAACTGGCAACAAGGTGCCCGGTATGGGCGCTCACGTTTCCGCTTTCGTGATCGCTGTGAAGGATGAAGTGAAGCCGCGAAACATCATCGTAAGGTTTTTCCTTGCCCATCATGAAGGCAAAGTTCCCTCCCATGTCGAGGTTGGGATTGGATTGTATGCGCTTGCCGTCGCGATAGAGCTTGGCATAGATGTAGGTGGCGATCTCGGGAAGCTTGGCCAGGAGGTTCAGAACGTCTTCATACATGGGGTCCCAGTAATCTTCCTTTTTCAGCCCTGCAAAATATTTCTTGGTAAAGAATGATTCGCGGTGCATGGTGAGGATGGCGGAGGAGAAGATCGTCATGGGATGGCTGCAGCAGGGGAATGCATCGATCACCTCGTACACGTAACGCGGCAGGATCCTGCGCTTGCTGAACTCATCCACCACGTCGGCCACCTCCCTTTCGTCGGGAATGTCGCCGGTAAGTAAAAGAAATACGAGCCCTTCAACATAGGGCATTTCCGATCCCTTGGGTTTCGGGAGCAATTCAAAGACCTCTTTCAGGGTATACCCCCGGTACCGGATCCCTTCGTTGGGATCGAGATAGGAGATGTCGGTAACGAGGCTTTTCAGACCGCGCATGCCACCCAGTATCTTTGAGATGGTGACCTCGTCGACCACTACATCGCCGAATTCCTGGAGCAACCGGTTGGTACGGGGCCTCCACTCCTCGATTTTTTGTTTGAGCCTTTCTTTTAAGACTGACATGTTATCCTCCTGCTTTCTCTTTATAGAATATGATCCTTACATGTTTTCGATGATGGCGCTGCCAAATTCCGAGCATTTCAGCAGGGTGGCCCCATCCATCATGCGGTGGTAATCGTAGGTAACCCTTTTCTGGCTGATGGTCGTTTCAAGGCCTTTCCAGATCAGGTCGTGGGCCTCGTGCCATCCCATGTACTTAAACATCATGCTCCCCGAAATGATCACGGAGCCGGGGTTAACCTTGTCGAGACCTGCATATTTTGGTGCCGTACCATGTGTGGCCTCGAAGATGGCATGGCCGGTTTCGTAATTGATGTTGGCGCCGGGGGCGATGCCAATGCCCCCGACCTGTGCGGCCAGTGCATCGGAGAGGTAATCCCCGTTGAGGTTCATGGTGGCCACCACATCGAATTCGGAGGCCCGCGTCAAAACCTGCTGCAGGGTGATGTCGGCAATGGAATCGCGGATGAGCAGCATGTTTTTCCACTTGCCGTGGCCATGGGTCGGTATCAGCTTCAGGGCTTCCTCCACCTCTGCCCTTACACCTGCCTGCTGGGTTGCAGTCATCATGTGATACCCGGGCTCTATCTTCATGGCATTCTCTTCAACGGTGATGCTGCTGTTGCTTTCCAGGTTGCCGAGGATCCAACTTTCCCTTTCGGTGATGATCCGGTTCCGAAATTCCGACTGCGCAAGTTCATAGCCCCAGTTCTTGAACGCCCCTTCGGTAAACTTCATGATGTTGCCCTTGTGGACAAGGGTGACCGAACGGCGTCCTTCATCCAGGGCGTAACGGATGGCGGCCCTGATGAGACGGTATGAGCCTTCACGGGAAACCGGCTTGATGCCGATACCTGAAGTTTCAGGAAAGCGTATCTTGTCGATACCCATCTCGCCCCTGATAAAATCAACGACTTTTTTTACCTCCTCGCTGCCTTCCTTCCATTCGATGCCGGCATAGATGTCCTCGGTGTTTTCCCTGAAGATCACCATGTCTACATCTTCTGGTTTCCTTACGGGGGATGGGACACCGGTGATGTATTTTA
>JAXGTH010000075.1:0-12516 GCA_040775045.1 Bacteroidales bacterium
TGGGCGTCTATATCAAATATAACCATAATGCCATTCATAAGCCTAACTTCAAAAAGCTCAGGGTTCATAAGAACCTCGACACTTCTGTAGTGATCCTGAAGCTCTTCCCCGGGATTCGGGACGATGTGGTGAGGGGTGTGCTTGGGATAGAAGGCATCAAGGCGGCCATCCTTGAAACCTATCGTACGGGCAATGCACATACCAGCGAGCGTTTCATTTCCATCATCAGGGAAGCCATCGATCGCGGGCTGACCATCCTCAACATCACGCAGTGCAAGGGTGGGGCCGTGGAACACGGCAAATATCAGGCAAGCCTGCCCCTGGTGGATGCCGGTGTGGTAAGCGGTTACGACATGACCCTTGAGGCTGCGGTGACGAAGACCATGTTCCTGCTGGGGAAAGGTTATGCGGGAAGCAGGCTCAGGTCACTGCTCCAGACCTCCCTCAGGGGAGAGCTCAGCAGTCCGTAAAAAAGCGTTTTCAGCGCTTAAATATTTAGCATGGTTTTTGGAGCCATTCCGTAGGCAACGTGCGTCATAGCTGTTATAAAAAATAAGTGCTTTTTGCTCTTTCAATTAATTTTTTATTACTTTAGCTGCCTGATTATCGTATTCGGCTTAGGCTGCAGATGATATGGAGAGATGGCCGAGTGGTCTAAGGCGCACGCCTGGAGAGCGTGTATGCGCCAAAAGCGCATCATGGGTTCGAATCCCATTCTCTCCGCTCTTTGTTAGTATTGAATCTCAAACAATTAAAAATAAACCATCAAAATTATCCACGAAGTAAAATTTAACATCTTTTGGCTATGAAAAATCTAATTGCTTTTCTGACCATTGCAGGAATGCTGGTTTTTATGATCTCTACCTCTGTTGCTCAGGATGTGAGCGCCGAAGGCACTGAAACACCGGCTGACACCACTGTTGTAGATACCGCAGCAGTGCAACCTGCAACGCCCGTGCAGACGACCTTTGAGGATGAACCTGAAGAAGTAAAGGGCTTCCATCAGATACTGAAAGAAAAGTTCATCGAAGGGGGTGCCATGTTCATGAGTTTCATCCTGCTCGCCCTTGTTTTCGGACTTGCCATCTGTATTGAAAGGATCATCTACCTGAACCTGGCAACCACCAATACCAAAAAGCTGCTCAACAAGGTTGAGAATGCCATCGAAACGGGTGGTGTTGAAGCTGCCAAAGACGTTTGCAAGAATACCCGCGGTCCGGTGGCCAGCATCTTTTTCCAGGGCCTGACAAGGTATGAAGACGGTCTTGCCGAAGTTGAAAAATCCGTTGTTTCCTATGGCAGCGTGCTGATGGGAAGGCTCGAGAGCGGGCTATCATGGATCTCCCTCTTCATCGCCATCGCCCCGATGCTCGGGTTCATGGGTACCGTTATCGGGATGATCGATGCCTTCGACAACATCGAAGCCATGGGCGACATCTCCCCCGCCATCGTTGCCGGTGGTATCAAGATCGCCCTTCTGACGACCGTATTCGGTCTGATCGTGGCCATCATCCTCCAGATCTTCTACAACTATATCGTTTCTAAGGTCGACGGACTGGTGAATGCCATGGAAGACAGCACCATTTCATTCATCGACATCCTTGCCAAGAACAAATAAAAATCCCTAGACCATGACTGTTTTAGCATCAAAAATATTGCGCATATTCCTGGGAGTGCTTCTGGCAGTTTCAGCCCTGCTGGCGATCTTGTTCTATCTTGACATCGTCAGTGACGATCTGCTGATCTACTGGGGCTATTTCCTGGTTATTTTTGCCGCAGCGATCACGATCCTTTTCCCGATTGCACATATCGTTTTGAATCCCAAGAATTCACTCAAGATATTCATTGCACTCGGGCTGATGGTCGTGCTCGCCATCGTGTCCTACTCTGTATCCAAGGTAGGATTTTCCGATCTTGCGATTGAGAAGCTGGAGACCACAGCCGAAACGGCAAAATATGTCGGAGCCGGGCTGATCTTTACTTACATCCTGGCCGCCATTGCCGTATTTGCCATTATCTTCTCCAGTATTTCAAAACTTTTTAAATAAACATCATTATGGCATCCCGCGGAGTACCTGAAATAAATGCCGGATCGATGGCGGACATCGCGTTCCTGCTGCTGATTTTCTTCCTGGTGACCACCACCATGGACATTGACACAGGGATCACAAGGAAGCTGCCTCCACCCGTTGAAGACGACACCGAGATCGATATTAAGGAAAGGAATATTTTCAAGGTCCTGGTGAACAGTTCCGACCGCCTGCTTGTTGAAGGCGCCCCCGGTGATATCCGGACGCTGAAGGAAGAGGTGAAGGAATTCATGACCAACCCCGGGAACCTGGAATCGCTCCCTGAAAAAGAGCTCAGGTTCATCGAGTTCCTTGGAGAAGTTGAAGTATCGAAAGGTGTAGTCTCACTTAAAAACGACAGGGGGACCTCGTACGACATGTATATCAAGGTCCAGAACGAACTCACCGCCGCTTTTGCCGAGCTCAGGGATGAACTCTCCTTGCGGTATTACGGGGTGAAGTTCGACAACCTTGTCAACGAAGACCGGAGGAACGCCATCCAGGAAGCGATCCCGATGGCCATCTCTGAAGCCGAACCTGAAAATATAGGAGGAAATTAATATGGCCCGTTTCAAAAAGAAAAAAGCCCAAGGCCAGCAAAAGATCAATACTTCTTCTTTGCCTGACATCATCTTCATGCTCCTCTTCTTTTTCATGGTAACCACCACCATGCGCGAGGTAACCCTCATCGTTAAGGTGAAGCCGCCTGAAGCAACGGAGGTGCAGAAACTGGAAAAAAAGTCGCTGGTAAGCTATATATACGTGGGCGTCCCGATCAAATCGCAGTTCGGTACCGAATCACGCATTCAGCTTAACGACGCCTTTGCCAACCTCAGCGATATCCCTGAATTTATCGCTGCCGAAAGGAATGACCGTGATGAGGCCGACCGAAAATTCCTGACTACATCCATCAAGGCCGACAAGGACACCAGGATGGGTGTGATCACCGATATCAAACAGGAATTGAGGAAGGTGGGGGCATTCAAGATCAACTACTCATCGAGGAAAGTTGCCAAATTAAGCCATTAGATTTTTCAATAGCATAATTCCGGGGAAGCATCAGCCAATGGTGCTTCCCTTTTTTTTGCGTTCATGGTATTTCAAAGAGACCATCATGGCGATCACGACCACCAGGCTTGCAATGATCACTACAAGACTGTCGGCCTCGCCCACCGATTCAAAATCCCTTTGGATATTTCCCCTGGCGAAGAGCCAGGCTGCCATCACCGCGACGCCATTGTTCACGAAATGCACCAGGATGGGCAGCCATACCGAACCTGACCATACGAAGATATAACCCAGGAGGAGTCCGAGCAGGAACCTGGGCAGAAAACCATAGAACTGCAGGTGCAGGGCACTGAAAAGCAATGCGGTAATGATCACGGCCAGGTGCGTGCTGCCTGTCCATCCCCTGAAAAGCCTCAGCAGCACACCCCTGAACACCAGCTCCTCGCCAATGGCAGGCAGGACGGCGATCATCAGCAGGTTTACCAGGAGGCCGGACACCGTTGCCGTATCAAGGAACAATTCGGTCAGTTGCAGGGCCTGCTCTTCGGTCCGCTTCATCCATTCCTCCACACCCGAAAGCCACTCGGGAAGTTGAAGCATCTCGTTGATCCCGGCGGTCCATTGTATGAAAGGCAGGATCGCAATAATGACCGCCGTGCCGATGAAAGCACTGACCAGGGAAGGGAGCCTGTGTGCCGCGAGGTATTTTGCCGGCTTTACTGCAACCAGCATGGCAAAGAGCAAGGGGGGAAGGATGAAGATGCCAAGGGTGTTCACCACCTGCAGGTATCTAAGCATCGGAAGATACCCGGCATCATCAAGCCTCATCCCTTCACTGACATAATCCATCATGTCGCCGCCAAAGAAGAGAAAACCAAGCCCAATGCCGACCAGCAGGGTGATCACCATGCTGATGATGATGATCAGCAGGAAGGCCAGTATCTTCAATGGCTCGGAAGTCTTGCCAAGCATGGGTTCCTGTGTAAACATAACTATCGCGACAGCTTAAGGGCGTAAAAATAGTAATTTTGCCGTTGACGAAAAATTCGGGCCCCGGCCCCGGCAAAAATGAAGATCGGAAATATCACCATCGACGAGTATCCCCTGCTCCTGGCACCGCTGGAAGATATCACCGATCTGCCTTTCCGGCTGTTGTGCAAGCAGCAGGGCGCTGACCTTATGTACACGGAGTTCATTTCTTCGGAAGGCCTGATCAGGGACGCCAGGAAAAGTGTAGTTAAGCTGGAGCTGGTGGATGATGAACGGCCAATCGGCATCCAGATCTTCGGTCACGACATTAACAGCATGGTGAGGGCCACGAGGATCGCGGAGCAGGCCGGCCCCGATCTTATCGACATCAATTTCGGTTGTCCGGTAAAGAAAGTGGTGAGCAAGGGCGCCGGGGCAGCCATGCTGCAGGATGTTGCCAGGATGGCGGAGCTGACCAGGGCCGTGGTGGATGCCACCCGTTTACCGGTGACCGTCAAGACCAGGCTGGGCTGGGACGAACAGAGCAAGAATATCGTGGAGGTGGCCGAAAGGCTTCAGGACACCGGCATTGCGGCCCTGACCATTCACGGACGTACACGCGCACAGCTTTATGGCGGCAAAGCCGACTGGACCCTTATCGGTAAGGTGAAGAACAACCCTCGCATGCACATCCCCATTATCGGCAACGGTGATATCACCGGGCCGGAAGTTGCCCTGGAGATGAGGGAGCGTTACGGCGTCGACGGGCTGATGATCGGCAGGGCAGCAATCGGTTATCCATGGATATTCCGTGAGATCAGGCATTTTCTAAGGGAAGGGAAGACAGTGTTACCGCCCGGTATTGTGGAGAGGACAAGGGTATGCAGGCAGCACCTGATGAACAGTCTCGAATACAAGGGAGAACGGCGGGGCATGTTCGAGATGCGCAAACATTACAGCAACTATTTCAAGGGATTTCCCAACTTCAAGCCTTTCAAGCTGAAGCTGATGCAGACAGAAGAAGCCGGGGAGGTGATGGAGGTGCTTGCTGAGATTGAAGACTTCTATGAAGGAACATTTACCGATTTAGCGATTTAGCATGTACGATGGGCGAAGGAAAGAGGCATCCGGAACGATCCCTTCGCACATCGAAAATCGTACATCGGCAATCGTTACATCATACCTTCATTAAGGATCATTTAACGATTTAGCGATTTAGCTTGTACGATGGGCGAAGGAAAGAGGCATTCGGAACGATCCCTTCGTACATCGAAAACCGTACATCGGCAATCGCTACATCAAACTTTAATGAAGGAATATTTAGCGATTTAACGATTTAGCATGTACGATGGGCGAAGGAAGCCGCCTACGGAAAGATCCCTTCGCACATCGAAAATCGTACATCGGCAATCGTTACATCAAACTTTAATATTCAGTTCTGCATCAAAAAGATCCATGATCTCCCTGCCGGGAGGAAGGTGGAGGGGGAGGATGCCGAGTGAAGCGGCTGCATCGACATTTTCTTTCAGGTCATCGACGAATGCTACCTCGGCCGGGTCGAACCGGCTCTCCTCAAGAATGATCCTGAATACCTCGGGATCGGGCTTCCTGAACCCCATGAGGTAAGAATACCAGGTGCCGGAAAAGAAGTGGTTTATGCCGGGATAATCATAGGTATCCCTGAAATATGCATTGTAGCATTCCCAGTGTATCGCATTGGTGTTGCTCATCAGATAAAGTTTGTACCTCGACTTCAGCCGGGTCATGAACTTCACCCTTTCCTTCGGGATGTCGAGCAGCATGGCATTCCATGCCTCATCGATCTCACTGTCGCTAAGGTGATCCCCGGCAACAGCCCTGATGGCATCCCTGAATTCGGCCGGTTGTATCCTCCCGGTTTCTAGCTTGTTGTAGGCGCCGGTTTCCTGCAATTTCAAGTGTATTTCGTCCGCATTGGATACCCCGAGGTCCTCCAGCTTTTTCATTACGGCAGCCGGGTCCACGTTGATGATCACCTGCCCGAGATCGAAAATTATATGCCTGATCTTTTCCATGAGGGTAAAATTACGATAAAAACATGACGGCATTCACATTAGCGACCAGCCACCGGATATATATGGGAGCAATTTTGTATTTTTAGGGTATCCAAAACTCCTCAACCTTTACGGCCATGGAAGACAGTATCAGGAACATCAGACTGGAAAAGCTCATTGAGCGCGAGAAGGAGCTTAACTGCCTGTACAGCATAGAGAACCTGCTGATCAACGAGAAGCGAAAACTGGAATATATCCTGCAGGACCTGGTCAGGGAAGTTCCGCCGGGATGGCAATATCCGACGGTCTGTGAATGCCGCATCACACTTGAGGGCAAGGAATACCAGACAGAAGATTTTGCTGAAACGGAACACATGCAGGTTTCTGACATTGTTGTGGGTGAACATGTGGCAGGTAAGATAGAAGTGGCTTACACACAGCTGATCCGCATGCACAAGGGAAGCGCTTTCCTGCCGGAGGAACAGAAGCTCCTGAACACCATTGCCGGGAATATCGGCAGGAGTATTTTCAGGAGAAAACTGCGATCGACCATTGATTATGTGAAGAGCAGCCGGGAGCACACCCCGCAGCAGGTTGATGAGGAGATGATCCTCAACCCCGATTCCGACCATCACTGGAAGTGGCGTTACGAGATGGTTGAAAATATCGCATTGCATCTCGACCTCGACCGATTCGGGCTGAAAGGGCTATACCTGATCGGCAGCACCAAGAACGCCGTAGCAGGCCCGGGTTCCGACATCGACCTGATCGCCCATTCAACAGGCGACGCGGAACTGATCGAAAAGTTCAGGCTGTGGCTTGAAGGCTGGGGATACTGCCTGGGTATCATGAACTGCATGAAGACAGGGTATAAATGCGATTCCAGCATGATCGACCTCCACATCATCACCGATGAGGACATCAGGAAGAAGACCAGCTATGCCCGCATGATCAATGCAGTGACCGACAGGGCAAGGCCTATAAAGGTCAGGGAGGATCTTGACTGATATGCCCCTTTGCCATTTTGCCACCGATCTCCACGGACATCCTGACCGTTACCGCAAGCTGGCGGAACAGATCCTTAGCCGACAGCCGGAGATGGTTTTCCTGGGCGGGGACCTCCTTCCCCACGGGTTTGGCATTAAATCAGGTTTCGACGACTTCTTCAACGATTTCCTGGTCCCCCTGTTCAGGGACCTTCAGCAGAAGCTCAGGCAAGGCTATCCCGACATTTTCCTTATCCTCGGCAACGATGATCCGAGGGTCAACGAAGAGGATTTCATCCGGGCCCAGGATGATGGTCTGTGGCATTATATCCATGAAAAGGTTGTCCATCAGGGTGGGATCACCATCATCGGCTACGCCTATGTGCCTCCCACCCCTTTCAGGCTGAAAGACTGGGAACGCTACGATGTTTCGCGTTATGTCGACCCCGGCTGCATACATCCCAATGAAGGGTTTTTTTCAGTAGAACCTGTCAGCGATATCGAATACCAGACCATCCTGGATGACCTGGCACGTATCAGCGAAAGTATCGATCCTTCAAGAACCATTATGCTTTTTCATTCGCCCCCTTATCAGACCCTGCTCGACAGGGCTGCCCTCGACGGAAAGATGATCGACCACGTGCCCCTCGACCTTCATGTGGGCAGCATTGCCATCAAACGATTCATCGAGGAACGCCAGCCGCTGATCACCCTCCACGGGCATATCCATGAATCTTCAAGGCTGACGGGGCACTGGTACGAATATATCGGGAACACCCTGTCGGTGAATGGCGCATGGGACGGCCCGGAACTTTCGCTGGTATGTTTCGACCCCAATGAACCGGGAACCGTCAGCCGCAGGATCATTTAGTCATCCCACAGCACACAGCGTATGCCGGTCTTCTCCATGAACCCGACACATTTGTTGCACTGGTCGCAGGGAGAACGATGTTCAGGATTCTCCCTGGCCTTCAGGATAAAGTCGGGTTCGGCGATCAGGGCCCGCCCCATGGCGATCATGTCGAAACCGGCTTCCATTATGGTATTGATACCTGCCGAGGATATCACTCCCCCGACGTAGATCAGCGGCATCTTTGTGCTTCGCCTTACCTGCCTGGCCTTTTCGAGAAAGAAATTCTCAGTGAAATGGTATTTCCTGATAATTTGCATCCCGAAGAAGCGCAGGGCGGCCTTCTGCAGGTAGTTGGGCTCTGAAGTCACCATTTCCCTGAGCGGGATCTCGCCCCGCAGGAGGTAAAAAGGCGTTAGGCTGGTGAAGCCCCCGCTGAGCATCACTGCATCCACCCCGTGGATATCGAGCATATGCACCGCCTTGATACAATCGGGAAGGCTGAACCCCTTACGGACATCATCATCGAGGTTGATCTTGCACAGGATGGGGAATTCGTCGCCCACGACTGCCCGTACCGCATTGACCACCTCAAGGGGAAAGCGCATGCGGTTTTCAAGGCTGCCGCCGTATTCATCGACACGCCTGTTAATTTTCGGCGACAGGAACTGGCTGAGCAGGTAACCATGTCCCATGTGAATCTCGACGGCATCGAAACCGGCTGCCTGGGCAATGGCTGCCGCCCTGGCAAAATCACCGGTGGTACGCCGTATGTCGTCCCTGTCCATCGCCCTGGAAAAAGGCCTTCCCTTCACCAGGCCGTATTTGTTGAACGTTCGTGAGGG
Organism: Bacteroidales bacterium; assembly: GCA_040775045.1. GTDB lineage: Bacteria > Bacteroidota > Bacteroidia > Bacteroidales > B18-G4 > B18-G4. Next base: position 8,761 of record JAXGTH010000075.1, read on the forward strand.
CCCGAGCGGTCGCCTGTGTATATAGCGTTTGCTGGTGGTGAAATAGCCGCAGTGGGTGAGTTGTATGGATATCATGCCATCGTGACGGTGCACCGCTTCAGCAAGTTTTTCGAGGTAAGGTGCAGCCTCTTCGTCGATCACCATCTGGTGGCTGTTGGTGAGGCCATCCTCATTGACTGCACCATAGGCCACCGTGGTGAGGGCCACCCCGTTTGCTGCCATGGACGCGTGCAGCTCGAAAAGGCGCTCGTCAGGAATGCCTTCGTGGCTCATGCCTTCATAGGTGGCGGTCTTGATAAAGCGGTTCTTCAGGGTAACACCGCGAAGCCTGATGGGGGAGAAAGCTTTGTTGATCATGGATCCGGGATTGAAACAACAAAGATAGAAAGTCTTTGGCCTCAATATAAAACGGACCCAAAATGACGACAATCATGAAAACAAAGGAATAATTAACGCCCCGCCGGCAACTCCAGTTCGGCCAGGCCAACAGTCGTTTTATTACCGGGATCCTGAAGGGAACCGAGCTCAGCTTCCACGATATACATATCGATCTCTCCTTTGTTCTTGGCCTGTATCTGCCCACGGTATGTGCACTTAAAATGCTCCCTGATGAGTTCATAGGTACATCCCGAAATATTCACCTTCCCGGGGATCCCGCTCGATTCCATCCTGCTGGCGATATTCACGGCATCACCCCAGATGTCGTAGGCAAACTTGTTTTTACCAACAACCCCCGCAATGACAGGTCCGGTATGGATCCCGATCCTCAACTCCCAGAATTCCTCACCACGCGCCTGCCTTTCCTTCCTGAGCCTTTCCATAAACTCCCTGATCTCAAGACCGGCCCTGACAATATCCACCGGGTTTGTGGTGTTGGGCGCAGGAATGCCTCCTGCACACATGTAAGCATCGCCAATGGTCTTGATCTTTTCGAGCTTGTATTTATCGATGATCCTGTCGAACTCGAGAAAACAGGCATTCAGTTCCGCCACCAATTCCTGTGGCGTCAGTTTTTCCGCTATTGCTGTAAATCCCTTGAAGTCGGTAAATAATACCGATACCATGTCGTAATGCTTTGGCGTGGCTGATCCTTTTTCCTTAAGTTCTTCAGCTGTCTCAGCCGGGAGGACGTTCAACAGGAGTTTATCTGAGCGGTCTTTTTCATATGCAATGATCCTGTTGGTCCTGCGCACATAACGGTACCTGCTGAGCATTCCAAGTGCCAGGAAGAGCAGCAGGACCCCTGTGATGGCAACCGCATTCCTTTGCAGTTTCTGCCGTTGCAGGGCCAGCTCCTTCAACTCCTGGTCCTTGGTGAGCAGGTCGATCTGTCCCTGTTTCTTCTCAATTTCAAAATTGAGGGTAAGGGCCTGGATGCGCTTATCCATCTCGGCATTATACAGGGTATCCTTGATGCTGATGTACAATTGCTGGTATTTGTATGCATTGGCATAATCGGGCACCCTGGCATATGTTTGCGCAAGGCCGTTGTATGCATCCTGCAGGACATAACTGGCCCCGATGGATGCAGCGATCTCCTTTGCGCGCATGAAATGCCCGATCGAAAGGGGTATATCTCCCTGCTGATCATAGGTATCGGCCAGGCTGAGCGAAGCCTGGGCCATTTCAAGCTTGGCATTGTTGTTACTGGCCATTTCATATGCCTGTTTCTGGAAGTCGATGGCCCTGGCGAAGTCATCCCTGAAGGCATAAACCCTTCCGAGATTGAGCAATGCGTAGGGCACATTCCCGGTTTCGGATTTACTATACGCATCATAAGCCTTCTGGAAATAATGAAGCGCTGAAGTATCATCTTCCTTGTCCAGGTATATCTGCCCCATATTCACGGCAGTAGTACCGATGGCATCATAATCGCCCAGGGCCTCACTGATGGGGAGGGCCTGGGCATAGTATTTCAGTGCCATATCGTGCGTTGCCTTCTTGCTGTAATAAACGGCTCCTATATTCACCAGTGCTGTGACGCTCCTGAGCGAATCACCGATCTCTTCAGAAACCCTGAGTGACTCGAGGTAATATTCAATGGCTTTGTTGTTGTCGCCCTCATTGTAGTATACGGCCCCGAGGTTATTGAGCATATTGGAGACCCCCAGACGGTCGTTGATCGCTTCAAAGTTCCGAAGGGAAAGCTGCCAGTTCAGCAGGGCTTCAATATAATTTCCCTGGAAATAATAGCCCATACCGATACTTTTGTACGCATAGGCAAGATCCTCGGTATCATTGATCTCCTCAGCCAACAGCCTCGCTTGCTCCGCGTATTTTACAGCCTCATCGGGTGATGAACGGTAATATGTGGCAGACAGGCGAAGCAAGGTTTTTACCCTGGCAGTGTCAGCTTCCGATCGTTCAAGGACCTTCAGGAGGCTGTCGGCCTGTCCGGCTGCCTCCGAAAAGACCGCGAGCAGGATCAATAAATATACAATGGATGTACGCATCAGCAAAAACCTATTATGATCATCACTCTCAAATCACCAAACATCAGGGTCTATTGTTTCATAACCCTGATGACCTCATTCTTCAACGCTGACTGAACCCTGATGAAATAGATGCCCGGCTGCAAACCCGACATGTTGATCTCAAGCGTAACACCTTTATTCCCGGAAACGTTCAAGGGGTAGGTCTTTCCATAAACATCATAGATAAAAATGTCCTTAGCCTGGATCATACCCTCGCCTGAATCCAGGTACAGGGTTCCTGAAACAGGATTCGGGTATATCCTGATGCCGTTGTCTACAGCTTCAATATCATTTTCTTCGCTGAATTCAGCAGACTTATTGCATTTTGAAGAAGATGAACTGGCCTGGGAGGCTACAGATGTCTTGTGCCCGTTATGCTTATAGCTTGCAACGGTCCAGGTCAGTTTGTTCCCGTCAAAGCCGGCAGTCCATGATCCTCCTCCTGCATGGAAGTCTTCCGGCTGGTTTGATCCGTCGAATGATCCTTCCCCTGCCAGGGAGTTATCTTCCCCGATCGGGATATAAACATCGGTAGCATTATCATTTTCATATTCGAAATATGCAATATAGGTAAACCCAAGGCTGTCGGGAGCCCCCAGTTCCTCAACGCAGGTAAGCTGGGTCTTGATATGTTTGGTTCCCGCTCCCGACGGGTTCACATAGAAAATCCCACTTACAGGGGAGAAAGTGTAATTGTCGGCCGTTGCTGAAGGGGTGATGCTGTAAGTTCCCGCCAGCCCTGAATATGCCGGGCTGAGGGTGAAATTCAGGCTGGTCAGCACGGAGGTATCCTCCCCATTGACGAAACCATCGAATGAGGCTGTGAACTCAGGAAGCGGATCACCTGCATAGATGTACTTCAGGTCGGCAGTGACTGTGGCCGTTGCAGGGCTTATGACGAGCGTGTCGGTGCGTGTTCCGACATAATTGGAATCGAGCACGGTGGCCGTTACAATGTAGCTTCCCGGGTATACGGGAGGCAGGGTATCTCCATCATAGGACATGGCGAGTGCAAGGTTGCCGGGTACCGTAGTTGCAGCTACCGGGTTGGCATCGCCATCATAATACTGCGAGAGACTTGCTGCTTCAAAGATGATATCAGCGGTATCGGGTAGTACAGTGATCCTGCCCAGTCCGTAATTCACATTAAAATTGTTGGAGATAAAGGCCCCGGGAACGATCAGGTGTTCACCAACAGTATTCCCTGTGATGACGCTGATCGAATTTATGGAGACCTCTCCAATGGAATCTCCCGACAGGATCAGGATATCCCCTTCGTCAA
>JAXGTH010000076.1:0-12494 GCA_040775045.1 Bacteroidales bacterium
CTATTTCGCCGGCTGGTCGCGAAGCGAAACCCCCAGCCCTTCGGGCGTGGGCATCCACCACCCCAAAGGGGATATCAAGAAGATCTCGACCTATACTATCCCGCTTGTTTCAACCTTATATGGGCAGACCGAAGAAGACCCTGACGGGTTTTACTGGAAGGTGAGGTGGGCGGAAACTGACAACGGCCACGGGGTGACGGAAGGCGGCTCATCAGGTTCCCCCATATTCGATTATTCGGGGCGGATCGTGGGTACGCTCACCGGAGGTGCTGCAAGCTGCAACGAACCGCTGGCACCCGATTATTACGGGAAATTCTATCACCACTGGGCATCGAACGGAAGCCCCGGAGGCGCGCAGCTCAGGCCTTACCTCGATCCCGACAATACCGGGCTCATGGTGATGGATGGTTTTGGCTACGGCAGCCTCCTCACCGCCAACTTCAAGGCTGATACAACGGTTGTCAGCGCCGGTGGGACGATTAATTTTGAGGACCGTACTAACGGTGATCCTGAATACTGGAACTGGATCTTCTACAGCGGGAATCCATCCTCATATGCAGGGAAACAACCACCGGGGATCACCTATAAGGATTATGGGCTGTATGATGTGATCCTGGTGGTGAGCGGCGGCGACAGGTCCGACACCCTCACCCGCCGGGATTATATCCGCGTTACGCCCAACATCTTCCCAAACCCGGCCGATGAATATGTGGTCATGGATTTCGGCCGCCGCCAGGTCGATTACGTGGTGGTTTCCTTCTATGACATGCAGGGCCGGCTGGTAAGGGAATACTCCGTCGATTCGGCCGTGACCGGCATCTGGCGGCTCAACATCGGCGACATCAACGCCGGCAAATACATTCTGCATATCCGTACCAATGTGATGGAGGACAGCCTCCCGCTGATCGTGTATTGATCTGCCTTGTCATTCTTTTCCCTTATCTGCGATACATTCCCATCTTTGGCAATTTGAGAAATATCATAAAGTCTAAACTGTAAATACTGAAATGTAAATCAAAAAAGGGGCTGCACAACGTGCGCCCCTTTTTTGCCGGCTCCCTGATCAACTGAAATCTTTCTGGTGGGTCACATACTGCTCCCATTTCTCGATCACCTGCTGCATATCCTGCGGCAATTCCGAGTCGAAGAAAAGGTATTCCCCGCTCTTGGGATGACGGAAGCCGAGCGAACGGGCGTGAAGGGCCTGGCGGGGCAGGATAGCGAAGCAATTGTTGATGAACTGCCTGTATTTGGTGAATGTGGTGCCTTTCAGTATCCTGTCGCCCCCATATGCCGCATCATTGAAAAGCGGATGCCTGATGTGTTTCATGTGGGCCCTGATCTGGTGGGTCCTCCCGGTCTCGAGGGTACACTCAATGAGCGTCACATAACCATATCTCCTTATCACTTTCCAGTGGGTGACGGCATGTTTTCCGGTTTCCCCGTCGGGATATACGGCCATCAGCTTGCGGTCGCTCCTGCTGCGCGCCAGGTTGCCGCTGATGGTGCCCTCGTCGTCTTCCATGTCGCCCCATACCAGTGCCGTATACTTGCGGTCGATGGTATGATCGAAGAATTCCTTTGCCAGCCGGGTCTGTGAAAGCTCATCCCTGGCCACCAGCATAATACCGGAAGTGTCCTTGTCGATGCGGTGTACCAGGTAAGGTTGCGCCTCTTCATTACCGCTCTTCTTCCTGAGATAATAGGTGAGCGCATTGACAAGCGTACCGGTAAAATTGGCATAGGCCGGATGGACCACCATACCCGCTTGTTTATTGATCACCATGATATGGTCATCCTCGAACACGATCTCCACGGGAATATCCTCGGGAATGATCTCGGTATCACGTGGAGGCTCGGCCAGCACAATAGTGATCACATCGCCGGGCCTGACCTTATAGTTTTGTTTTACGGCAACATCATTAACGAGCACGGCTCCGGACGCTGCCGCCTGCTGGATCTTGTTCCTGCTGGCATTCTGTATCCTTGTCATGAGGAACTTGTCGATCCTGAGCGGCCGCTGCCCGGGATCTGCCACGAAACGGTAATGTTCATAGAGGTCCTGCTCCTGGTCGGTATTTTCATCCCATGGCAGCATAAGCAACCCTTATTTTACGATGATCTTGTGCATATGGCTGATGCTCCCGTCCTGGTTGCCAATATGCATGAGGTAGAAGCCGCCGGAAAGCTTGCTGACATTGACCGTCCGCTCAAGGGGCCTGTCCAGAAGCAGCCTTCCCGCCAGGTCATAGATCCTGAGCATGGCGCCCGCAGCCCTGAGCTCATCAACATTGAGCAGGCCGTTTTCAATGGTCAGCATTCCCCCGTATACCGGATTTGGATAGATGTTCCAGCTGTCTTCATGAAGGGGTTCGCCGATTCCGAATGGATCATAGAAGTCTTTGAGTATGGGGCGCATGATCAGGGCCCCGGGAATGAGCGACTGCTCCCACGAACCGGATGCATTGAAAAAGAGGTTGGCGGAAGCATCCTGGTGGGTGTCGAAGCCGACATTGAGCAGGTCGGCGGTGGTCTGCTCCCAGCCGATGAAGAAAGTCCCCAGCACAGGCACGGGAGGGTCGATCTCATATACCTGGATGCGGTAGAGGTCCTCACTGAATACGGGCTTCACATTTTCCCTTTCCCATATCACGTTGCCTGGTTTTCCGTTGTTGTTATCCCACACTTTCAGGGTGAAGAACTGGTCGTTCTGGTCGTTTTGCACCCTGTTGAAGAACATGGCGATACCCCTGAGGCTATCGGCCAGGTTCAGCGTGAAGCGGTATCCCACTTTTCCCCCGGCAATGCTGAGCCCGTAACCCAATTCGGGGGTACCGTCGTCGTAGGCATAGTAATTATAGAATTTTTGCACGAAGGTGATGGTATCTCCAAGATTCGGATTGCTCTGATCGTGGATCACATGCCTCACGAGGTAGCTCGAGCTGTCGGCCTGGCTGCTCAGGGGGAAAAGAAAATCGCGGGGCGGACAGGCATGCTGGGGTACGTTGCTGCAGCTCTGGTAACCGCTCACGAAGAAGGGGTAAAGGTTCGCAAATCCCCCGTTGTATGTATGGGTATATGATCCTCCGCGCTCATCCAGGATATATTCGTAATAAACGTTAAAAGTGTCAGCACTCAGGTTGGTGATGTACAATTTCAGTGAATCCTTAAGCTGGTTGGTCGGGTCGTTACGGTATTGCCGGAGGGGCATGGCGGTATATTCAGTCAGGAATGAAGGTGCCCGCTCTGCAAAGGTGATGGTGCGGTAGGTGGTGTCGGCCGCCGAACGCCCCGTATTGAGGTAGATGTAGTCGATATTCCACTGGTCGCAGTTGCTCTTCCAGCTCGGGTTGATATCGCTGGCCAGGCTGGCAAAATTGTAGAACCTGAAGAAGAAATGCTTTTTATAGTATTTTGCGCTGTCGTCGACAGGGATGATCACCTGTCGGGAATATGTGCTATAAGTGGCATAAAAGGAATCGAGCGACATGCCCCTGTCCGACCAGATGTATTCCCACTCGATGCTGGGTTCGAAGACTGAATCGCAGGGCAGTGTGATCATATCTCCCCATACAATGGTATCGTAGTTGATCTTGTAAACGCCGGGATCGCACTGTGGGGGGGCGTATATGGTATCGAAGGGGAAGATCGTGTCGGTGGGGTCTAAAAGGTATGAACTTGCTGAAACGATAATAGAATCCATGTATGCAAATGCCGAATCCCCGTCATAAAAACCGAATTCCAGCACCAGGGAGTCAAAGGGTTCAGGTTTGTTGCCCCTGCCCTGTGGCTGGTAGAAAAAACTGAAATAGACCGAATCGGCAAGGGTGATGGCCCTTGTTTCACCGGGCAGGAACAGGCTGTCGAGGCGGATCGGCCTTGAAGTGAGATGGTCTGCCACGAAAGGGAACATGCTGGCATCGGGGTAGAGGTTCCCGCTGGCATCGATGGCATCGAGGGTAGCTGCTCCGATATTTACCGAGCGATAAGGGAAATCATCATTGATATAGGCATCCCTGTCGCTGAACAAGGCTGTGTCGGGGAATATGTTGTCGGTATGAAAATCGTCGAAGACAGGCAGATGGATCGGCCTGGGATATTCCAGTCCCAGGGTATGCTTTTCCTGCCATGGATCCTGCGTTGTTTTAAGCCTGTGCTGTATAACGGGGTTAGTATACAGCCCGCTGACCTGTTCCTGGGCAGTGCCCGGGAATGGCAGGAACATGATGGCTGTGATTAGTATGATGACGGGTTTCATTACTTTGCTGTTGTTCATTTTCACATTAAAACTCCGGCAATATTGATTTTGTTGTATCGGCGGGAGACAGGGTGTCGGGTCTCATCTCCCTGATGAGGGTACCAAAGTCGAAATCGAGGTCGGAACGCAGGGAAATGTTGATGGTATTTCCCTTGAAAAGCCTTGAATTTTCAGACCAGGCCGGCTGCTGCCTGTAGACCCTTGAATGCACGGGGTCTTCACCGTCGAGATAATAAATGGTACCCACATTGAATGAGGCCTTGTTGATGGCGTCTTCGGCATCGTGAAGGTTCAGCCCGATCAGGAAAGGGACCGGTGCATAATTGTCGCTGCCCAGCCCCACCACCAGGTCGATCCCTGCGCCTTTATCGATGATGGCCCCTTCTTCGATTACTTCTTCGTCGTAAAGTTGTTCCAGGACCGCATTTGCGGCAAAGTCCTCTACATAGCGGAGTTCGTTGACCCTGAGTCCCTTCGCTCTCAGGCTGTTAACGGCCTGGCGCAGGCTGAGGTCGATCAGGTCCGGCATTTCAACTTTTTCCTTCGAAAATGCCACCAGGGTAATGTAAACCTTCCTGCCGGCTTTTACCACCGATCCTGCCGGCGGGTTCTGTATTACGACGGATCCCTTGGGGTTCCGCGTATCGAATATCGAATCGATCACAACAAAGTCGTATAGCTCATCGTAGCGCTCGTCCGTGATCTCACCGAGGGTTTTCCCGTAAAATCAGGCAAAACATAGGTATCGCCATGGTTAGAGTATATCTTGATGAACTGCAGGGTAATAAAGAACAGTGCCACGGTCAGGGCTATGGCAAGCAGGAGGTGAAGGTAGAATTTCTTCCTGAGGAGAAAACCGAAAAACGACATGCGGCGCAAAGTTCTGTTACAGCTATTCCGGGCTGATCATTAAGGCATTTCATGAACTAACTTGAAAAACCTGCTGATATTGCCCTGCGGAAGCAAAGATAAGAATTAATTGCATAATTTTATCGCACCCAAGGCTTGCTTTGCCGGGGGAGTAACATAAGCGATTTTATGACCATGCGGAAGAAGATAGCCATAGCTGCAGGAGGTGACTCCGGTGAATATGAGGTTTCGATAAGGAGCGGATCCGTCGTCGAGAAATACCTCGATCATGCACTATACGAACCTTACCTGATCATTTTCCGGGGTGAGGAATGGGCGTACTACACGAAGGATGGCCAGAAGCACCTGGTCGACAAAAACGATTTCAGCATCACGATAGGGGAGGAGAAGATCATTTTTGACGGGGTTTTCATTGCCATTCACGGTACTCCGGGAGAGGACGGCAAGTTGCAGGGTTACCTCGACATGCTGGGCATCCCGTATACCGGGTCGGGGCAGGTTGTATCGGCCCTGACCTTCGATAAATATTTTTGTTCCAGGGTTGTCGCCTCCCTTGGTGTGGCCATTGCCCCTTCTGCACTGATCCGGAGAGGCGGGCATATCGACACGGATCATATTACCGGCATTACTTCACTCCCCTGTTTTGTAAAACCCAACAGGGGCGGATCGAGTGTCGGGATGACTAAGGTCAGGGAACCGGAAGAGCTGGTCCCTGCCATTGAAAAAGCTTTCCGTGAAGACGAACAGGTGCTGGTCGAAGCATTTATCCCGGGTACCGAGATCACATGCGGGGTGCTGACCATCGGTGGCAGGGTGAAATCATTACCGCTGACCGAGATCGTAAGCAAGAACGAGTTTTTCGATTATGAGGCCAAGTACACCGATGGCATGGCCGACGAGATCACCCCTGCACGCATACCGTCCGGCATTGAAAAACAGTGCCGCAGCCTGTCGGAGACCCTTTATACCAGCATAGGTTGCAGGGGATTTGTGCGTTTCGATTATATCTTCAACGAAAAGGGTATGTATTTTCTCGAGGTGAACACTGTTCCGGGACTTTCACCGAACAGCATCCTGCCACAGCAGGCAAGTGCCGAAGGCATTTCCCTGCAGGAATTGTTTACCGCCGCACTCAGGCAGGTGATCCATTGATCTAATCCCGGCGTCTTTCCTGCAGGAATTCCACCAGTTTTCTGGTGGCCCGGCCCCTGTGGCTGATCCGGTTCTTGATATCGGGCGGCATCTCGGCGAAAGTCAGGTCATACCCATCGGGAATGAAAACCGGGTCATAACCAAATCCTCCTTTTCCCCTCCGGGTGTCGATGATCCTGCCATTGACGATGCCTTCGAAATGACGGATCTTCCCTTCGATAACCAGCGAGATGATGGTCCTGAACCTGGCTTTGCGGTTTTCATTTCCTTGCAGTTCCCGAAGCAGTTTTTCAATATTACGCTCCGCATTGCCGTCTTCACCGGCATACCTTGCAGAGTGCACCCCCGGCCGGCCGTCAAGGGATTCCACCTCCAGCCCCGTATCGTCGGCAAAACAATTGAACCCGTATTTATCGTATACGAACATGGATTTCAGGTCGGCATTGCCTTCAAGGGTGTCGGCAGTCTCAGGGATATCCTCCCTGCATCCGATCTCTTTCAATCCGACGATGCGGTAGGTTTCGGGGATGATCTCCCTGATCTCCGAGAGTTTATGGGCATTGTTGGTGGCAAAGACAAGTTTTTCAGGCATATCCTGTGGATTTAATAAGGGAGGGAACACGGCTTTGCCAGTGCTCCCTCCCAACGGTTATCAGGTATATGATTTATCCCTGAGGTATTAATTGGCCCTCCATCACGGGAACTGCACCCCGTTGTAATCCGTCACGTTCACCTGGGGAATGCTTGCCCCGTAGGTGGCGTTGATGGCTTCAATGAAGTACCATGCTACCAGGGCATTACCCAGCGGGCACAGGTGGATGCCGTCGGTAGAGAATACATTTCCCTGGATGAAAGTGGAAGTGAATTCAATTCCGTCAACGATAATCCCGGTTTTGGCCTCCTCAAGAACCTGGTTAAGGTCGACCAGTGCAAGGTTATGCATGGTGGCCAGGTCATGGATGGTTGCATTATACTGATCGATATGGTTCCTGATGTCGGCAATTTCAGCAGCATCGAGGATATATTTGTGCGGGATCGGGAAAGGTGCGGGAATGGCCGGATTGGCTACGCCCATACCATGGCATTTCATGGAGTCGGTGGGCAACGACAGCAAGAGGAGGTCGTTGGCAGTCATCCTTCCCCATGTGCCATCGGAATTTTCCACTACCCATGCATTCTGTCCGGCCTCGAAAGTGATCTCCGGATGCCCGTACATCTGGTATAGCGTATTAAGACCTGCTGCCTGCTCCTGGGTGAGTACCATTCCGTTATATGGCACCTGGGTGCTCATGTATGTGACATAAGGGATAGAGAGCACATCAGGGATATTCGCCACTGCTCCCTTGGCATCGTCGTAAGCGCCGTCCTGGTTCAGGATACAGGCATTGAGGATCATGCCGTAAAGCTGGGAGAACATGGCCGGGGGTGTGAGGGAATCCGATGCCCCGCCTGCCAGGGCATATCCGAGCACATCATTGTTCCCGATCCAGAGCGTGAAGAAGGTTGCGTCAATAGCGGCGGTGAGGTTGATGAGCGGGGTTGTGGCATCCGGGGCAAAGCGGGCGTAGTAAGGATTGAAGGTGGCCAGCTGGTCGAAAAAGAAGTGTGACACCTTGGCGCCGGGAACCCCGATATTGTTATAGGGGCCCGCAGCAGCAACCGACTGGAAGTTGGCCATATTCACATCAACAGGTGCCCGGACCGGTGCCAGACTGGTAACATCTTCGCAATCGGTTTTCATTCCAAGAACAAGTTTGGGCACGGGGGTTGCACCCTCGAAACCAAATCCATAGTCATCTAGCATATATGGCTGTTTGAATTCGCCGCCGCCAACAATGGCAAACTGACCGGCAAGGATGTTGGGGAAGGAAACCTCCTGCCCCGATTTGTAAAGGGCTCCGTCGGCATATCCTGCGGTAAGAGAATTACCTACCGCAATGTAAGAAGTGAAATCAGCGCTCCCTTTTTCCGGTGTAAATTCGTCGATATCCGGCTTACAGGAAGCGATGGCTGCAAGAAGTAAAATGAATATATAATGTTTGATCTTCATGGCTTTATCTTTTTGTGATTAGAAATTATAGCTCAGACCTATACCCGGAATGGCGGTTACCACCTTATAGGTCCCGCCAAAGTTTGCCGGTTCGTACTGTTTCTCGGTCTCGAGCCCGTGAAGCTGCAGGTACGAAAGGTCGATGCTCAGGTTTTTCACCGGTGCGATGCTCATGCCGAGGGTCCAGGCCACCGTATTAAGGCTGACGGTCTCGGGATTGAAGTAGTCGTCGTCAGTCGGTGAGGGATCATAATAAAGCCCTGCCCTGAAGGCGAACATATCGTTGAGGGTGTATTGCCCCCCTATGCGCCCGATAAAGGTATCCTTGTATTTACGCGGATTCACTGAACCGAGCAATTCATTCTGCTCCTCGAAGGTAAAGGTAAGATCTTCATAAACACTCCACATCACATAGTTCATTTCCACGGCAAGGGTGAATTTCTCGCTAAAGGCATAGGATATCCCCACGTCGAGATTGGCGGGCATGGGCAGTTCTGCATCAAATTTGTTCTCTTCGGGTATTGTGGTGGATAATGATGCCGGTACCTTGAAGGTTGCATCGCCTCCTTCCATCTTCATGATGATCTTCGACCGGTAGTCGATGCCGATGCTCAGCTTTTCGGTAGGCCTCACCATCACCCCGACATTGTATCCGATATTTCCGGTAGTTCCGCTTAACTCGGCGTAGCTGCCTTCATTGTAAGGGATCGCCTTCTTGAGGTCGACCTTGCCATAGGCATATACAAACCCGGCACCTATTGAAATGATGTCGTTGATCTTGTAGCCGATGGTAGGCTGAAAATAGATGGCCTGAAGTGAGATGCTCTGGATCAGGTATCTCCCTGCCCAGTCGTCATCCCATTTCGCCGAACTGCCGAAAGGAGTATAAACCCCGAGGCCAATGGAGAGTTTGTCGGTGATCTTCCCTGCTCCGTAAACATAAAAGGGTGTTCCCAGCGGATTGTCAGTCCTTGCCTGGTAATTTGTGGCTTCCTTCTGGAAAACTGCATTGGCCATGATACCACTCACGCCGGCGGAAAAACTGAATTTTTTATCCATCATCGACAAGCCGCCCGGGTTATAGAAGATGCTGCTTGCCCCCAGCGCAAATGGTGAGCCCACGAGCCCCATCCCGGTTTGCTTCTGGCCTTGCAACCTGACCTGGTAGCCTCCGGCCATGGAGGACCAGCTGAGGATTGCAAATAGAAATACAAATAATGTTAGTTTCTTCATCTTGCTCAATTTGGTTAGTAAATCGATGCAAGATAGTATAAAATACTTTTGACTTAACAATAAATTAATGCCGGTAAATTTTAACCCGCCGGTGTGGGGCTCAGGTTATCAGAAGTTTGCGGTAAGCCCGAAATGGATCTTGGCCGATTTGAACTGGAGCGGCTGGCCACTGCGCTGCCCCAGCGCATAGCTCAGCGAAAATATCCCTGCCCTGGTTTCAAAACTGATCCCCGCACCGAATCCCAGGGGCCAGTCGTGGATATATCCCCTGGATGAATTTTGTTCATAATATGCTCCGTCAAGGAACATATGAAAGTATGAGTTCACATCGAAGAGGTACCTGTACTCAAGACTGAAAATGGAATAAAGTGAGGCCATGATCGATTCCTCATCAAACCCCCTGAGGCTCTTCAATCCGCCAATACGGAACAACTCGTTCTCAAACAGGTTCTTGTTCTCAAGCAGGCCGCTCTTGTTCTCAAGCAATATCGTACTTTTCCTGAACAGCGGAATGAAGAGCCCGGCATCCAGCTGGATCCGGTATAAAGTGCTGTTTAGCGGGATGCTGTCATAAAGTTCCAGGTTGACATTGGTGTTCCTTTTGATGTCCTTTGTCCCGATGGCCCCTGTCATGTCAAAGCGGTAGCCCCTGCGGGGATTGAACCTGTAGTCGAGCCGGCTATAGTCAATCCCTATGCCGTACAGGCTGGTGGCAATATCGGCATACTCGGGAAGTGTGGTGGCAAATTCAAGGCCGGATGTGCTAAGCAGGTTCGACCGCTGGTTTTCGTAGAAAGCCTTCACATTGTTATAACCATTGAAAAAAACCTGTATGCCAAAGTTATTGGTAAGGGTAAGGTAGGATGTGTCTTTCTTGAAAAGGCGAAGGCTGTAATCTATTCCGAAAGGAGTATTGAACAGGAACGGGAAACTGAAACGGAATTTAAGGTCCTGGCTTTTGGCTTCCAGCTTTCTCCAGTTGAAATCGATCAGCTCGCCCCTGTTAAATGCGTTCAGGAGTTTCAGCTTAATGTCGCCGGTAAGCAACAGCTTGCCGCTGACCTGCTCATTGGGTGCTATGCCCAGGATGCCATCGAACTGGCTTGCACGCTTTTTGTCGATATACAGGAACAATGTGGCCCTGTCGTCGCTGAAAGCCACCTCGTGCGGCCTGGTCACGGTCACATAGGGCAGGTCCTGCAGCCTTCCGCCTACTTTGCTGATCCTGGCCTCATTATAGATGTCGCCGGGCCTGATATTGAAGTAATTTCTGATAAACTTGCGGTGCAGTTTTGAATCCCCTTTTACGATGACGGTGTCGATGGTCACCAGCTGGTTCATCTCGAGCCGGATACTGGCCGAGATCCTGTGGTCCGGGGTGATCACCACGCTGTCAAGGCCTACGGATGCAAATGGATAACCATTGTTTTCGCAGTACCTGAGGATGTTCTCGTTAAGCCTTGCGAAGTCCCTGTTATTGAAAGGCTTGTTTTTGTATATTTTTTCCCTGAATCCGCTTTGGCCGAGCATGTTCGTTCCTGCATTTCCCCTACGGATCACCGTAGTTTGATATACAGGTCCCGTGTGAAGCCATGCAGTAATGCTTGCTGAATCCTCCTGCAGCGAATCGATGCTCGCCGTAAGGTGTCCCCTCGAATTAAAATACCGGAGTACCCGGTTCATCTCTTTCCGGGCTTCAGGCTTGCTTTTTGGTTTGGTGTTGTAGTTGAGCCGCCTGATATCGCCGGCTGCCATGGTATCTGCCGGCCTGAATTCAAGGCGCACCTGCTGACCCGATAGCCACGGTAGGCATACCAGGATAAAAAAAACGGACCATATGCCGGTCTTGTATATTACTGCCATTGCACCATGATTGAATGCCTGCCGTCCATCATTATCCTGTCCTCCAGTCGATTTCTGTTTTACCCATGCCGCGCAGTGCTTCGTTGGTTTTTGAAAAATGCCTGCAACCAAAAAACCCCCTGTTCGCAGATAAGGGCGACGGGTGAGGGGCAGTGAAGATGTGGTGCCTGCCCTGGTCGATCAGTGCCTTTTTGGCAATGGCGTAATTTCCCCACAACAGGAACACCAGTCCGTCTTTTTCATCCGATAGTTTCCTGATCACGGCATCGGTAAACGTTTCCCAGCCCCTGTTCTGATGCGACCCGGCCTGGTTTGCCCTTACCGTCAGTGTCGCGTTGAGGAGCAACACCCCCTGCCTGGTCCAGGATTCAAGGTTACCGCTTTCAGGCATGCTGATCCCAAGGTCATCACCGATCTCCTTGAATATATTGAACAGCGACGGGGGCTTTGGAATACCGTCGGGTACGGAAAAGCAAAGCCCGTGGGCCTGGCCCGGGCCATGGTATGGGTCCTGCCCCAGGATCACCACTTTCACCTTTTCAAAAGGTGTGTGGTCGAATGCCGCAAAGATCATTGATCCCGGGGGGTATACTGTAAATTTCTTTTTCTCTTCAATGAGGAAGGCCTTTAGCGAGGAAAAGTACCCTGCCCTGAACTCGTTCTGCAGTGCATCTTTCCACCCTGCCTCGATCCTGGGGTTGACTTCTGTTTGAACCATAAGGAGTTTAAAGTGCCGGGCAACACAACATTATCCCGAAAATTTTGTTATTATTGTTAAAATGACCTTATATTTGTGTGCCAATATCTTTGAACGACCATATCATGATTAAAATTATTAAAAAAGTGCTAATTGTTGCTTCTGCCGTGATACTTCTTGTGGTAGTCGCCACTTCCTGCCGTTCGAACGAGCGTTGTGCAGCTTACGGCGAATCCTACAAATACCAGAAGCAATCGAACTATTAGGCTGCCGGATCAAGCCATTTTGCTGACCGTGCCGGCTCATGCGTTAATCGGTTCAACTAACGATGGCCCCTCTGAAAAATATCCTCTTTACGACCCTCCTGATCA
>JAXGTH010000077.1:0-12474 GCA_040775045.1 Bacteroidales bacterium
GCCGTTCGCCCTTGTGGGAGAATTCATTTCACGCCTCGAGGAACAGGGCGGCGGCATGGTTTACTTCATCCTTGAGATCGTCATCCTGGTATTCGTGATCCTGCTCACCATTTTGCTGGTGCAGGGAACCCGAAGGATACCGGTTCAGTATGCCAAAAGGATCGTTGGCAACAAGCAGTATGGCGGCGTAAGGCAGTATATCCCGTTGAAGGTGAACGCAGCCGGCGTGATGCCGATCATCTTCGCCCAGGCCATCATGTTCCTGCCGCTCACCGTTGCAGGGTTCACCAACACCGACATGTCGGGCTTTGTGGCGGCATTCTCCAACATCAACGGTTTCTGGTACAACGTGGTGTTCTTCTTCATGATCCTGCTGTTTACCTATTTCTATACAGCGATCACGATCAACCCGAACCAGATGGCCGAGGACATGAAAAAGAACGGGGGATTCATCCCGGGGGTAAAACCGGGGAGGAAAACCGCCGAATTCATCGATGGTGTGATGTCGAAGATCACACTTCCGGGATCGATATTCCTTGGATTTGTGGCCATCATGCCGGCACTGGTGGTGCAGGTCGGGGTGAACCAGCAGTTTGCACAGTTCTATGGCGGCACCTCATTGCTCATCCTTGTGGGCGTGGTGCTCGACACGCTGCAACAGATTGAAAGCCACCTGCTCATGAGGCATTACGACGGCCTGACCAAGTCAGGACGTATTAAGGGACGCTCTTCATTCAGTATGTAGAAATAACCACTGGTTGATGATACATATCAAAACAGAAGAGGAAATAGAATTATTGAAGGAAAGTTCTTTACTTGTTGGTAAAACACTCGCTGAGGTCGCTAAACTTATCCGTCCCGGCATCGAGACCATCGTGCTCGACAGGATGGCGGAGGAGTTTATCAGGGATCACGGGGCTGTGCCCGGTTTCAAGGGGTATAACGGTTTTCCGTATACCCTCTGTATATCGGTGAACGAACAGGTGGTCCATGGTTTTCCGGGTCACCGGCCGCTGCTGGAAGGGGATATTGTTTCGGTAGATTGCGGCGTATTGAAAAACGGTTTCTATGGCGATTCAGCTTACACCTTTGCTGTCGGGACGGTACAGGAAGAGGTGAGGCTGCTGATGAAACGGACCCTGGAATCCCTTTACAGGGCCATTGAGGTGGCGGTTGAAGGGAACCGGATAGGCGACATCGGGCACGCCGTGCAATCGCATGTTGAACAATACGGTTACTCGGTGGTACGCGACCTTGTGGGACACGGGCTGGGCAGGGAACTGCATGAAAAACCTGAGGTTCCCAACTACGGGAAACGCGGAACGGGCATCAAGCTGCAGGAAGGCATGACCCTGGCCATCGAACCCATGGTGAACCTGGGAAGCAGGCAGGTGGTACAAATGCCCGACGGCTGGACCATCAGCACCGCTGACAGAAGGCCATCGGCACATTATGAACACGATATCGTGGTAAGAAAAGGAAAAGCAGAGATACTGTCGACATTCGATCATATTGAAGCAGTGATCAACGCAAATTAAAATATATGGCAAAACAAGCATCCATAGAACAAGACGGCACTGTCATTGAATCATTGGGCAATGCCATGTTCAGGGTTGAACTGGAAAACGGGCATGTGATCATCGCCCATATTTCAGGAAAAATGCGCATGCATTATATCAAGATCTTACCGGGCGACAGGGTAAAACTGGAAATGTCGCCCTACGATCTGACCAAAGGAAGGATAACATTCAGATATAAATAGAAAAGCATTAAACAATGAAAGTCAGAGCATCAGTAAAGAAACGGTCGGCTGAATGCAAGATCGTTAGACGGAAGGGCCGCTTGTACGTAATCAACAAGAAGAACCCGAAATTCAAACAAAGACAAGGATAAACATTAATAAACAATTTAAGATATGGCTAGGATAGCAGGTGTCGACATACCGAACAACAAAAGGGGTGAGATCAGCCTCACCTACATTTACGGCATTGGCAGAAGCAATGCCCAGAAGATCCTCACGGAGGCCGGAATCGACTGGGACAAGAAAGTTGAAGAATGGGATGATGATGAGCAGAACCGGGTTCGTAACATCATCAATGAAAAATACAAGGTTGAAGGGGCCCTGAGGTCGGAAACCCAGATGAACATCAAGCGTTTGATGGACATCGGTACCTACCGTGGCATCCGTCATCGTATCGGCCTTCCGCTTCGCGGGCAGAGCACCAAGAACAACGCCCGCACAAGGAAAGGGCGCAAGAAGACCGTTGCCAACAAGAAGATGGCACCTAAGGGTTAATGTAAAACAGGATACTTATTCCGCTGAAATAAAGAAAGACTATGGCTAAATCAACCAGAAGTTCAAAAAAACGGGTGGTAAAGGTTGAACCCACAGGGATGGCATACATCAGTGCATCATTCAACAACATCATCATTTCGCTGACCAATAATGCCGGACAGGTGATCTCCTGGTCATCATCGGGCAAGATGGGGTTCAGGGGTTCGAAGAAGAACACCCCATATGCTGCGCAACTTGCAGCTGAAGATTGCGCAAAGGTGGCATATGATGCCGGTTTACGTAAGGTTAAGGTGCTTGTTAAGGGGCCGGGGGCCGGAAGGGAATCAGCCATCCGGACCATTCACTCCATGGGCATCGAGGTAACCGAGATCAAGGATGTAACGCCACTGCCGCACAATGGCTGCAGGCCCCCGAAAAGAAGAAGAGTATAATTAACAACACACAATAAAAGAATATTATGGCCAGGTACAGAGGACCAAAATCGAAGATCGCCAGGAAATTCAAAGAACCCATCTTTGGACCGGACAAAGCACTTGACAGGAAACCATACCCCCCGGGGCATCATGGCAATAACAGGCGCAGGAGGAAAGAATCGGAATATGGCATCCAGCTGCAGGAAAAGCAGAAAGCCAAGTATACCTACGGTATCCTTGAAAGACAGTTCAGGAACACTTTCAAGAAAGCGACCAAGAAAAAGGGCATTACGGGTGAGGTGCTGCTCCAGCTTATCGAAGCAAGGCTCGACAATGTCGTATTCAGGCTTGGCATTGCTCCCTCACGCAGGGCTGCAAGGCAGCTTGTTACGCACAGGCATATCCTCGTGAACGGCAGCATCGCCAATATACCCTCTCACGAAGTGAAACCGGGAGATATTGTTGCGGTAAGGGAAAAATCCAAATCGCTGGAAGCAGTGACAGAATCCCTCGCCGGACGAAGCACCAGGTTCGGATGGCTGGAATGGGATGATGAAAAAATGGAAGGCAGGTTTGTGAATTATCCCACCAGGGAGGAGATCCCGGAGAATATCAGGGAACAGCTCATCGTGGAGTTATACTCCAAGTAATGAACATACTTGTCAACGTTCAGTGATCATTTAATATAAAAGCATATTATGGCAATTTTAGCATTTCAAAAACCAGAAAAGGTGATCATGGTAGAGGCTGATGATTTCAAAGGCAGTTTTGAATTCAGGCCCCTTGAGCCGGGTTTCGGCGTTACCATAGGGAATGCCCTCAGAAGGATCCTCCTTTCATCGCTCGAGGGTTATGCCATCACATCCGTAAGGATCGATGGCGTGGTCCAGGAGTTTTCCACTATCCGCGGCGTGGTTGAAGATGTATCACAGATCATCCTCAACCTTAAGAAGGTCAGGTTCAAAAAACAGATCGAAGCCGAGAACAGTGAAAAGATCCACATCGTCATCGGCGACCAGGAGGTTTTCAAAGCCGGTGATATCAACAAGTTCCTGTCGGTGTTCCAGGTACTGAACCCGGAAGAGGTGATCTGTCACATGGATACCGGCGTAAAACTGTCAATGGAGCTCACCATCAACAAAGGCAGGGGTTATGTCCCGGCCGAAGAGAACAAATCTGCCAATGCCACCGTCGACACCATCGCCATCGATTCTATTCACACCCCGATCAAGAATGTGAAATACCATGTCGATAACTGGAGGGTGGAGCAGAAGACCGACTACGAAAAGCTGGCCCTGGAGATCATCACCGATGGCTCTGTCCATCCGAAGGATGCGCTCAAGGAAGCGGCCAAGATCCTGATCCATCATTTCATGCTCTTCTCCGATGAGAAGATCACATTGAATTCGGAAGAAAAAGCCGTTACCGAGGAATTCGACGAAAATTCCCTGCATATCCGCCAGTTGCTGAAGACCAAGCTGGTCGACATGGATCTTTCCGTCAGAGCCTTGAATTGCCTGAAAGCTGCCGACGTGGAGTCGCTCGGCGACCTGGTGACCTTCAACAAGAACGACCTGCTTAAATTCAGGAATTTTGGAAAAAAATCGCTGACAGAACTTGAAGAGCTGGTGAAATCCAAGGGCCTTGAATTTGGCATGAACATTTCGAAATACAAATTAGATAAGGAATAATTGCAATGAGACACGGTAAAAGATTTAATCATTTAAGCAGGACGAGTGCTCACAGGAAGGCCATGCTTGCCAATATGGCCAGCTCGCTGATCATGCATAAGCGCATTAAAACGACTGTTGCCAAGGCCAAGGCCTTGAGGACCTATATCGAACCCCTCATCACGAAATCCAAGAACGACTCCACGCATTCCAGGAGGCTGGTTTTCAGCTACCTGAATGACAAGGAGGCCGTTACGGAACTCTTCAGGGAAGTTTCGGTAAAGGTAGCCGACCGTCCGGGCGGTTATACGCGGATCATCAAGATCGGGCCGCGCCTGGGCGACAATGCCGAGATGGCCCTCATCGAACTGGTCGACTATAACGAAAACCTGCTGGGTACCAAGGCAGCACCTGCCAAGAAAACCCGTCGCAGAAGGGGTGGCGCCAAGAAACAGGAAGAGGGAGCCGTCGCAGCCGGACAAATTGTGGAATCTGCTGAAGAAGAGGTGACCACGGAAGCGGTTGAAGAACCTGCAGAAGATGCCGAAGTTGGGAAGGAAGAGCCGGAAGCAGAAGTTGTGGAGGAAACAAAGGAAGAGGAAAAGGAAGTGGAGGCAGAAGCAGGGGAAAAACCAGAAGCAGCCGAAGAAACCCCCAGGGCAGAAGGCAAGGATGATGCTCCGGAATCAGAAGAAGGGAAAGAAGAGAAAAAGGACAAGGAATAATCATCCGGCCGCATATGTTATCAAGGATAGGGTTTTGAATAACTTTATCCTTTTTTTATCCCATGAATATTGAAAAACAAATAAAATACCTGTTATGAGTTCAATGATTGCCAGCATCCATGCCCGTCAGATCCTTGATTCGCGTGGAAATCCAACAGTAGAAGTTGATGTTTACACCAATACCGGCCTGGTGGCCAGGGCCGCCGTGCCTTCGGGCGCCTCAACCGGTGTCCATGAAGCCGTGGAACTCCGCGACAACGACAAGGGCATGTATCTAGGCAAGGGCGTTCTTAAAGCCGTTGAAAACGTTAACAATATCCTGGCGGAAGAACTGCAGGGGTATTACGTGACCGACCAGCGTGATATCGACCAGCGGATGATAGAGATCGACGGTACCCCCAATAAGGAAAAGTTGGGGGCCAATGCCATGCTCGGGGTATCACTGGCAGTGGCCCATGCCGCAGCCCAGGACACCGGGCAGTTCCTGTTCCGCTATATCGGCGGGCCCAATGCCCATATCCTTCCCATCCCCATGATGAACATCCTGAACGGCGGTTCGCATGCCGACAACAGCATCGACTTCCAGGAATTCATGATCATGCCGGTGGGGGCAGCTACATTCAGCGATGCCATCAGGATGGGAGCAGAAGTATTCCACAACCTGAAGGCCGTGCTGAAGAAAGCAGGCCATGCCACCAATGTGGGCGACGAAGGCGGTTTCGCCCCAAACCTCTCCTCCAACGAGGAAGCCGTCAAGGTGGTGCTGCAAGCCATAGAGAAAGCAGGCTACAGGCCGGGTGAAGACATTTTCCTGGCCCTCGATCCGGCATCATCTGAATACTACCTGCCCGAAGAAAATGTATATCACCTCAAGTGGTCGACGGGCGACAAGCTCTCGCCTTCGGAAATGGTCGATTTCTGGGCCGGATGGGTAAAGAAATACCCCATCATTTCCATCGAGGACGGTATGGCCGAAGACGACTGGGACGGATGGAAGCTCATGACCGAAAAGCTGGGGAACAAGATACAGCTCGTCGGCGATGACCTGTTCGTAACCAATACCACGCGCCTGAAGAAAGGCATCGATATGGGAATTGCCAACTCCATCCTGATCAAGGTAAACCAGATCGGGACGCTGACCGAAACCATCGATGCAGTGGCCATGGCCAATAATAACGCCTATACTTCGGTGATCAGCCACCGTTCGGGTGAGACCGAGGACACCACCATTGCCGACCTGGCGGTGGCCCTGAATACGGGCCTGATCAAGACCGGATCGGCCAGCCGTTCCGACAGGATCGCCAAATACAACCAGTTGCTCAGGATCGAAGAGATCCTGGGGGATGCAGGGAAATATCTGGGCAGGAATTTCAGGTTCTTGAAATAAACCTCCGCCCTCCTCCTGTGCATCAGGCGATATCGTAAAGGTACTGAACCAGGTTGTCGGACCTTTTCAGGCCAAGTTTTTTCCGCATCCTGCTGCGGGCGGTCTCCAGGGCCCTCACCGACTGCCTCGTGATCTCCGAGATTTCCTTCGACGACATATCCAGGCGGAGATAAGTGCACAGCCTCACCTCGTTGGGTGTCAGGTCGGGGTGCATGCGGGTGATCAGCTCCCTGAACTTTTCGTGCTCTTCCTCGAAGCGCATTTCAAAATCCTTCCATTCCTGTCCCTTAATGAGGTTCCTGAGCTTGGAAACGGCACCCAGGATCTTGTCGCTGAACTCATTGTTCGTACGCTGGTTGATCACCCTGAGGTCCTCGATGATGGAATCGCCCAGTTCACTCCTCCTGGATATGAACAAGGCATTCTCGGTCATGATCTTCTTTTTGAATTCAAGTTCCGATCTCAGGGCATCCCTGGCATCCTTGAGATCGAGATGGGTCTGTATCCTTACCAGCAACTCCTTCTCACTGAAAGGCTTGGTAACATAATCAACCCCTCCGTTCTCGAAACCTTCAAGGATACTCTCCTGGTCGGTCCTGGCCGTAAGGAAGATCACCGGGACCTCCCTGGTACGGTCGTTCTTTTTGAGCACCTTGCATACATCAAATCCGTCCATGCCCGGCATCATGACGTCGAGCAATATCAGGTCGAAATCCACTTTCCTGCTCAATTCAATGGCTTGCTCCCCGCTCTGTGCATACGACACGGCATAGCCCTTTTCGTCAAGAATGCTCACCATCAGACGGATATTCGAGGGAATATCGTCGACGATCAGGATATTATGTTTGTTTTTCATCATTTTAACCTCCGTTTTCACTTTCGAGGATTTCCCGCATTTTCTTCATATACTGAGGGAAGGCGAGCAAGCTTGAATCGATCTTCTCAATATCGTAGTTGTCGCAGTATACCATCAGTTTGTCGCCATAGTCAACGAGCAGGCGGATATCGTATTCCTTGCCCGCGCCATGGATGGCTTCTGCAAAATTACGTATTGCATTGAATTCTTTCAATTCAGAGGCATGCAGCCAGAGCGGGTAGAATTTCTTTTCGATGCTTTCGTATGCAGCCCTGAGCGACTGAAGATACCTTCTCTCCTTCTCCGCATCGCTTGCAGCAGCCCGGCCAGGCTGCCCTTCAATGAAATCGTCGATGCCCGCCAGGATGCCCTGCATCTTTTCAAAAAGTTCTTCAATATAGAAAGGCTTGATCAGGTAACCATCAAAACCGGAACGGCCGATGCGGTTGATGTCTTCTTTCATCGCCAGTGCCGTAAGGGCGATCACCGGGATGCCCGACAGGCTGCCCGAAGCCTTGAGCTTCTCGGTAGCTTCATAGCCATCCATCACCGGCATCATAATGTCCATCAGGATCAGGTCCGGCATCAGTATCGCGGCCTTTTCCAGTGCCACGGCACCGTTGGCTGCTTCGCTGACCCGTACGCCTGCATCCTCAAGGTTGTCTTTCACAAACCTCCTGTTGATCTCTGAGTCCTCTACCAGCAACACATGCTTGCCCTGCAGCAAAGGATAGCTGTCCTCCTTCCTCCTGCTTTCAGTTTCTTCTTCATCAGCGATCCTTACCCCGCGAAAATCGATACAAAAGGACGACCCCTTTCCGGGCTCACTGTTAAGGCTGATGCTGCCAGCCATCATGTCCACCAGGCGTTTGGTGATGGAAAGACCCAGGCCGGTCCCCTCCCCTGGTTTGCCCCCGTCCTCATCGAGCTGTACAAAAGGGTCAAATATTTTTTGCTGATCGGATCGCGGTATCCCGATCCCGCTGTCTTCAATACACATGGAAATATTGGTCAGGCCTTTGCCGGCGTTCTGTCGGTCGGTCCTGACCACCAGCCTGATATAGCCCCTGGCCGTGAACTTGACCGCATTGCCGATCAGGTTGAAGAGCACCTGACGGATACGCACCTTATCCAGCATCAGTGATTTTGGCACATCATCATGCACATCGACAACGAAATCCAGGTTTTTCTTCGCCACCTTTACCGCGAATACATGCGAGATCTCCGTGATCAGCGCCCTGACATCCAATGGCTCCAGGTTGATCCTGATCTTGCCGGCTTCAATCTTCGAAAGGTCGAGAATATCATTGATGAGCATCAGCAGGGCATTGCCTGCCGAGCGGATGGAGCCCGCGTATTCCTTGAGCCTGGGTTCCGTAATATGGTTGGTCAGCATTTCGGAAAACCCGATAATGGAATTGAGCGGCGTCCGGATCTCGTGCGAAATGTTCGAAATAAACTCGCTTTTGATCTTGTTGGCTTCTTCGGCCTTCTCCTTTGCATTCCGCAGGCGTTCTTCGTATTTTTTCCGTTCGGTGATATCCCTGGCAAAGGCGCAGTTGAATTCCTTTCCGTCGAATTCCAGGTAATTGATCATCAGCTCAACAGGGAATTCATGCCCGTCCTTGGCCCTGTGGACCGATTCCATGGTGAATTTCTTCTTCCGGCGGACATCTTCCCAATGGCTTTCCCATCTCTCTGCAGGGAACAGGGGATCGATATCGCAGACCGACATTTGCAATAATTCTTCACGGCTGTATCCCAGCGCCCGGCATGCCGCGTCATTCACATAGATCAGACCGCCGCTTCTGCTGATCCAGAATGCTGGATCCGCATTCTGGTCGACGGAGGTTTGGGTAAGTTTCAGGGCTTCTTCCGACTCTTTACGGTCGGTGATCTCCTCGCAGAATTCGGATAAACCGATGAGCTCCCCGCTTTCATCATAGATCGGGTAGCCCCTGATGTTCCAGTAACGGCCGTCGGGTGTCCGTATCTCATCGGCCTGTGGCTTCCCCGTTTCTGCAGCCTTCATCACCGGGCAACCCTCACAGGCTTCTTGACGGTCATGCCAAAAATCGAAACATTTTGCACCAACCATTGCGGATTGATCCACGCCAAGCTTGTCGGCATATGCCCTGTTCACCCATTTGATCCGAAGGTCGGGTGTGAAAAGGGCAAACATCTCCGTCATACTTTCCAGCACTATAGCTTTTTCAGCCTCGATCTGCCTGATCATCTCCCGGGCATCCTTCACTTCGGTGATATCCTCGACCGATCCCTCATAGTATACATTCCCCGAAGGATCGATGATCTTCCTGGCATTCTCCCTGATATGGACCTCCCGCCCATCCTGCAAACTTATGGTTGACTCAAAGCCCCTCACCATGCCATCCTTTTCGATCTCCCTGACAAAAGCAGTGCGCTGGTATCCTACTTCCCCCGATATTCTCAGAAAGCCTCTCCGGTTAAGTTCTTCCAGTGAATCAACACCGATGAGTTTGAGGAGTGCAGGATTTGCCAGTAGCATCTCTCCATCAGGTGTTGACCTGTACATCCCGATGGGAATGTTCTCATACAGGTCCCTGAAGCGTTTTTCACTCTCCCTGAGGGATTGTTCGGCAACAACACGATCTGTGATATCCCTGATGATATCCAGCACTTCATCATGGCCGATGGGAATGTACCTTGACTCGAAATATTCAGGTCCCCTGGGCCCCTGTATCATGTATTCATCCACAATGATCTGTCCGGTAGCCAGCGTCTCCCTGATCTTCTTCAGGCCATTCTTCTTCAACTCATCCGGCAGAGCGACATCCATGATCCTCTTTCCGATAAAATCTTCAGGCGACAGGGCCAGTTTTTCAGGGGATGTGGCATGATAATCGATAAAGCGCCCTTCATTGTCGAACCTGAATATGAGGTCGGGCAACGACTTGAGCATCACCTCATAGCGGGTGAGTATCTCCTTCAGCTGATCCTCAATCTTTTTTGTACGCGACAGGTCGAAGGCCAGTCCCCTGGCACCGACCACCTTCCCCTCCGAAAAGATCGGGTATGAATAGAGCATCACAGGGAACACATTCCCGTTTTTTCGTAATGCATTATATTCGCCACCCTCGACGGCACTGCCCTGGTGGAGCTTCGATACCCGCTCAATGACCTTATGATGCTCATCCCGGGGCACCAGTGAAAATATTGACAATCCCTTTTCAACATCCTCAATGCTGTAACCGATCATCTCCAGCCCTGTGGGATTCAGGTAGGTGATCTTTCCCTCAAGATCGAACTCAAGAATGCCAAGCGGGATCAGGTCTACCAGCTCACGATATTTTTGCTCACTGTCCCTGTATGCAGATTCAAGCTTTGTAAGGACCTTTTCCCAGTTCTTGTCTCCTTCAGGCTTAATATTATCCGGCACGGCAAAAAATTTTCATTAAAGGTAATAAAAAAACCCGGCGTATGGCCGGGTATGTATATATCGTATTTGGGTTTTGTATTCCGTCCTGGAATCGCACAAACCAATTTACAAAAACAGTGCCAAACCTATTGTTATTAACTTATGTTATTCAATTACAATATCTTAGGAAATTAGAAACCTGCGAAATATTCCCATTTCCGGAAAAGATTCCAAAACAAGGAAAACAATGGACAACAATCAGTCACAGCGGGCCTACAACAGTTCGCGCAACCTGTCCAGGGCTCTGCGGATGCCGGAAGGATCCCTGCCTCCCGCGGTGGCGAAATGTGGCTGTCCTCCGCCACCACCTTTGATCTCCGGGGCAAGTTCA
This sequence comes from Bacteroidales bacterium, assembly GCA_040775045.1. Lineage (GTDB taxonomy): Bacteria > Bacteroidota > Bacteroidia > Bacteroidales > B18-G4 > B18-G4. Next base: position 11,136 of record JAXGTH010000077.1, read on the forward strand.
CGAATGATCGAAGCTGCATCAAGCCCTTTCTCCCTGATGGCAGTATCGCCGACAGCGACCGTGAGAAATGCCTTCCCATCAGCTTCGCTGCCGATCACGGTCAGCATCATCGGGTTCTCCTTTACAAGGGTATACACGAGGTTCCTGACAATGGCATTATCGGCATCAACTTTTTCAGCAATAAGGTCTACGCCATTGATATTCACAGCTTTTGACCTCAATTCGCCGATCATGCTTTGCGATAATCTGTTGTTCAGGGTTTCGATGGTCTTCTGCAGCTTTTTGTTTTCCTCGACCAGGTCCTTTACCCCCTTTACTGTATCCTTTGGGTTCTTGAGCATCTGCCTGATCGATTGCTCTGCAGTGATCCTTTCCCTGACATAATCCTCCGCCATCTGGCCGGTACAGGCTTCAATGCGCCTGATCCCGGCTGCTATGGCACTTTCCGAAAGGATCTTGAAAAACCCGATGCGACCTGTTGCAGGCACATGGGTGCCGCCGCACAATTCCACGGAATCGCCAAAGCGCACCACCCTGACCTGTTCTCCGTACTTCTCACCGAAAAATGCCAGTGCGCCCATCTCCCGGGCCTCTTCCATGGCCACGGACCGATGTTCATCTATGGGGCTGTTCTCCCTGATCATTTCGTTTACCAGGCTTTCAACGGCAGCAAGTTCTTCAGCCGTCATCTTCTCAAAATGGGAAAAGTCGAACCGGAGGTGGTCCGCATCAACCAGCGAGCCTTTCTGCTCCACGTGTTCTCCCAGCACTTTCCTGAGTGCATGATGCATGAGATGGGTAGCCGAATGGTTGTTCTCTGTCCTGATCCGGTTTCCGGCATCAACCCTTGCGGTGAAAACCGCATTACCGGCATCGTCAAGCTTGTCGGCAAGATGGATCACCAGGTCGTTCTCCTTCCTGGTGTCGAGGATGCGGACCGTTTGCCCTTCATTCACCAGGATCCCTTTGTCCCCTGCCTGACCGCCGGATTCGGCATAAAAAGGCGTTCTGTCGAGAACAAGTTCGAAATACGATCGCTTCCTGTCGTTCACCCTGCGGTACTTTACAAGCTGCACCTCCGCTTCCAGGGTGTCATAACCCAGGAACTCTGTCTGCTGTATATTTTCTCCAAGTATCACCCAATCGCCCTTGTCGGTCTCAGCAGCCTGGCGCGAGCGCATTTTCTGCTGTTCAAGGCCTTGCCTGAAACCCTGCATGTCGACAGTCCAGCCTTTCTCCCTCGCCATCACTTCTGTCAGGTCGACAGGAAACCCGTATGTGTCGAAAAGTTCGAAAGCAAAGGAGCCTTCGATGACCTTATCATGCCTTTCAGCGGCAA
>JAXGTH010000078.1:0-12341 GCA_040775045.1 Bacteroidales bacterium
TAAGCCTAAACGGATTACCAGTCCAATTTTCTTTTTCCCGGACTTGAACCCGTCCCGAGTTCTCGGGATGACAGGCCGTAATCTAAGCCTAAACGGATTACCAGTCCAATTTTCTTTTTCCCGGACTTGAACCCGTCCCGAGTTCTCGGGATGACAGGCCGGCATTCTAACCAAACTGAACTACCAGTCCAGGTTTCTTTTTTCGGGGCCTGAACCCTACCCGGGTTTTCGTGTTTACAGGCTGTGTTCCTCAGCTAATTGCAAGTCCGAAATCTTAAAGAACGTTTCCCGAAAAACGGAATGCAAAAATACACCAAATATTTGAATTATCAAAAAAACTTTTTTATCCCCCAAATAATATTTGTGCCAACAACTTTTGTGCTCCTGAAATAATCCCACTTGACTCATTCGGTTCAATTCACTATCTTTAAAGGGATAAACCATAAAACCACAGAAACCATGAACCAGGTGTCCGATTTCAAGCGTTCCTGCAAGACCATCTTCCGTACCGCCACGGTCATCACTACGGTCTATGCTGCCATCTTCCTGATCATCATTCTCCTGGATGCAGTACGGCAATGGCCTGTGACAGGCATGGCCTTGGAGGATTTCGTCAACCTGATCTCCGTGCTGCTCTTTTTCCTTGGCATGTACTTCGCCCTGACCGGCAAATATGGTATCGGGGGAATGATCATCGTAGCAGTGTCGATATGGTTCGGCATCGAGTACATCTCCTTTGCCGGTTATAAGTTTGGTGGTTATTTTTTTATTCCGCTGTTCATTGCCGGGGCGCTCTACCTGCTGTGCTGGAGGAATAGGCGAAAGGGCTATATTGTATACGAGGAATAGTCGTAGACAGGCATATCATCCCTGATAAGGGTATACCTGTTCTGTACCCCTATTATCGTTCCCCGTTTTCCTTCCAGTAAATATATTCGGCATCGGCCTGAAGCATCTCTTCCTCAGTCATAAAGTAAAAAGCTGCCTTTTCTAGGATATAGGCATGCCAGCTGCTGTCGGCAGTGATGGAGGATTTGATCTCCCCGATCCGGAGATATTTTTTCAATGCTTCGGGGTGGTCTTTCTGCATGATGAACATGGCCTCTGCCATCAGGGCAGAATCTATTGATATGCCTTCTTTCCCGGCTTTTTCCCTTACGTTGTTCAGCCATTCCGGGTTTTCCCTGATGTTGTTGATGACAGCCCCGGGTCCGAGCAGGCTGTGGTATTGCTCAGGATCTTCCTGCCATAACATGTACCGCGCATCGAGTTCAAGCATCTCGCCCAGGCTTATCCCCCTGGCATCTGCTTTTTCGATCACGTCGGCAAACCAGCTGTCGAGGTTGGTGATGGCTGTCTTAAATCGTGTAAGCCTGTTACGGCTGTACTCCACACCATAGATGGAAAACAGGTCGTCGACAAAGCCCCGGTCGAATTTATAGAGGAACCTTTCCGTCGACATAAAGAAGATCATATCCTGTTTTTCAACCTCCTCCCTGAGGTCGAGGTCCTTCACGAACCTGTCGCCGTAATATGTATCGGGATACACCATCTTGTAGAAATACCAGAAGGCCTGGTTGTTGAACAGGCGTTCAGGTATGCGTGTATTGAAGATATTCCAGTAGTAGCTGTCGGCGACGGCCAGCACGTTTGGTTTTTGTTTCCCTTCATCCGGCCCGAACGAATACTGCGGATAGGGCATGGGCCCGTGGGGCAGCTCACAGATGAGGTTGAGCGTGCGGCCTACGTCGTAGTCGGTCGACTGAAGTTTTGTGCTGATCTCAACCCCTTCCCTGATCACTTCCGGCATGTTGATGCCACGCGTGCCCTCGATGTATCGGATAAGCGAATCCGCAGCGTACCACATGGCAAACTCGCTCCAGTGTGTGCCCTGCAGCGGGAACAGCGGGTATTCAGCCGTATCCTTGATCTGCAGGAACCAGGCATTGAAGTCGATAAGGTTGATGCCAAGCTGTTGTGCCCTTTCACGGATAAAGCCATAGTTCGTAATTGCTTCCGGTCCCCTGCTGTATTCATCCGGGATATCTTCGGGATAGACCGAGGCTTTGCCCGGCTCCAGCACCAGCACGAGGTCAATGTCGCATGAGTCGCTGAGATACTGCTGCAGGAAACGGAACTGCCTCAATTTACGGTCGAGCAGCGTCTTCCCGACAAAATCAATGCCCATCCAGGCCCTGATGTAGTCATATTCATATAATTGCCCGTTTTTCCCTTCCACGATGCCTTCGGCATTGGTGATCCCGAAGAGGGAATATTCATATTGGTTGTGCAATCTCACCAGGCTGCTGTGGAACCCTATGTTTTGTTCGATCCACGGGTCCATGGCTTCCTGGTAAGTGCCCCTCAGCCATGCCATTTCCGTAAGCTCAGGCCTGGGCTTTTCCTCGAAATCGCCGTGAAGGGGATTCTCAGGGATGATCTGGAAATATCCCTGTAAAGCCGGCAGGATCAGCATGAGCAGGACTAAACCGAAAAGGATATGTTTACTGTTGATCCGCATCAGAACCTGAAATAGATGAATGGGTTAAAGCCCGACGAAGTGATGGCGCTGAGGCTGATGATGAAGAACACCACGCTGAACACCACCATAAGGATGATGGTCCGGTTGGATTGCTTTTCAGCAAACAGCCTTTCCTGCCAGCGTTCAATGGCCCTGAATCCGCCCCAGAAGGAGAAGAAGATGGCGATGATGAGGATGGTGTAGAACTTGCTGCTGAAGGTGATCCCGTCGCCGGCCACAGTGAAGGAGAACATCCTGTCGAGGTACGACATGGCTTCAGGCAACGTTTCGGCCCTGAAGAATACCCAGCTGATCAGCACGATAAAATAGGTGATGATGATACTGGGCACTTTGCCGATGGCATTGTAGACCTTAAGCAGGAATATCCTGTCGGCAATCAGGAAGAGCCCGTGGAAGGCGCCCCATATCACAAAGTTCCAGGAAGCTCCATGCCAGAATCCCGAAATGAGGAAGACCACCCAGAGGTTGAAATACATCCTGGCCGCGGATACCCTGTTACCTCCGAGGGGGATATAAAGGTAGTCCTTCATGAAGCGTCCCAGGGTGATATGCCACCTGCGCCAGAATTCCGAAATGCTGCGGGAGATGTAAGGATTATTGAAATTCTCCGGGAAGCGGAAGCCGATCATGCGACCGATGCCGATGGCCATGTCGGAATAGCCTGAAAAGTCGAAATAGATCTGGAAACTATATGCGATCACACCGTACCACGCAGTCAGGCTGTCGATGCCATCACCACCGAGGGCGAAGATCCTGTCGGCCTCTTCCCCCAGCACGTTGGCGATCAGCACCTTCTTCGACAGACCAATCACAAAGCGGAAGAATCCCGTAAGGCGGTTGTCGAAGTTCTCCTGTGCCCGGCGGTCGACAAGCTGGTCGGCGATCTCATTGTATCTCACAATAGGGCCGGCGATGAGCTGCGGGAACATGAGGATGTAGAGGGCATAGTCCGTGACGAGGTTCAGCGGACGGTGTACCTTTCTGAATACGTCCACCGCATAGGTGATCTTCTGGAAGGTAAAAAAAGATATCCCGATGGGAAGGGCCACCCTGACCCAGTGTACGCTGCCGTAACCCAGGTAGTTGAGCACGGCATTGGCATTGTCGACAAAGAAGTTGGCATATTTGAAATACAGCAGCAGTCCCACGTTCAATACCAGTGATGCGGCTAACAGACCGCGTTTCCGGCTCCCGTCCGAAACCGCCATCATCCTGACCAGGTAGAAATCGAGCAGGATAGATCCGAGCACGATAAACACAAACGTCGGAGCACCCCAGGCGTAAAAGAAGATGCTGGCCAGCAGCGCAAAAGGATTTTTTGCCGCCCTGGGGAGGAGGTAGTACACGATCAGAAAGACCGGGAAAAAGTACAATAAGAATAAACTGCTGCTAAATACCATTTTCCTTTTTTGTTTGTTGTTGTTTTTCCATTTCGTGCTTCAGGAGCCATATGGCATCGAGCCGCAGCATATCGTCGCGGCTGATCCCCTTCTCGTCGGCTTTACGCTGTATGTCGTTCATCCAGTCGGGCGAATTGATGATCTTTGTCCTCAGGGAATCGATCTCTTTCCTGTAATTGAAGGTGAGCCAGGCATCTTCAAAGAAATCATCGGCAAATTTCGTCATGTTCGCTTCGGTGTACATCACCATGATCACATCGAATTTTGCCAGTTCTTCGATGGTCAGCACTGCAGGGCTTTCCTCCTTTTTCCCGGGGGTATATGATGCCTGGTTGTAATACCTGAAGTCCTGTTCGCCCCACAGGAGCTTGCTGTCGGGCAGGTTATAGATCGTCCAGTAATAGCTGTCGGCGATCACCATCAGGTTGGGTTTCTCCTTGCCCGTAGTGTCATAGCTGAAGCCAACGGGGTATGGCATGGCCCTGCCCGGTATCCTGAACAGCAGGTTCAGGGCATCGCCGATGTCGTAATCGGTATAGCGTGGTTTCTTCGACATCTCGATGCCTGCTGTGTTGATGTCGACCATGTCAAAACTTTTGACATCCTCAATGTACCTGATCAATGAGTCCAGGGCGAGGTAAGCACCGTAAATGTTCCAGTGGATACCACACTTGTGGTAAAGTGGCAGTCGGGAGGTGTCGCGCATGGCGGTGAACCAGCCATTGAAATCCAGGTGGTGGATGCCGTTCTCGATAAAATGCCTGAGATAAGTTTTGTTATTGGTGATGCCGATACCGTCATCCATGAATTCGTCAGGAATATATTCCGGGAAGAAACTGGCCTTTCCTGGTGGAAGCACAACAACCAGGTGGGTATTGTAGTTCAGCAGGCTGTCCTGAACGGACCTGATCTTCCGGCATTTCTCCATGATAAATTCCTCGCCCAGGAAATCCTTTCCTGTATATGCCAGGATATAATTGGTCTCGTAAAGGTAATGATCCTTGCCGATGACGATCCCGGCACCATGCCCGATATTGAAAAGCGAGAAGTCGATCTGGTTATGGATCCTTACGAAAATATTGCGAAGCCCGATATGATCTTCGAGGTACTTGTCGTATCCTTCCTGGAAGCTGCCATCGAACCATGCATGCCATGTAAAGTCAGGCTTCGTGGCGTACTTGATATATCCTTTAAGTGGCGAAATGCTGAATCCGAAGGTGGCGCTGAGTTCCTTCATCAGCGGTGGAACCACCATGAGGGCCATGACCAGGGCAAAAAGATATTTTTTGCGGATCTGCATGTATATATGCCTGTAGTAGGATTAATCCATCTTATATTTCGGGATGCTGAAAGGCGGCAGGGGGATCATAGCGTAGTGATGATCGATGATCTCAGTCATAGGCGAAGGATTTATGGTTCGGCAAATTTAATCTTTTCATCGGAACATTATCTTCCTTTACCTTCCCGCCAGGATAACCTTCCTGGTCAGCGCAGCGTTGCCTGCGATGATCCTTATTAGGTAAATGCCGGAGGGGCAGGGCTGGCCATTAAGGCTGTGCCCGTCCCACTCAAATCCTTCCCCCTGCCCGAAGGTCCTGTTCACCACCGGTGAGGCTATATGTTTTCCTTCCGGTGTAAAGACCATACAGCTGACCGGTCTACCGGGCACACCTTCAAAACTGATATACAACTTATCCCTGAAGGGATTGGGGAAGATCCTGACATGGGGCATTGCAGGACGATCCCCCTTATTGTCGATCCCCAGATCGGTGGCCGAGAATTCGAGCGTTTTGATTGTTCCTGCCAGCCTGTCGTCCTCGGCAAGGAAACTCAGCCCTACCTGCTGGTAATAGTGTTGCACTGTCCCAGAAAGGTACCCGCTGCTACTAAGGCTGAGTTCTTCGGGTGGAGTTTCCACCCTGATGGTGATGCCTGTATTGGCTTCCAGGAGTGCTTTTTCCATGATCACGGGCATATAGCGGTCCTTCCCGTCACCACTGGAAATGCCGCAGGCCCAGGTAAGCCGCGGAGGCTCGAATGCATTGGCGTACATAAAGCTTATCACTCCGTTTTCATCCAGTGAAAGGATAAAGTCGACAGCAGGGCCATACTGCGAACTGTTGATACGTGCTTTCCATCGCACTGTCACGCCCCCGGTGTAATGATCCACCCATATGCCATGACCCGAGTCAGCCTCGTAAACCAGTTGCCTTGACAGGAAAGGTGCGATGCAGCGGTTTTGGGTAAGAAACAGCTCATGGTCGTACATGTATGGCCAGGGATCCTGGGTGTCGTCAAACATGATGAAGCCTGCTGCATGTATATATATGGTGTCTTCCTGCTCGCCCATATAGTTGAAGTTGAAGGGCAACGGAACCATGATATTGCCATATTCCCAGTTGTCGGGTTCCATGTAAGTGCCTCCTGCCGGGATGTCGGGGGTGATGTTCTCCTCAATATAGCTGTTCAGCAGGATCCAGCCAACGGGTGGTGTTGCCCCGCCGGCTTCAAGCTGGTATCCGTAGGGTTCCCCGACCACTGCCGCCGGCAGGCCCGGTGTTGTGATCTCAAGCCCATGTAAAGCCTTGTCGAAAGTTACGCTTGCCATGGTGCGCCCGTCATCATTGATCGCCAGGGGTAGCCCCTGGCATATCACTTCGTAGGGATCGCCTGTATGATCGATAACGGAGAAGCTGAGAATGCTGCCTTCACCCAGGCCGTCAGGATCGTACTCATCAACGATGATGAAAAAATGGTTTAGTTCATCCTCACTGACATATCCCAGCAGTGGGCTGATGTCAAGTCCGAATTCGATGATCTTGTTAGTATCTGATGAGATGCCGCCCTGCATATACTGGCTTCCCCCCTGGTAGTTGAAGACCGGAAAGCTGATGCTGTGTTCGGGCACGCTGTCGTTCAGACCCGACGAGATCCCTGTGCTCACCTTTATTTTACCCCGCCGTGTATGCGAAATCCTGATCCTGGCGGTCAGTGCAGGCTCACCTTCCTTTACGTCGAGCACATGGACGTCGTGGTTCCAAATCCCTCCCTCATAAGATTTTTCGGCCAGGGTCTTATACATCATATAGCACCTGCCGCTGTCGGCGAAATTGATGCCATAGCCCCAGCCATCGGCAAAGAGCAGTCCGCCGATCTCCCAGTCGCGCATGTCCACCACATTATCGCCGTTGATGTCGGTATCGTTGGTGAATATCCCGTCGCCGTTATAATCAAACCTTATCGAATCGTTATATCCCACGATCGTCATGGCATGTGAGGGGAGCCCTCCCCATGCGGTGATCACATGCTTTCCTTCCTCGGGGGTGCCTGGTGCAAGTGTTATGGGATTCCAGGGGGCATTGGCATAGAACGAAGCTACCCCACCGATGGGGGAGCCCTCGAGGTGGTTGTGCAGCCAGTGTTTGAGCTTGTCCAGCCCTTCAGGGCTCCCCACACTGATCCGGTACACCTTCCTGATGCGGTTTTTCATGGCTTTCAGGTAGGCATGATAACCGGTCATCCATCTGGAATCACCACCTGCTGCCATGCCGCCATAAGTGGTCACATCCGGACAGCCGAGCGTGCGCAGGATCTCGAAACTGTGGAAATAGCTCACCCCGTGCCAGCCATGACCCCCATTCATGAAATTGAAGGGAAAATGCGGAGGGTACTGGTTTTCCGGGGATGATGCAGGGAGGTCGCGCAGCCTGTTGATCTCGTATGTGAAATTGTAGGCAATACCGCTGACCTGTCCGCACTCGCTGCTGACCTGCTGGTATATCTCGCGATAATAAGGAAGCCTTGAATTATCGAGCTTGTATGGTAGGGTCGAAGATTTCAGCACGGGATGAAAAGGGGCTTCCTCCAGGGCGGAGAGCATTACGGAGTCATAAGCAGTGAGCGGGTGTCCAATATGTATCTCTCCCGGCAACAAGGCTTCCTGCGACCGGCCTGACAGCAGGCAGCACCCCAGCAAGACTATGGTTACGAGACACCTCAAAGTTTTCTTTGTTACGGGTACCTGACCATCTTCTTGATGGCCATTTTCCCGTTGTGTTCGAGTACCAGCAGATATACACCCGCAGGAATTTCTCCATCTGTGCCGGGTTCCCATTTGAACATATGCTGGCCTGCAGGGAGACCGGCTTCCCAGACGATCCATGCCACCGTATTGCCGGTAAGATCGATGACCCGGAGACTTAGATTGCCAGGGCTTTTGGTGGTGAACAGGATATTTACAAGATCCCTGAAAGGATTTGGAAATACTTCTATCATCTGACTGTCGTCCCTGATGGCTCCGGCATCCAGGTCTGTATCGACCAGCAGGTGTACCGGTATGATGGTCTCATTCTGGAAGTTATCCCTGACGAGGATGTTGCAGTAATAGTCTCCGTCGTCGAGACCTTCGGTGTTGAAGGTCACCAGCAGGTCATTCTGATCCTGTCCGGGCACATTGCCTTCATAAACATCGCATGAAAGCCAGGTCACATTGCCGCCCAGGTTGGTGAGCGTGACCGAACCCTCTACGGTATGGGGTTCATTGCCGTATATATCACCAGTGATCACGTAGTCAAGCACTGCATCGCCCATAAAGCCGGCATCGATGGTGCCGCTGAAGCTTCCATAGGCATATTCGCCACCCTGCACCACGCCCCATCCTGATGCATCCTCGCCGTACCAGTGCAGCAGGGGGCCGTTGCCGAAGCTACCCGTGAACAGCAGTGGCCCGCCGCTGCCACCGACGAAATTCGATGCAGAACCCACGAAGATACCCTCCGGTACCTGAATCGTCAGGTCCTGCAACCATTCGCTGTCGTCACTGCCGTTGAACAGGGTAAAATTCCAGGTGAAAGCATCCCCGGCAAAGAATTCGCTCTGGCTGCATTCCAGGTATGATCCTTCAATGCTCCGGCCACCACCGGATCTGCTGTCAGTTACTGAACTGACCACGATGGTGTATTGGATGCTGCCCTGCCCGGGATTCATGATGACCAGGGTATCCGTATCCTGCTCACCGGGCTTCATGGTTTTATCAATTTCCGGGGGATCGAACACCAGGTGCGGGTCCAGGTCAAGGCATGAAGGCAGGCTGATATAGTCGATCCATGCGGCATCAGCCCCCACGCTTACGGATGAATTTTTGGTGTAGCGCCATTCAAATCGGTGATATCCTGCGGTGACGTTGAAGCTTACGGCTTCCCATCCCCTGATGCTGTCCCAGCGCGCCTGTTCAGTGCCATCGATGTGGAACGAAAGATAATCGGCATCATTACCGGCTGCATCTTCGCAGCTGGTCTTTTTGTAGAAACTGATGGGCCCGTCGTCCAGCACTTCCAGGTCGAGGATCAGGGAGGTTTGCCCGCCATGGGAGATATTCCCCGAGCGGGAGCAGTAATCCCCTTCGTAAGGATAATTTCCCGTGATATACCATTTGTGGCTGCTTCCGCTGTGGCCCCAGCTGAACAGGCTCAGGTCGCCGGTCTCGAAATCCTCAAGCGTCAGCCCGGCCCGCAGTTCGAATGGGAGGTTTTCTTCATAGCCCATATTACCGCTCAGGGCAATATTGAACCCGATGATATGACCAATTGGGGTGGAAGCATCGGCTGTGATATTGTAAAGAAGCGTCCTGGAGCTGTCGGGCGACAGCAGGCCAACAAAATGTTCGGCATCGTTCAGGGTGATATAAGGATCATCCGAAGTCAGGATGCTGTTCAACCCGGAGGCTTTGCTGCCTCCGTCATTCTTGATGGTCACCAGCAGGTCGCAGGTTTCGCCCGGATCGAGGCGGCCGTCGCCGTTATCATTAACAATAATGCTCTGGATGCCGGCAACAGGGGCAAAGGCCTGGTAAGTAAGCAGGCTTTCCCACACCTGCCTGGTGCCGTTGATGGTGGTTTCAACTTCAAAGACGTGCTCGTCGGGGATATCGGATGCCACCTCGAACCTGAAGGCATTGATGAGGGATATGCGTTGGCCTACAGGCAGGTCGCCGATGTATTCATGATCGTCGATAAGGCTGATAAAGGGATCGTCGATGCTGATGGTCATGGAAGCATTGCTGATGTGGCTGCCCTCCATATTGGTGAGGTGTATGCTAAGGTTGGTGAGCTCTCCATAGTCGATGATGCTGTCGCCTCCGGAGCTGACGGAATCTTCGATCAGGATGGACGAGGTGGAGAACAACAGGGTTTTCTGGCTTGAAACGAAATTGTTATCGGTAACCTTGAAGGTCATGGCCTCCCCGTTCACGGATTGTTGCACCATACCGCTTATGGTGCCATCCTCCGAAACTGTGATCCCTTCGGGATATTCGTAACGCGTGTATTCATAAACGCTGTTTTCGGCTGGCAGGTTGCTGAAATAGAAGTCGGAGAATTGCATATCGTCTTCATTTCCGTCGCACAGGCCGGGTACCCACAGAATGTCGTCACCGATCACAATGTCACCGTAAAGGAATTCAATTTTTCCGGAAGGGAAGAGCCTTACCCCGAAATTGATATCGGTGGTGGTGCTGCTGCCGTCGATGGAAGCTTTCCACCGGAAGGTCGCCTGTGTATCGTCGCCTTCATACCATATGCCGTCGCCCTCTGATGAGTAGAGCCTCATTGCATGGCACATGAAAGGGGAGATATGCCGGGTGATCCTGAAGAGGTTCATGTCGTCGTAGAAATACGGATAGGGATAGAGCTGCTCATCGAACATCAGGTATCCGTCAACATGAACGGTCACCGAGGAGTATACCGAGTCATAGTAGGGGAAATCAAAGTCGAGGGCCCGGGTCACGAAACCACTCCCGCTGTTGGAAGGGGAAAGCTGCACCTGGTTGATCATGGGAAAGGTTTCTGAAGAAACATCTTCGTCGTAGTGTTTCAGCAGCCGGAAGGTGTATGGTGCCTCACCGCCGGATGCCAGCAGTTGTGTATTGTATGGCTGGCCCACTGTGGCAGGCGGAAGTCCTGCATTGAGGATGTGGATCCTGTCGAAATCGAAGTTCGCCAGAACGCTCATGGTCGTGAGCCCATAGTCTGTGATGGGGATATTGCTTTGCTGGCAGACATGCTCCACGCCACCATTTGTATAGTCGATCACGGAAAAATAATTGATGTTCCCCGTCCCGACATTACCGGGGTCGTACTCATACACCTGAAGGAAGAATTTCACATCCTGTCCCAGCGCCACATAGCTGAGCAGGGGTGATATGTCAAGTCCGAACTCTATGGTCATGTTGGCCGGGTTGCTGGTTCCTCCCTGCATATACTGGTTACCGCTCTGGTAGTTGAAGATGGGGTATTCGAGGATATATTGCGGCGTTAGCAGTCCCGGATTGTTCGACAGGCCGGCCACCACCTTCAGCTTGTCGCGCGAGGTATGGGTAAGGGTCACCTTCATGGTGGCCTGTGGGTTGCAGTCCTCCTTCACATCGAGCACATGCACGCTGTGGTTCCAGATCCCTCCCTGGCCCAGCCTGTCGGCCACGGTCTTATACATCATATAGGCAAAGCCCTGGTCGCCCCAGTTAGGCACGCCGCCATAGCTCTGTACCATCTTGAAACCGCCTATTTCCCAGTCTTTCATGTTTACCTGCCCGTCGTTATTGATATCGATGTGGTTGGTATACTGCCCGTCGCCGTTATAATCCCACCTGATCGAATCGTTATATCCAACGATGGTCTGGGCATGGTTGGCGCTTCCGCCAAAGTAGGTCAGAACGTATTTGCCTTCTTCGGGAGTGCCTGCCGGCAGCTTGTTGGATACAGCCATATATTGCGAATAAAAGCTGCCCACACCACCAACGGCAGCACCTTCCAGGTGGTCGTTGATCCAGTGTTTGAATACCTCCAGCCCTTCAGGCGTCCCGACATCGATGCGGTATGCATTGTTGATCCTGTTCGACATGCCGTTGTAGTAGTTGTCGTATCCCGACATCCAGCGTTCGGCGCCCCCGTATGCCAGGCTGCCGCCATAGTCGGTAACGTTCACATTCCCGCAGTGCTTCAGGATCTGGAAACTGTGCAGGTAGCTCACCCCGTACCAGCCGTAGCCTCCGTGCATCCAGTTCCAGGTAAAATGGGTGGGGTACAGGTTGTCGTTGGTATTGGCCGGCAAGTCCCTCACGCGATCGATCTCGTAAGTGAAATTATATCCGATACCGGCTGCCTGTCCGCAACAGAGACCGGTCTGTTGGAAGGCCTGCCGCATATAGGGCTGTGTCGAATTGTCGACCACCGCCGGAAGGTCTTTCGATTTATATGCTTTGGGAAGCCTCAGCTCGGGAAGTTGCATGAGTGCTGCCTCTTCTTCGGGGGTCAGAGGAACCAGTTCAAAACCTGTGGGGGGAACGATCTGGTCGGCAGGGCCTTGTTGAGCTGTAAGCAGGCCGGTAAAAAAAAGCAAAAAAA
>JAXGTH010000079.1:0-12325 GCA_040775045.1 Bacteroidales bacterium
TAATATGATTCTCAATGATCCTGATCAGCTGCGATGCCGTTTTTTCCGTGATCGGGATGCGTGTCCCGTACTCCATGAGCAGGCCATCCCCGGCATGGTCGGGGATGCCGGCCACATGATCCATGTTGACGATGAAATCGGGGTGGACCCGTAACATGGCTGTATTCGTCAGCTGTGATTCGATGATCTCCAGGTTGACATCCACAGGCACCGATTTGCCATCTTTCAGGTTCAACATGCAAGAAGAGCCTTTTGCCTCGATGCTCACAACCAATTCATCCCTGAAAAACAATATCTTTTCCCCTGCACGGATATTCATGGTGATCATTTTTGCGTATTGAAATTACGATCACTTTGCAGGAAAATCCCGGGCAAATGATTATCTGCCGGGAGCAAATGATTATTTGAAAAAAGCGTATGAAAGACTGACGATCAGAGCTGTTCGAAATGCCTGAACAGGGCTTCTTTTTTCCGGGTGGAAACCGGAACATTCGATTCATCGTCCATCACGATAAACCCTCCATCCGATTTTTCGTATCGCAGCAGGTGCTCAAGGTTGATGAGGTGCGACTGGTGCACCCTGAAAAACCCGGCACTCTCCAGCAATTCGGCATAATCTTTCAGGGGTTTCGATACGATCAAGTGCCTTCCACCCTCAAGGAAAAAATGGGTATAGTTCACATCCGCTTCACAGCGAATAATGGTATTCACATTAATGATATGGATACTCTCGGCTGTTTTGAGCACCAGTTTCTTCAGTTTATCGAGATTCTGAAGGAGGGTATTCAGTTTAAGCGACATCTGGTCCTTTTCGATCACCTCTCCCACGCGATCGATGGCATCGAGGAGTTCCCCTGCCTTAAGTGGCTTCATGATATAATCGGCCGCGCTATAGCGGAACGCCCTGATGGCATATTCTTCGTGGGCCGTGATGAACACCACCTTGAAGCTGATCTTTTCGAAACGTTTCAGCAGGTCGAAGCCGCTGCCATCAGGCAGGTTGATGTCGAGCAGGACAAGTTCCGGATCCTTTTCAAGGATCAATTGATGGGCCTGCTCCACATTACCGGCTTCGCCAAGGATGTTGAGTTCTGACGAGCTCATTTCCAGTATATTACGGATGGTTTCCCTGGCACCCGGTTCATCGTCGATAATGACAAGCGAAATCATATGTTTAAAGATAAGATTTTTATTATTGCACCGGGATTTCAATTACCACTTCAACGCCATCATTTTCTCCCTGTTCGTTTTTAAGGTCGGTGATCCTCAGGTTAAACTTTCTCCTGAATTTACGGGATAAAATTTCCAGCCGTTCGCGGGTGATGGTCATCCCCATGGAATGATGTCCGCTCTTCTCCCCCAGCCTTCCCGCCTCTTCCCTTCCAATTCCATTGTCTCTTATGTTGATCCTGACGCACTCTTCATCAACCTTCCGGTATGAAACCTTAACAAAGCCTCCCATTTCCCTGTGACGAAGCCCGTGTTCCACTGAATTTTCGATAAAGGGCTGTGCAAACATTGGCGGTATTGACACTTCGACCGGGTCCAGTTCGTCGTCCACAACAACCTCAAAATCAAAATGTTGTTCAAAGCGCAGTTTTTGAAGCTCCAGGTATGCCTGCATCATGCGGACCTCCTTGTCGAGCGGAATAAAATCCATCCTGGAACTGTCGAGCGTGAACCTCACCAACTCAGCAAAGCTGGCCAGGTAATCGCCCGCCACCACGGCTTCCTTTTTATAGATGTATGATTGTATGGCGATGAGGGAGTTGAAGATGAAGTGCGGGTTCATCTGCGACCTGAGTAGCTTCTGTTCCATCTCGAGCGACTTTTGTTTGGAGCGCATCCTCGACTGGCGGAAAAGAAGGTAAGCGATCAGGATGATCATGAAGATGCCTGCCGCGGCCGCGATCAGCATGCGGTTCTTCTGCAGGATCTTAAGCCGCTGCACTTCACCCTGCTCCCTGTACAGGGCAAGCTGCTGCTCTTTCTTATCTGATGCATACTTTATCTCCAGCTCGGCAATCGCTTTGTACTGTTCGGCACTGAATATGCTGTCCTTGAGATGGGAAAAAAGCCGGTAATGTTCCAGGGCTTTGTGCAGGTCGCCCTTGCCCTGGTAGATGCGGGTCAACAACTCATGGGCTTCGGCCTGTTTTTCGATGTATGCGGTCTGAATGGCCAGCCCCAGGCATTCAAGGCATTGCCCTTCGGCTTGGGGAAGCCTTCCTCTTGCAAGGTTTACCCCTGCCAGTTTACAGTATGCTTCAGCCAGGAGCTGGTGGTCCTGCTCCTGCAATGAGATATCACGCGCACGCAGATAAAGCCTTTCTGCCTCTTCCACCTTTCTTTCCCCAAAATACGTGTCGCCGAGCAAAATATAGCAGTCATCCATTTCATGCGAATAACCGCTTTCACGATAATTGCCGAGTGCACGGTTAAGGTATGCCCTCGATTTTTCCAGTTCGCCCTTCATAAGATAGACATTCCCTATGTTCAGGTGCAAGGCAGTTTCCCTAACCCTGTCATTCTCTTCAACTGCCAGCCTGAGTGCCTTTTCGAAATACTCAAGGGCCCGGTCGAGATCATGCTGTAAAAAATATACCTCCCCGATATTCTGATAACAGGCTGCTATCCTCCTTGCATGATCAAGCAGTTCCAGGGTTGACAGGGCATCAAGGTAATACGACTGCGCCATGACGAGGAAGCCTTTTTCCTTATAAACATTACCCAGGTTTACCATGCAACTGGCCACCCACGAAGTATCGGTTCCCCGTTTTGCCATTTCCAGCGAACGGTTGAGATTTTCAAGTGCCTCGTCAAGTTTGCCCTGGTTCTTTAAAACAATCCCTATTTCGCTGTAACTTTCCGTGAGGAGGGTGGGATCTTCCAATTGCAGGGCGATGGCAAGCGATTGCCGGAAGTAATCGAGTGCAGCCGGATAGTCGCTTCTGAAGAAATGCTCGATGCCAAACTCGATAAATACCCTCCAGCGCATCCTGCTAAAAACCTCCCTGATATCACTGTCGCCTTTTTGGTCCAGGATTTCCAGACGATCATCAATGATCGCCAGTGCCTGACCGAAATAGTGCAGCAGGGAGTCGGAAGGGCCATCGATGAATTCATACCCTTTCTCAAAAAGCTGCCTGATGCGTACGGTATCAGCCTCAAGATCCCCCTGAGGCCGGGGATGTGCTTTCAGGCCAATGCCGGGGCTGCAGAATAACAGAATGAAAAGCCAGCAAACCCTTTTCATTATTATTAAAATGGTGGACGAGCCAAAGATTACAACATGATATCGGCAGGGGGATCATGGATCAGCCGCTGCCTACCTTTTAAGTACGGTTATTTCAGCGGGAAGAAAACATGCGTTTCCCATTTCGAGGTATCGGGCTCCTGCATGGGGTCGGTGATGTAAACCTCCCAGGCCATCCCCCGGGCTTCGAATCCCATGACCTCCATGAATTGTTCCAGGGCGTTATATACTTCGATCAACCCTTCATAAGGGCCAAAATATACCCCTTTCACCGCTTTTCCAGCCGGCGTTTCAGAAGCAATGATCTCGTCTTCACCCTCCAGGGCTGCTGCAAGGGGCAGGCCGATCTCCATATACGATTTTCCCTCCGGGTCCCATGAATAATACATTGAATACGGGTGCCCTGATATCGTTGCTTCATTCCTCAGTGCGTACATGTACAGTTTCGGGAAGAAGGTTTCCATGAAAGCCTGCATATCAGTCATGGCCACGGAATCCCTTACGGCTATGGCAGGCCCGGCAGCCAACTCCACCACCCTGATCCCGGGATAATCCGGAAGCCGTTCGCACACCTCCTTCAATTGAGCAAGGCCTTTTTCAAAGTCGGCACCGATGTCGGAATCGATCATCAGCCCGTAATACCTGTATATCGGGTTGTACCCAAGCTCACCTTCAGCCGTCCAGGTAACCAGCCAGTCCTCCCCTTCGGGCTCAAAATACATGCCAATGACCATCTTCTGCGAATAGCCTTCGAAACCGAGGTCCCACATGATCTTTTCGCCTGGTACCAGCTCGGTGATGGTCATTTCACCTTTTCCCATCTCTTCACCGTCCCACTGCTGCACGGCACCCACCTCGCAGTTCCCGATCAGGGTGTATACCACGGTCGAATCCATGTCGGAAGACCAGGGGGACCACAAGTCCCAGTTGTCGAAATCGCAGGCCATGTTGAAGATCATGTCGCGGTCGGCCTGAATAAGGGTGCTGCGCTCGACCTTATACGAGCCTGGCAGCAGGTATGCCACCAGCACCAGGATGGCGATGATCACCACCAGCCAGATGATAATTTTCTTTAGTATTTTCATGGTTTATCGTTTTGATTTGAACAAAGATAAGGAAAGGAGCGGATAATGTAAAGCCCTGATCAATTATTTCATAGCAGGGTTTGAAGAAGCAAAACAGGATCTTTACGGAAGGTTCATTTACACGGCCTGCATGACAAGCAGGATTTTAAATGTGATTCACGGTGTATCGAGTGACACGATCCTGACGTCCCCTATTTCAGGGAGTATGTTATCTCCCAGTTCACCATCATTGATAAGGACACGATATCCTTTATCCTGAATTTCCCTTATGGTTTCGGGAGGGGGAACAGCCGGGTAGACCGTCATCCCCGTGTAGAACATGGCTTCGACAGGTCTGGGGTAATTGAACATAACGGTTTTGGAGGGATCACTGACCTCGAGCTCCCTGAGCTGACGCACCCATTGGGGATTGCGCTCCATGCGGTCAAAAGGCTTCACCCTTTCGATGCAATACCTGGCGGGAAGGACTATGATCAGCACCAGGACAACATATACAAGCCAGCCGAAACGGGGATGTTTCCTGTACCCTGCCAGCATATGGAAAAAATCAGCCGTGATGATGAAAAGCGCCGGTGCTGTAAAAAGGATATAGGCCTGCATTTTTGTGCTTACAAGGGAGAAAAATACCAGTGGAACCCATATCCAGATGCTGATGGCGAGAAGCCTGTAATTTCCCGGATCCCTAACGGTCTTCCAGAGGAACCAGATCAGGGGCAGGTAGATCAACTCCCCGTAATTGATCCTCATATGGTCAAGGTAAAAATAGAACGGGCCTCCCCTGCCCTCGACTGGTTCCCCGAGATGACGGATCATGAATTGTGATTCCCAGGCGGCCTCGCGGGGGAAGGCCATATGGATATACACCTGCCAGGGAAGAAAGACGAGTACGCATACTCCGATCAAAACCAAGAATTGC
This sequence comes from Bacteroidales bacterium, assembly GCA_040775045.1. Lineage (GTDB taxonomy): Bacteria > Bacteroidota > Bacteroidia > Bacteroidales > B18-G4 > B18-G4. The sequence goes on from JAXGTH010000079.1 coordinate 5,258, forward strand.
AGGATAATTTGTTTCTTATTGAGCCGGGCACCATCAATGACCAGCAATACCCAAACCGGGAGTACCACGAGGGCAGGAAGCCACTTGGTGAGTATTGCCGCACCCAGGCTCAGTCCGGCCAGGACATTGTACCATGCGTTATGCTTACGGATGAATTGTATGCTAAAGAACACGGCAAGCTCGATAAAAAAGAGAAAAAAAACATCGATATGGTCCACGGCCGTCCTGCCGGCCGAGAGTTCGATAATGAGGCCGTTGACCGAATACAGGAATGCCGCCAGGAAGGCAACCCTGCGACTGAAAAGGTACTTTCCGATCGAATAGGTCAGCCAAATCCCTGTGGAGGTAAGCAGCACGGATGGCAGGCGGAGGGCGATCTCGTTGATACCAAAAATATGCATGCTGGTCGCCATCACCCAAAAGGGCATTGGTTGCTTGTGCAGCCAGATGTGGTTACCTATCCATTCACGATAATCATAAGGCAGGAGCGGATCTGCGTATAGCATGGGTTTGAAGGGATGGTCCATCATGTTGCGGGCCACGAGTGCATGGTAACGCTCATCCCATTCGTGGAGGAAAAAATCAGCGGAGCTGAAAAACCTTAACATGAACCCTGAGAGCACCAGCAGGAAGACTGCAAGCACATATTGATCCTGACGCTGGTATTTCCAGGCCAGCAAATAACCCGCGAAACTCAGAAGGATGGTAATAATGCCCCAGGTCTGGTTGTCCAAAATGAAACAGATTCAACCTTAAAATTAATCAAATTGAGCTATTTGCCCAATTCAGCGGTGACGGTTTCCCTGATATCGTTCATGTCCATATCTTCCTCATGAATGAAAACAAGCAAATGCCGGCCTTCCAGGAAAACTTCGATCTGCCGTTCCTTCCTGTCCTTCATATGGAATGATCCACGGTGCGCCATCTGAGCATGGTACTTATTGCTGTTCATGAAGAAATCCCTTGCCGCGATAAATCCATCGCTGCCGGCATGCTCATCGCCGTAAGAGAGCAGGATGACCGTAAACGACGGGAAGACTGCTGCGGCACCTTCGGAAAAGCCGAAAACATCTTTATAGTGAAAACTGTATACCGAGGAGAGCCCTAAATTCCCCTTGAAATAAACCACTTTATCCTTTTCACCCTCAAGGTTTTCCAGCACCTTCATCAAGTGTGGTTCAGCATATGATCCTTCCATGGCCGTTGACAGGCATCCACCCAGGTATTGTAGTTTGAAGATATCGGTTCCCCGGTGATAGATGTACACCATATACCTGCCCTTGATGAACTGTGCGAATCCTTCCCCCTGCCTGCCTGCCATACCGGCATAAAAAGGCAGGGCATTGGTTGTCTCCGTTATGGAATAGATACCCCATGCCCCTTCGGGGCTGCCCATGTCATAAACCTCCGCCTTCACCGTATCGCCTGAGGTAAAAACATATTGTGCCACTGCCACTTCCCTGAACCCGTATTCGTGGTAAAGGTCAGCCCCACCGTTGATCAGGCTGAAAAGGTCATCGCCGATATAATACTCCGGCTCCCCGGTGAGCGCCACATCCCTGCATGTATCGTTCATCATCACCCCATCCATCGATCCCTGCGACCGAAGCGCCTGCCCGCCGAAAAGCATTAGGATGACGAACCATAATGCAGACTTAATAAAAAACCTGTATTTCAATTTATTACCAAACATCTATCCCTCTTATGTAACACAAGGATTAATATTATAACTCAACATTCAAAACTTAAAACTCAAAACTTAAAACTCAAAACTCAAAACTCAAAGCATCACGCCACTTCAACAATGTTATAGTGCTCCAGTTCATAGCTTCCCAGCCCAGCCTCCTGGCCTTTCAGGTTGGTAAGTATTTCTTCCGGAGCAAGGTCGTTGAAGGTTGCGGCAAGTGCGTCCATTCCAATGAGGTTGGTTCCCGCGAAGACCTTATCGAGCCTGATCATGTCGCCAGGTCCGGCCGGGCCGTTGCTGACGATGAACTCCGTGGCGTCGCCGACGATCAGGTCGGGCTGCCTGAGCATATTGATGTCGGCAATGCACTGTGCCAGGAATTCTGGGTCGTTCCTTTCGCCCGAGCCCAGGTGGTAGAACACATTCGTTTTGCGCGTACAGAAACCCATTGAATTCTTCATGGCTCCGGTAAGGAGCGTACTGGGATGGTGCTTGGCGATGAACACGTTGATGAGCACATCGACCTCCCTGAGGGCCCTGATCACCTCAACCTCCTTCAGTCCTTTGGCCCCGTCGATGCCCGGAAGCAATTCCCAGTCCTGCTCGTTGAATTCGGCCGGGAAAATATTGGAAGGGACCTGCAGCAGCCTGTCGGTATAGGCTTTAAGTTCGTCATAGCGCGCACTCCGCTCCCAGTATGCCCCGTCCACTACCTGCAGGCATTTCACCTCCCCGGCGCCGGCATCGTAACACATCTTTACCACGGCAAGTGAAACATCCGGGTGCACATACGCCCCTGCCTGGTCGAATGCTGAATTTATCAGCAGGCCGACCCTTGACCCTTCCGGGACGAATTTCTGTATGCCTCCCAGGGCTTCCACGGCCTTCATGGTGTTCGCGAAATAATCGCTGCCCTTCACAACGGCAATATCTGCTTCGTTTGTGGTCACGGCCGAAAAGGCTTTCCTCCCCAGCAGGGAGGTGCCCAGGAATGCTGCCGCCCCCGTGGCAGCCGAACGTTTGATGAATGATCTGCGGTCCATTGTTTTAATTATATCAGTTATCAAATTAGCGTACAGTGACGATTGGCTAAGATATAAAATATCGCCGTTCGGGACCCAACCTCCCGGAAATGAAAAAGGCTATCCCGCTATGGGAAGCCTTTTCCGCTTAAAACAAGGAAAGCCTGCAGGGTATTATTTGTCTTTTTTATCTTTTTTCTTTTTATCCTTACCCTCATTCTTGTCGTCATCCTTGATCACGATCACTTTATTCGTGCTGATGACCTCTACCTTTTCATCTCCGTCTTTGGTTGTATAAACGATGATCTTTGCATTCTTTCCGTCCTTTTCGTCAAGCATGATCTCATGGTCAAGCCGCACTGCATCATCACCAGAGTGCCATATCAGCACCTTGCTGTCCTCTTCGTCGCCGCCCTTCACGGTTTTAACCACGAAGGTTTTTACGGAATCGCCTTCCAGTGTTTCAACATGAACATCAAGCATGGCTTCCGAAATCTTTTCCACATCAACTTTCATTTCGCCCTGCTCTTCATCCATTTCCATCACATAAACGTATTTATGGCCTGATCCGCCGGTATTCATGATCATGAAGCTTCCGTCGTCGTTTGCTTCGATCTCGATCTCGATATCTTCGAGCTTTTCAAGTATGGCCTCATCGCCGATAAGTTCCTTCCAGTCCCCGTCAAAATCTTCACCGATGATGATGGTGGTATCGATGGTCGTCGATCCATCTTCGTTGGTTACAAGCTTAAGTTTGATCACTTTCGCCTCTTCCTTCTTCTCCTGGGAAAAGGCAACTGAAAATGTAAATGCGGCCAGCAGCAGGAGGATCAGGGAGCCCATGAATAATTGTCTGTTTCTTTTCATCTTTTATGGATTTTTGTTCAACAAATTTATTTGCACAAATCTAGTCCGGCTTATGGCCGGCATAGGTTAAGGGCCGGTTAAAAAAGGTTAAGGAAAGGTTAAAGTTGTCAATACCAACGGATTCTTTAATAATTTTGATCCGATGAACAGGCGTTTGTTCATATTCGTGATCGTGTTGATGAGTATCTCCCTGGCGGGGATCATCCTCCTTCAGCTATTCTGGATCCGTAATGCCATCAGCATCCGCGACGAGAACTTCAACAAAAACGTCAATGCTGCACTGCGCGCCACGGCAGGCAAGCTCGAGTCGCACGAGAACATCATGATCCTGGGCGACGAATTCACAAAATTCCGGAAAAGCGTGCGCGATGGCGACAGTGCCGCTGATGTCTTCATCATGAAGGCCGACACCGTCAGTGCCGGGGCATATTCTTACGCCATCAGTTCCGATGAGTCGGCAAACTATGTGATCAGCGTGTGGACCGGCAGGGACGATCACGAGGTCGTGGAATACAAGCATGAGGTGAGGATCGACAGCATCAGGAGGACGGTGGCCAAGGTCAGGTCAAGCATCGGTCTTGACAGCCTGGACAAGATGATCACGCACGACCTTGTATTTATCGGCGACGACGGCGACACGGTCATCGAAGGCCCCGAAAACGGTTACCTGATCATCAAGCGTGCCAACGACCTGAAAGAAGCCTTCATCAGGATGGCATACGAAATTGAAACCGAGCCTGTCCCGATCAGCGATCGTATCGACCCGCACGTCCTCCTGGAAGTACTCACCGCCGAGCTGCTCAACAAGGGGATCAGCGCCCCCTTCGAATTTGCCGTCATGAACCTCGACAGCACGAAGTCCTACCCGATCAGGTCAAGCGGCTTCATTGCCGGCGATGCCGATCACAAATACATGGTCAGCATCTTTCCGAATGAGCTGGTAGACGAATCAAACTTCCTCGTTTTGCAGTTCCCTGGCAGGAATGTTCATATTGTGAAATCCATGGCCTGGATCCTGGCTTCCGCCCTGCTCCTCACCCTGGTAATCGTGATCACCTTTGGCATCACGATCCATATGATCCTCCGGCAAAAGAAGCTCAGCGACATCAAATCTGATTTCATCAATAATATGACGCATGAATTCAAAACACCCATTGCCACGATCTCCCTGGCCGTTGATGCCATCGACAATCCCCGCATCATCAGGGATGAGGATGAAGTCAGGAACTATACGGCCATCATCCGTGAAGAGAACCAGCGCATGAACACACAGGTGGAGAATGTGCTCAGGATGTCGCTGCTCGAAAAACATGATATGGAGTTTAACATCAGGGAACATGACCTGCATGCCCTGCTGCTGAAGGCCGTCGACAAGGCCGGCCTACTGCTTCGCGAGCGCGATGGTATGGTGAGCATGGATCTTAAGGCCATGCATCATAAAGTTTTTGTTGATGCCGACCATTTTACCAATGCCGTGCTCAACCTGCTCGACAATGCCATCAAATACAGCACGGGGAAACCAGTCATCGCGGTATCGACAGCCGATACCGACAGGGGGGTGCTGATTCGGATCAGCGACCAGGGTATGGGGATGTCGCGGGATGTACAGCAACGGATCTTCGACAAATTCTACAGGAAGGAAAGTGGAAACATTCATAACATCAAAGGTTTCGGGCTTGGACTCAGCTATGTGAAAGCCGTGGTGGAAGCCTTCGGGGGCACCATAAGGGTGCAGAGCGAGCCCCGGAAAGGAAGTACCTTTGAGATCATAATACCAAATGCGCAATGATGGAAGAAAAGCTCAGGATATTCATGGTCGAGGACGACAAGAACTTCGGTGCGGTGATGAAATCATACCTGGGCCTTCATGATTATGATGTGGAATGGGTCGACGATGGTGCCGGAGCCGTGCAGGCATTTACTGCCGGGTCGTTCAGCCTTTGTATCCTGGATGTGATGCTGCCCCATATCGACGGGTTCAGCATCGCCAGGGAGATCAGGAAAATGGATGAGCATATTCCGATCATCTTTCTTACCGCCAAGACATTGAAAAAGGATATCATGGAAGGCTTCAGGCTCGGGGCCGATGACTACATCACCAAACCCTTCGATTCGGAAGTCCTGCTGATGAAGATCAGGGCCATCCTCAGGCGGCATAGCATGGCAGGCGAACCATCAGTACAGGATTACTTCAGCATCGGCATGTACGAATTTGATTCCATAAAACGGACCATCAGATCCGGCGACGAAGTGCAGCAGCTTTCACCCAAGGAGTCGGAATTGCTGAAGATGCTTTGCCGGCACATGAACAGGGTGCTCCCGCGGGAGGAAGCCCTCAGGAACATTTGGGGGGAAGAGAGCTATTTCACCACCCGCAGCATGGATGTCTTCATCAGCAAGCTGCGAAAATACCTGAAAGAAGATCCCGGCGTGAAGATCACCACGGTGCATGGCAGCGGGTACATTCTGAAATCTGAACTTTGAACTCTGAACTCGGAACTCTGAACTCTGAACTACTGGTTTCCGGTAAAATTCTAAATACAGGAAACTACGTGATTGAAAGAGCCGCTCGACGGAGTTTATACTGAGCTGGCCGAAGTGCTCGCGGTGACACCCTTCGACTGTCGCTCAGGGTGACAATGCTTCCATTTATCCTGGGGAATAAGAGCGCGGCACACCAATGAAATCAAGTTATTGAGTGCCGCGCCCTTATTCCCTAAAAAAAACAGAGCCTTTTCATGCCGGGTAGTCGAGGCATTGCCGACAATAAAACTCCAAAGAAGACCCTAGAAAGTCCACCCTCACCAAAGCCCCTCCAATAAATGACTATATCGCTTTACAATAAATTATCCCGGACAGCAATGATTTGAGACTTGAGATATGAGATCATTAAAAACTAAGCATTCAAAATTAAAAATTAACACCCCCCATCTCTTTCGCCGGGTCCCAGAAGTGTTTTTTGAAATCCACGATGCGGTCTTCCACTACGGTGATCCCTTCGCTTTCGAGCAGTTGCTGCATGATATGGGGTGCACCGAAATGGTGCTTGCCGGTGAGCAGTCCCTGCCGGTTCACGACGCGGTGTGCCGGCACATTTTCGCGGGCGGTGTGCGAGGCGTTCATGGCCCAGCCCACCATCCGGGCCGAGCCCCGGGTGCCGAGGTATGCCGCTATGGCCCCGTAAGTGCTTACCCGGCCGTAGGGGATCATGCGCACTACTGCGTAAACCTTTTCGAAAAAAGAGGGATCTGTCATGTTTTTTTCATCCTGAAGTTCAGGTAATGGATGGTACGGCCTTCCTCGCGCCAGAGCTGCTCGTAGAAGGTCTGTATCTCCATCACTTCCGGCGGGGCCCCTTCGCCGTATACGTCGAAGGATACCGTGCCCGGCTCGTGGCCGTATTCCTCTATCACCCCGAGGGTATAATCCAGTAACGGACGGTTATCGGTCTTCAGGTGGATGAGGTTGTCATCGGCGAGGAAGCTGCTGTAA
>JAXGTH010000080.1:0-12261 GCA_040775045.1 Bacteroidales bacterium
GTGAAGTAGAAGATGCCTATGCCTTCATGCAGGGCAAGGCCGTAATGGTCGTGCCACTGCTTTCGGGAAGCGGCATGCGCATCAAGATCGTGGAAGGGATGGCGCTGGGCAAGAGCATCGTTTCGACATCCATCGGGGCCGAAGGGATCGCGGTGTCCGACGGGAAGAATATCCTCATCGCCGACGGGCACGAAAAATTTACCGCAGCAATAGAAAGCCTCTTGGATAATTTTGATAAATTTGAGGCCATTGGCGCGAATGCCGTAAGTTTTATAAAGGAAAACTACGACAATTTATCAATCTCAAAAGCCCTGGCAGCTTTTTATAAGGAACATATCTGATGGTGGTGCTGGCTGTAATCTTCTGGATATGCGTTTACCTGGTACTGCACACCTATCTTTTCTATCCGCTCATCCTCGAACTCTTATCTTTCCGAAAAAGGGGGAACGAAAACCAGTATACCCGCAACGATGACCTGCCGGTGGTTTCGGTCATCATTTCGGCCTTCAACGAGGAGGAGGTCATTGCCGAAAAGATAGAAAGCATCTTCAATGGCGATTATCCCGATGATAAGCTGGAAGTGCTGATCGGTTCCGACAATTCGGATGATGATACTGCCGCCATAGTCGGGAGGTACCTGCCGGAGCACCCGAACCTCAAATTCCGGGATTTCAGGCAGCGCAGGGGCAAGCAGAACGTGGTGAACGACCTGGTGTCGGAATCAAAAGGGGAATTGCTCATTCTCACCGATGCCAATGTGATGTTCGACACTTCAACAGTCTTCAACCTGGTGCGGCATTTCAGGAACCCCGGGATCGGCCTTGTCGACACCAACATGATCAACAAAGGCATGAGGGATGAGGGCATCTCATACCAGGAAAAGGCATATATCAGCCGCGAAGTCCATATCAAGAACATGGAAGGCCGGCTCTGGGGCACCATGATGGGCCCTTTCGGGGGTTGCTATGCCATCAGGAAGGAAGACTATTCGATGGTGCCGCCCAACTACCTTGTCGATGATTTTTATATCAACATGAAGATCTTCGACAAAGGCAAAAAGGCCATCAACGATCTAGAAGCACCGGTTTTCGAAGATGTTTCCAATGTGCTCAGGGATGAATTCAGGCGAAAGGTGAGGATCGCAACCGGTAACTGGCAGAACCTGCGCACCTTTTCGCACCTGCTGCTGCGGAAGAACCTCGGATTTTGCTTTCTCTCGCACAAGGTGCTCAGGTGGCTGGGCCCGTTTTTCATCCTTACGGCGCTCCTGGTGAATGCCGTGCTGGCCATATTTTCACTATTTTACCTGATATTGCTCCTGATGCATGTGGCATTGCTGCTGCTGCCCTTACTCGATTACCTCCTGAAGAAAGCAGGTATCCATATCAGGCCCCTGAGGCTGGCCACCCACTTCTATGCCATGAACCTGGCACTGCTGGTGGGATTCTTCCGTTCGCTCAAAAAGATCCATTCCGGTACCTGGGACCGGACCCCGAGGAACCAGTGAAAGGTAGTGAACCGTTCACTGCGTGCTGCTTTTTACCCGGATCTCCTTAAACAACTTCTCTTTTCCTGAATAATGCGCCAAGCTTTCTTTTCCAGATGTCGAAATCGAGCAGCGGGCTGTCGGAAGTGGCCTTCATGGTGAGGAAGATGCCCAGGGGAAGAAGGACCACCGAAGCGATCCACATCCCGAATTCTATGCTTACGGCACCGGCAATGGCCGACTTCTCACCGGTGATGGTGATGATGTGGAACAACACGAAGAACAATACCGATACTACCACGGGCAGCCCGATGCCGCCTTTCCTGATGATGGCGCCCAGGGGAGCCCCGATGAAGAATAGTACCAGGCAAGCAAATGAAAGCGTAAACTTTTTGTGCCAGGCCACCATATGCTTGGCCAGCCATTCTCGTTTGCTTTCATAGTCGCTGATGTGCCACTCGATATTGCTTTTAATCCCACGGGCCTTGTTCAGCGCACGTTGCACAATGGTCGACTTTTCAGCAGTGCTGAAGCCGTCGAGTGGTGACACCAGGCTGTCATTGTCTTCCAGGGCTGCATACTTCGTACTGTCGAGTGCAGAAAGGTACTGGTAATGTTTGTTGAAGTTCTCAGAGAAATCCTGCTTTTTGCTGCTGTATTGTTTCCCCAGGGAGTCAATGGCATCGTTGAGCTGGTTGAGATTCAACATGCTGTAGTTGTTCTTGAAAAGATTCTCATCGGTTCGTGTCATGGCAAAACCCGAAAGGTCGAAACGCCGGTATTCCTCGGCAAACCTGGTCTTCTGGAATTGAAGCTTTTGACGGTAATCCTTCTGGTCGGTCTTCTCCTGGTAGTTATAGCCATTGAATAGGTGGAAAATGAGGTACCTGCCATCAGGGGTCGATTCCATATATCCCGAGTCGGCCAGGGTAAGGTCGGTATTGCCGTTCTTTTCCATATGGTTGTATATCAATACGTCGCGTATTGTCCTGTCGTCGTTCTCCTTTTTCCCTACACGCATCACGAAGCCTTCGATACCATCATAGAAAATGCCTTCGGTGATGTCGAAGGCCAGCTTCTGCTTTCGAACATCATAAAGCAGGGATTTGAATTTGAGGTTCGCGATGGGTAGCACATTATTGGAGAAATAGAAAGCGATACCACTGATCATGATCGACAGAACGATGAGCGGACGCATGATCTTCCAGAGTGAGATGCCCGACGACTTCATGGCCACCAGCTCATAGTGCTCGCCCAGGTTGCCGAAGGTCATGATGGAGGAGAGCAGGATGGCCAGGGGCAGGGCCATGGGCACAAAGGTAGATGAGGCATAAAAGAGGAGTTCCAGCACAATATACCATTCGAGCCCTTTGCCTACAAGGTCATCAATGTATTTCCACAGGAACTGCATGAGAAGGATAAACACCGCCACGAAGAACGTGAGGATGAGCGGACCGAGGTACGACCTTAATACCAGGAGATATACCTTCTTCATAACGATCTAAATGCAATATCCGGCATATTTATTGTCCTGCCGGCCGGCAATGTTGCAAAAATAAGCATTTGTTGATACCATCGACATCACCCCCTTCTGACCATCCGGGTTAGGGGAAACGGGTCATCAACGCCGGAACTCAAAATTGAGGATATAAATCGCATTTATGTCTATCTTTGGCACCATGAAACTGATCGAAGTAACCGATAAAAAATCGAGGAGGCAATTCCTCGAAGTTCCCAAAAAGCTTTACAGGAACGACAAGAACTGGGTTTGCCCGCTCGACAGGACCATTGAATCCATTTTCAGCAGGGAGGAAAATCCTTTTTTCAATCATGGCGACGCGATACGATGGGTGCTGGTCGACGACCAGGGTGCACTGATCGGCCGTGTGGCAGCATTCCTCGACGAAAAGAAATCGAAAAACTTCGACCAGGTGACCGGGGGGATGGGCTTCTATGAATGCATTGATAACTTTGATGCTGCTTTGATGCTCTTTGATGCCTGCAGGGATTGGCTTGAGTCAAAAGGAGCGGAAGCCATGGATGGCCCCATCAATTTTAGTGAGAACGACAACTTCTGGGGGCTCCTGGTGGAGGGGTACCTTCAGCCCAGCTACGGGATGAACTATAATTTCCCATACTACAAAGACCAGTTCGAAACTTATGGCTTTTACAAATACTACGAGCAGGTTACCAATTACCTTAACCTCAGGAAGCCTTTCCCTGAGCGGTTCTGGAAGATCGCAGAACGGATCATGAGCAGGCCCGAATACCAGGTCAGGCATTTCGAATACAAGCATGCCGAAAAATACATTTCAGATCTTATCAAAGTCTACAATCAGGCCTGGGTTTATCATGAGCATTTTCAACCGCTCGAGCGCAAGGTAGTACTCGACAGTATGAGGAAGGCGAAGCCGATCCTCGTGGAGGAATTTATCTGGTTCGCCTATCACAATGAAGAGCCGATCGCATTCCTGGTCATGCTACCCGACCTTAACATGATCCTCAAGAAGCTTAATGGACGGATGCATCTCCTGAATAAGCTGCGCTTCCTTTTCTACAGGTGGAATAAAACCATCACCCGGACACGCATTACCGTGATGGGCGTGGTGCCCCAGTACCAGCGACTTGGTATTGAATCGGCCATCTTCAAGCATATGGACAATGTGATGAAGACCAAGCCCCATTATGATACCATAGAAATGTCGTGGGTAGGAGATTTTAATCCCAAAATGCGTGCCCTGCATGAAGCCGTGGGCGGGTATTTCGGAATGCGCCACTACACTATGCGCAAGCTCTTCGACGAGTCGAAAGAGGCCATGCGATCGAAGATCATCGCGATGGGTGCCGGAACGGAACTGCGCAACAAGGACAAGGATTGATTTTCAGTTTTCCTGGCCCGGAGAATTTTTTTCTTACGGGCATGTAAAATTTCAGGGGTTTACATGCAACCACACTGCATTTTTTATGTCTATTTTTTGGTGATGAATGAACAAATTATTTAACTTCGCACCACTTTTAACTTATGAAAGCTAATTTTTAACCTAATTTGTTTAACTAAAATCCTATTTTCCAATGAAAAAGCTATTACTCGTGAGTGTAGCTCTGTGTATCGGTTTTGTGGCATTCAGCCAGAATGCCCCGACCGTTTCCAAGGAGTTACTCCAAAAAACTGCAGAGGCTTCCTTTATCAAGGGTACTGACAATGCCACCAACTTCAACAACCCGGTGAGTATGGTCAGGAGCACCGATGCATTTGCTCCCGCCGAGCATGTGATCGGTACCACCTGGTACGACCTCTTCTCCAATAAATTTATCGGCAATCGTTTCTACCGCTGGGAAGATGGTACCATGGCCGGGACTTTCATATTCGGTATCGAGGCCACCTCTTTCCCCGACAGGGGTACCGGTTACAATTTCTACAACGGTACCGAATGGGGCCCCGTACCTACTGCACGTATTGAAAGCCTGAAGACCGGATGGCCTTCAAACTGGGCATGGGGAGCCAATGGTGAAATGAGCGTTGCCCATAACGGCGTCGCAAGCCTTGAATTTATCCAGCGTGAGACCAAGGGTACCGGCGACTGGACCCAGACCAACTTCCTCGGGCCTGCCGGCATCGAGAACGACCTTACCTGGCCCAGGCTGGCCACATCAGGTGAAAACAATGAGGTCATCCATATGATCAGCAACTCCTATGTGGAATATATGGGCCAGGCCACTGCGCTGCTCTATTCACGCTCCACCGACGGTGGTGCCACCTGGGATCCGCAAAACGTGGTCATGGAAGGTACCGGCCCGGACGAGCTGTTCGAAGTTGCTGCCGACGAATATTCCATCGCCACCAGGGGCAACACCGTTGCCATCCTGATCGGTAGTGCATGGCACGACCTTTTCTACATGAGGTCCGACGACAATGGTGAAACCTGGGACAAGGTCATGGTATGGGAACACCCCTACCCGTTCTTCGACTGGAACACCACCATAGCCGACACCATGTTTGCCTGCGACAACTCTGCTCACCTCACCATCGACTATGATGGCCACGTGCACGTTGTATTCGGGATCACCAGGGTTGCCCACTGGGAAGTTGGTACTACCTATAATTATTATCCCTATGTCGACGGTATCGGTTACTGGAACGACATGATGGATCCCTTCAGCAACGACCTCAGCGCCCTTGCTCCGCCGCAGTACGGTTATGCAAGCTCCGAACTGGTTGAAGATGTGAACTACATCGGCTACCAGCAGGATGTTGACGGCGACGGCGTGATCACCCTCATGGACGAACTGATCAGCTACCGCCAGCTGGGTATCTCCGGTATGCCCACCATCACCGTTGATGAGTATGGTTACAGGTATGTGCTCTTCGCATCTACCACCGAAACCTACCAGAACGACACCTATAACTACAAACACATCTGGGCCAGGGGTTACGACAATGCCACCGGTTCGGAAGGCTGGGGCGACTTCATGGACCTCACGTCCGACATCACCCACATCTTCGACGAATGTGTGTTCCCGATCCTCGCCGGCTCATCGGATGAAAACATCCACTACATCTACCAGGCCGACATCACCCCGGGCATTGCCCTTGATGACGAACATGCCTACCAGGAAAACCGCTGGATCTATGGCATGCTGCCCAAGGTTGAGCTGACCCCCTCGTGGACCGGTATCGGTGTTGAAGAAACTGCACTGATCGATGATTCACACGTATCACAGAACTATCCCAACCCGTTCAGCAGCGTATCGACGGTTACCGTGAACCTCGAAAAGGCTGCCAACCTCTCGCTCGTGGTGACCAATATGACCGGTCAGAAAGTGATCGAGATCAACAAGGGACAGGTACCTGCACAGACCCATACCTTCACCCTCGACGCTTCAAGCCTCCAGGCCGGTATCTATTTCTATACCGTTACTGCAGGCGACAGCCAGGTGACCCGCAAAATGATCGTAGAATAATCATTACGACAATATTTTTTCAAAGCCCCTGTCGAACGACAGGGGCTTTTTTTTTATAACAAATTTTACTTCGCAGATTTTATTTTGTATATTAGCACGTTACGCCTAATTAATGTTTAACCCAAAAACTGTTTAACCCATGAAGAAAATCCTACTCTTCAGTCTGCTGGTATGCTTCAGCCTGGCGGTCTTCAGCCAGGGAGCGCCTGACAAGTACAGACTGGCAAAATTCGAAACTGAGAAGTTCAACAGGGCAACGGATGATGCCACCAACTTCAGCAACCCCGTGAGCTTTCTCAGAAGTTCCGATGCACTGGCTCCTTCGGAGACCACTATCGGTGTTACCTGGTACGACCTTTTTTCCAACTACAACACCGGCGATCGTTTCTGGTGCTTTGACGACGGGACCATGGCAGGTGTGTTTATGTACGGAATCGAAGCTGCCTCTTTCCCCGACAGGGGGACCGGTTACAATTATTATAATGGAACCGAATGGGGCCCGCAACCCACTATGCGCATTGAGAATATCAAGACCGGGTGGCCTAATATCTCCTCCTGGGGATCCGGCGGGGAGATGAGCGTTGCCCATAACGGATCTGCAGGCCTGGAGATCATCCAGCGCGAAACCAAGGGAACCGGCGACTGGACCCAGACCAACTTCCTGGGGCCTGCCGGCATCGAAAATGACATCACCTGGCCCAGGATGGTGTGCTCGGGAGAGAACAATGAGTACAACCACATCCTGGTATGTACCAATGGCGAATGGATGGGCCAGACCACAACGGTAGTCTATTCCCGTACTGCAGACGGAGGGGAGACCTGGGATCCCCACAACATTGTTCCACCGGAAATGGGAGAAGAAAACTATCTTGATATCACACAGGACAGATATGTGCTTGCTTCGAATGGTAATGTTATTTGTATGCTTTATGTGAATGCCTATTCCGATCTCTTCTACCTGCGGTCCGACGACAATGGTGATACCTGGGAGAGGGTGATCGTGTGGGAACACCCCATACCCTTCTACAACTCAGCTGATCCCTGCGATACACTTTTCTGCCCCGATTTCAGCGGCCATATGGCCATCGACAACCAGGGGCATGCGCATGTGGTGTTCGGCCTGACACGTTATATCAATGACGGTACGGGAGGATTCTATGCCTATAATCCCGACTGGGAAGGGATCATCTACTGGAACGACATGATGGAACCCTTCTCGAACGATTACAATGCACTGGCACCGCCAGGACTGGGCTATGAAGCTTCGGAACTTGAAGTGGATGTGACCTATATCGGCTGGATGCAGGATGTGGACGGCGACGGAGTGGTGACCCTTGAAGGTGAATTGCCCCTGCGTACCTATGGCATGTCGACTACACCGGCGATCCATGTCGACGACTGGGGCAGGCGTTTCGTGATCTACTCTTCCAACACAGAAACCTATGTTTATACCGGCGGGGCGGAGCCCATCAACTACAAGCATATCTGGGCCAGGGCCTATGCCAACACCATCTGGGGCGAATTTGTCGATGTAACTTCAGAAATCGTGCATGTTTTCGACGATTGCGTTTATCCCATGATCGGGAATAAGTCCGACGACCATATCCACTACATCTACCAGGCCGACATCACCCCGGGCAATGCCCTCGACGGCGACCACGATTATCAGGAAAACAGGTGGATATATGGCATGCTGCCGAAATCAGACCTCATCACCGGCATGAGTGAAAAGGAAGTTGAAGATATCTCCTATGTATCGCAGAACTTCCCCAATCCCTTCAACGGGCAGTCAAATGTCAATGTCAGGCTCGAAAGGCCGGCCAACCTCTCGCTGGTCGTCACCAACATGACCGGCCAGAAGGTGATCGAGATCAACAAGGGCCATGTGCCTGCACAAAATCATGTTTTCACCATCGACGCCACGAACCTGCAATCAGGGGTATACTTCTATACCGTTACTGCAGGTGAAAGCCAGGTGACCAGAAAAATGATCGTAGAATAGTGCATCTGTTACTACCAGATGTGAAACCCCCGTTATGGCAACGGGGGTTTTTTTTATTGCCATTGGTTTTGGCAGGGGAAGTTTTTTTTATACCTTTATCAGCAGCATATTCTGCAATGTTTAACTTAAATGTTTTAAAATGAAAAAAATCCTACTCTTATGCCTGGCTGTCAGCTTCGGTTTTTCCCTCATGGGCCAGCAGGCACTCCCGTCCAAAGCGCTCATCAATACATCGGTGAAAGCCGAATTCCGGGCCCCGGCTGAAAGCTTCACACCGTTCAACAATGAAGTGAACTATACCACCCGCGGTACTGCCGTGGCTCCCGCTGAGCACATCCTCGGAACCACATGGTATGACTTCTGGAGCAATGCATCCGTTAACAACAGGTTCTACCGTTACGAAGACGGCCGCATGGCTGCCGTATATACCATGGGCTTCGAAGCCGATGCTTTTCCCGACAGGGGATCGGGCTATAATTTTTATAATGGAACCGAATGGGGCCCAAATGCCTC
This sequence comes from Bacteroidales bacterium, assembly GCA_040775045.1. GTDB lineage: Bacteria > Bacteroidota > Bacteroidia > Bacteroidales > B18-G4 > B18-G4. The sequence goes on from JAXGTH010000080.1 coordinate 8,964, forward strand.
TGTAAGGATCGAGAGCATAAAAACAGGCTGGCCCAATTATGCGCCCCTTGGTGATGGCGGCGAGATCGTCCTTGCCCATAATTACCCGACAAACCTGGTATACAATACCAGGGAAACGGCCGGAACGGGCGACTGGACCGAATCAACCTATATCGGGTCCTCCGGTCCCCCATCCCTGGCATGGCCCAGGATGGTGACCACCGGTCCCGACCTCATGGGGCTGCATCTTTTAGCCAATTCCTATGATCCATACCAGGGGATGAATGCTGCCGTGGTTTATTCCTTCTCGCCTGATGGTGGTGAAAACTGGGACATTGAGAACATTTTTATCGATGGCATGGGTCCCGATGATTATTTCGACCTTGGCGCCGATGAATATATCTTCGCTTATCCTGTCGGCAATACCGTGGCATTCCTGGTTGCCGGCGCATGGCACGACCTGTTCATGATGAAATCGACCGATAATGGCGAGACCTGGGAAAAGACGGTGATCTGGGAACACCCCTATCCGTTCTTCGACTGGAACACCACCATTGCCGATACCTTTTTCTGCGTCGACAACTCGGCCAATATCACCATCGACCCATACGGCAAATGCCACGTAGTATTCGGGATCAACAGGGTGATGCACCTCGAAGTGGGGACCACCTATAACCTTTTCCCCTATGTTGACGGTGTGGGTTACTGGAACGAGGACATGGAAACATTCTCCAATGACCTTGCTGCCCTTGCACCGCCACAGTATGGCTATGCCAACACCGAACTGGTTGAGGACTATAACTACATCGACTGGATGCAGGATGTGGATGGCGACGGGGAGATCACCCTGACGGACGACATCTATTACTACCGCCAGCTGGGTCCCTCGGGAATGCCGACCATCACGGTGGATGCCCAGGGCCGCAGGTTCGTGATCTTTGCCTCGACAACCGAAACCTACCAGAACGATACCTATAACTACAAGCACCTCTGGGCACGCGCTTACGACGGAGGCATGTGGGGTGAGTTCGTGGACCTGACCAACGACATCACCCATATCTTTGACGAATGTATCCATCCCGTCCTGGCGCATACTTCGGATGATTATATCTATTATATATACAATGCCGATATCACCCCCGGCAACGGTGTCGACGGCGACCATGCCTACCAGGAAAACAGGATCTATTTCAGCCAGCTGCCGAAATCTGACCTCACCACGGGTATTGGTGAAGGTGCTGAAAACAATAAAGGCCTGACGGTTGAGCAGAACTATCCCAACCCTGTAAGCAGCCAGACCAGCATCAGGGTTGAACTCGAAGCTGCCGGCCCGCTGAATGTTGAAATCGTGAACGTTACTGGACAGAAGGTGATGAGCATCGATAAAGGTGATGTGAATGCCGGAACGCATTACATCAACATCGATGCCTCCGGGCTTGAAGCCGGTGTATATTTCTATACCGTGACCAGCGGTGCCCGCAAGGCTACAAGGTCAATGATCGTAGAATAAAGGAGATCTTAGCTGTTATAAAGGTTGCCTTCCGTTTTCGGGGGCAACCTTTTTTGTTTTCCGTGGTGTTATTTTCGTGTTAACGGAGTGAGAAGATTTGAAGTCCGTCGGATTTTTTACTACTTTTATTATCCTGAAGATATCCGGAGAAGAATTTTTTATGAAACTCGTAAGCCATACTAAGCCCTTTCAGAAAAGGGGGGAGGCAGGGTTTCATATCCTGGACCGGGTCTAAACATGCCAGTAAATGTTCAATAAAACTGCTTAACCATGAAAAAAAATCTACTTTTTGCGATTGTGCTCTGTATAGGCCTTGCCCTCAGTGCACAGAACATTCCCACAGTGAACGGGTCACTGCTGGAGAAAACAGTCAGGGTTGAATACCGGAAACCCACCACGGCCATCAATCCCTTTATGAACCAGGATGTCGGCATGGTCACCAATAAGGGCATGCTCGGGCCTGATGAAACCGAACTCGGCGAAACCTGGTACGACCTCCAGTCGAACGCCAGCATCAGCAACCGCCTGCAGGTCTGGGGCGATGGTACCATGGCCGCGGTCTGGACGAGGGGACTAGAAGCCACAGCCTTCTCGGACCGTGGTACGGGATACAACTATTTCGACGGCAGCGAATGGGATCCCTGGCCCACGCAAAGGATACAGACCAACCGTTGCGGGTGGCCCAGCATTGCTGCCTGGGGCCCTGGCGGGGAGATCTCCGTGGCGCATAATGGTGTCACCAGCCTTGAATGGTCGCAGCGCGAAACCAAAGGCGAAGGGGACTGGGTACAGACCAACTTCCTCGGCCCTGCCGGCATCGAGAACGAACTTACCTGGCCCAGGATGGTCACCTCCGGCGAGAATAACGAGATCATCCATATGTTCGTGAATTCCTATGTGGAATACATGGGACAGACCACTGCATTGCTCTATTCCCGTTCAAGCGATGGTGGCGAGACCTGGGACCCGAAAAATGTTATCCTTGACGGGATGGGTGAAGATGATTATGCAGAACTGGGTGCCGACGACTATACCATGGCTGCAAGGGGGAATACCGTGGTATTGCTCCACGCCAGCGACTGGGCCGACATGTTCATGATGAAGTCGGACGATAACGGCGACACCTGGGAAAAGACCGTGATCTGGGAACATCCCTATCCGTTCTTCGACTGGAACACAACCATTACCGACACTTTTTTCAGCGTCTGCAACGCAGCCAACATTGCCCTTGATTTCGATGGAAAGGCACATGTGGTATTTGCGATCAACAGGGTGGCGCATTTCGAAGTCGGGACCACATACACGCTTTGGCCCCTTTATGACGGGATAGGTTACTGGAACGAGGATATGGAAGCCTTTTCCAATGATGTGAATACCCTCGCTCCGCCGCAATATGGCTATGCCAATTCGGAGATGGTGGAGGACGTGAACTATATCGGCTGGATGCAGGATGTCGACGGCGACGGGGTGATCACCCTCAACGACGACATCATGTATTACCAGCAGCATGGCCCGTCAACCCTGCCAACGATCGGGATCAATGAGTTCGGCGATATCTATGTGATCTATTCATCCACCACCGAAACTTATGAAAATGAAACCTACAATTACAAACACCTCTGGATGAGATCATACAACTTTGGTGCCTGGGGCGGATTCACCGATCTCACCGATGCTATCCAGCATATTTTCGACGAATGTTACTACCCGGTGATCGGGGAGGTCACAACCAGCGCAGTCCATTATATTTTCAACGTGGATATCAGCCCGGGCCTGGCCTGGAGTGATGACCATGCGTGGCAGCAGAAC